>DASWAA010000383.1:0-7517 GCA_036391385.1 Streptosporangiaceae bacterium
TCCGACTGAAAAACGACCACGATCTCAAGCGCGCCCCGGCAGGGCAGGTCAGCGACTCTGCCTCACAGCCCGAGCAGGGCGCGGACGTCCAGGCCGGGAAGATTCGCGCGACCGCCGAGGAAACCAAGCTCGATCAGGACGCTCAGCGCAGTTACCTCGGCACCCGAGCGCCTCACCAGCTCGGCGGCGGCCGCCGCGGTGCCGCCCGTGGCGAGCACGTCGTCGATCAGCAGCACTCGCTCCCCCGGGGCGAACGAGTCCACGTGTACCTCGACGGTCTCCGTGCCGTACTCAAGCTGGTACGACTGAGCATGAGTCGGCCCTGGCAGCTTGCCCAGCTTGCGCACCGGCACGAAGCCGACTCCGAGCTCGCGGGCAACCGGCGCGGCCAGGATGAAGCCGCGCGCCTCGATGCCCACCACCTTGTCGACCCGCTCGTGCCCGGCGGCCAGCGCGGCGATCGTCGCCGCGAAGGCCGAGCCGTCAGCGAGCAGGGGCGTGATGTCCTTGAACACGACGCCCGGCTGCGGGTAGTCGTGCACGTCCCTGATCAGCCTGCGGATCAGCTCTGCGACCTCGCCCAGCTGGCCCGCCGCGGCTTCCGGGTTACCGGCCCCCGCCCGCGTCGCTGACACGATTACTACCTGCGCTTCTTCTTGCCCGATGGCCGGCGCTGCGACGAGGTCGGTCGCCTCGGCTGCTGCCGGGGACCCGACGCGGGCCGCGAGCCAGCCGCCGCGCCCGGGCGACCGGCCGCGACTGGCGCTGTCGTCGCGTCGACGTCATCGACAGCCTCGGTCTCGGCGATCTCGGCGCCCTCGTCGGCCACCGAGCCGGTCGCCGCTCCGGCCGCCGGTCCGCCGCCGACGACGACTTTGGCCTGGCGCTTCGCGCTGCTCGCGCGCTGCGCGATCTGCTTGCGCAGCTGCCGGTACTCGGGCTGGCGCTCCTTGAGGTCGGAAAGCAGCGGAGTGGCGATGAAGATCGAGGAGTAGGTGCCGGAGAGCATACCGACGAACAGCACCAGGGACAGGTCCTCAAGCTCGCCCGGTCCCAGCTTGAAGACGCTGACCAGCAAGATCGATACGACCGGCAGCAAGGCGATCAGCGACGTGTTGATCGACCGCACCAGCGTCTGGTTCAGCGCCAGGTTCGCGGCCTCGCTGTAGGAGGTGCGCCTAGTCGCCAGCAGGCCCGCGGTATTCTCCCTGACCTTGTCGAAGACGACCACCGTGTCGTACAGCGAGTATCCGAGGATGGTGAGCAGTCCGATCACGCTGGCCGGGCTGACCTGGAACCCGAGCAGAGCGTAGACGCCGACCGTGATCACGATGTCGTGCAGCAGTGCCACGAGCGCGGCGGTGGCCATCCGCCACTCGAACGCGATCGACAGGTACGCCACGATCACGAAAAGGAAGGCGATGAGCGCCTCAAGCGCCTTCTGCGAGATCTGGCTGCCCCAGCTTGGCCCGATGGACTGCAGGCTCACCTGACCGGGCTTGAGCGGCGGGAATCGGCTCGCGATCGCGTTCTGGACCGCGAACTGGATCTTCTGCGACCGCACCGGCGTCTGCACGGTCCAGCCGGACGTGCCGACTTGCTGGACGGTGATGTTCTGGCCAGCGCCAGCATGGGAGACCGTGCTGGTCACCGCGCCGACCGTCGCGTGCGGCGCGGTGAAGTTGTAGACCGACCCGCCCTGGAAGTCGACGCTGTAATTGAGGCCGCGGAAGATCAGCGCCGCGATGGCGACCAGCAGGATCACGCCGGAGATCTTGTACCACAGCTTCTGGCGCCCGACGAAGTCGAACGACACCTCGCCGCGGTAGAGCCGCCCGGTGATGGTGCCAAGCCTGGACATCACGCCTCCTTCGGGGTGGTCCGGGCGGTCGAGGCACTGGCGCCCGCGGCCGGCTGTGCCGTAGCCGGGCGCGAGCCGCGCCAGGGTGACTTGGCCCCGAGCCGGGCGGGATCAAGCCCCGACCACTTGTGACCGCGGCCGTAGAAGCTGGTCCTGGCCAGCAGCGACACCATCGGCTTGGTGAACAGGAACACCACGACGATGTCGATCAGCGTGGTCAGGCCGAGCGTGAACGCGAATCCCCGGACGTCGCCGATCGCGATGATGTACAGCAGCAGCGCCGCGAGGAACGAGACCGTGTCGGAGACCAGGATGGTCCGTCTGGCCCGCTCCCAGCCGCGCTCGACGGCTGCCCGCAGCGATCGGCCCTCCCTGACCTCGTCCCGCAGTCGCTCGAAGTAGACGACGAACGAGTCAGCCGTGATGCCGATAGCGACGATCAGTCCGGCCACGCCTGCCAGCGAGAGCGTGAAGCCCTCGTACTTGGACAGCAGGATGACCGCCAGCCAGGACAGCAGCGCGGCGGTCGCCAGGCTGAAGACCGACACGACAGCGAGTCCCCGGTAGTACAGGAAGGAGTAGACCACCACCAGGGCAAGGCCGATCGCGGCGGCGATCAGGCCAGCCTCGAGATGAGCCGAGCCAAGCTGGGCCGAGACAAAGGTGGTCGACTGCGGCAGGAACGCCAGCGGCACGGCGCCGTACTTCAGCACGGCCGCCAGGTCGTTGGCAGACTTGCTGTTGAAGTTGCCGGTGATCTGACCCTGGCCGGCCACGATCGGCGAATTGACCTGCGGCGCCGAGATGACGTTACCGTCGAGCACGATGGCGAACCGGTCGAGCTGGGAGGTCATCTGCTGCGTCGTCTGGTTGAAGTACTTCTGGTTCATCTCGGTGGTCAGCACAGCGAACGCCTTCTGACCCGGACCGTCGAGGCCGAAGTTGACCACCCACTGGCCGTTCTGCTGGTCTATGCCTGCGCTCACGTTCCTCAGGTTCGTGCCGAGCACCTTCGCGACGTCGAGCACGTACTTGAAGCCCTGCTTGTCGCACGCGACGATCTGCGACCCGGGGGCATCGTATTTTCTCGGGTTATTTTGGTAGATCTGGGCCTGCCAGTTCTTGTTGTGGCAGTTCAGCCGGTTGAAGTCCTTGATCACCGCAGGGTTCGTCACCTTCGTGATGTCCCCGGAGGCGTCGGTTGCGGTCGGCAGCCGCGTCGTGGTGGCGACGCTCGGGGACGGTGACGGTGACCCCGAGGGCGACGGGCTGGCCGACGGTGACGCGCTGGGCGACGTCTTCGCGCTCGCTGACGGCGAGGGGCTCGCCTGCCCGCCTCCGGCCAGCAGCCTGGAGCCGGTCGCCTGGCCAGTCCCGCCCGCCGCCTTGGCACTCGCCGACGGCTTCGGGCTCGCCGGGGTGCTGACATGGGCCGAAGCGGCGGGGCTGGGGGACGCACTCGGGCTGCCCGCCGCCTTCGGGCTGGAGGACGGGCTGGCGCCCGGTGACGGCGAACCGCTCGGCGCTGGCGACGGGTTGGCCGACGGGTTCGTCGGCGGCGTTACCGGGAGCGTCACCGGGTAACCAGGCGCGGTCAGCAGCACCTGGCGGAACCGGAGCACCGCCGAGCTGAGCAGCGGCGAGATGTCCTGGGCGCTCTTGCCCGGCACCGAGACGACGATGTAGTTCGTCCCTTGCTGCCGCACCGTAGCCCCGGTGAAGCCCTGTCCGTTGACCCGGCTGATCAGGATGGCGATGGACTGGCTCATCTCAGCGGCCGTCGGCGTCCCGTGCGGCGCCACTGCCTTGATCGTGATCGCGGTGCCGCTGGACAGGTCAAGGCCGAGGCCGACCTTGAAGCTGCCTGCCACCCCGGCGAGCATCGCGATGATCAGCGCGGCGAGGACGGCCAGGTAGCGCCAGGGCCGGGAGACAGGCCCGCTCTGCTTCGGGTTACCACCGCCCGGCCGCGAGCCGGTACTGCGCGGCCGGGACGACTTCTTGCTTGGGGGAGCCACCTGTGCCTGTCCTTTGGTGTGATCGGCCCGCGGCGCGGCTAGATGTTCTTGCGGTCCTTGAGGTCCTGGTCGTCGGCAGGCGTGGTGTCCTCGTGCTCCTGCTCGGCTTCCTCGCCATGCTCTGCGACGAGGTCCTCGTGGTGCGGCATGTCGTCGTGCATCACATCGTCCGGCGCGTCGTCGGGGAGCACTTCCATGATCGCCCTGCGCAGCATAGTGACATGCACCCCAGGAGCGACCTCGATCACGACATCGCGATCGTCACCCGAGACCACCGTGCCGTACATGCCGGCCGTGGTGCGGATCCGCTGGCCCGGCATGACCTGGCTCTGGGTTTGCATGGCCTTGCGCTGCCTGGCCCGCTGCGGTCGCATGAACAGCACGTAGACCAGGCCGAAGGCCACGACAAGGAAGATCAGGGTGAACGGCGAGCTACCTGACTGGGTCTTACCAGCCGCCAGATGCCCGACGGCGGCGAGAGTCATAGTCCCCATCACGGGGGTTCCTTCCAGTTTGATGGCGCAGCGGCCAAGTTGCAGCGCAGGAACCTTACCGGTCGGACCGGCGGTGGCGCCGTGCGGCTGGGAAAGACCAACTGCCGAAGTTTAGCGGCGCGAGCGCCGCGCACAAACAGGCTACGACCTTCGTCGAGTGATCGTGACCGGGCCGTAACCACTTGTGATATTTCGTGCCGTGCGACCAGGCATTTCGCCGTCTGGCCCACCAGCAATACCCACCCTAGTCAAACAAGGTGATGGGAGCCTGGCCATCCCCGGATGGCTCGCCGGATCCAGCCGTAACGGCGCCCGGCGCGGGCGGCTCGAGGCCCAGGTGCGCCCAGGCGGCGGGAGTGGCCACCCGTCCCCGGGGCGTACGTGCCATCAGGCCGGCCCGCACCAGGAACGGCTCCGCCACTACCTCGACGGTCTCCGCTTCCTCGCCGACCACGACGGCGAGGGTCGACAATCCGACCGGTCCGCCACCGAACCGCTGCACTAGTGCCGTCAGGACGCTCCGGTCCAGCCGGTCAAGCCCGCTCTCGTCCACCTCGTAGAGCTCCAGGGCGGCCCGGGCAGCATCCCGGCTCACCACCCCGTCGCCACGGACCTCGGCGAAGTCCCGCACCCGCCGCAGCAGCCGGTTCGCGATCCGCGGCGTACCGCGGGACCGTCCGGCGATCTCGTCGGCGCCCTCGTCAAGCAGGGTCACGCCGAGCAGGCCGGCCGACCGGCGGATGATCACTCCGAGTTCGGCGGCGTCGTAGAAGTCCAGGTGCCCGGTGAAGCCGAATCTGTCCCGCAACGGCGCCGGCAGCAGGCCGGCCCTCGTGGTCGCGCCGACGAGCGTGAACGGCGCGATGTCGAGCGGCACCGCGGTCGCTCCAGGCCCCTTGCCAAGCATGACGTCGACCCGGAAGTCCTCCATCGCCAGGTACAGCATCTCCTCGGCTGGCCTGGCCAGCCGGTGAATCTCGTCGATGAAGACGACCTCGCCGCCGCTGAGCGAGGTCAGCACCGAGGCGAGGTCCCCGGCTCGCTCGATGGCCGGCCCGCTGCTGATCCGCAGCGGCGCACCTAGCTCGGCAGCGATGATCATGGCGATCGTGGTCTTGCCGAGCCCTGGCGGCCCGGACAGCAGGACGTGATCGGGTGCCTTGCCGCGCCGCATCGCCCCTTCGAGCACCAGCGTGAGCTGCTCGCGGAGCCTGAGCTGGCCGACGAATTCCGAGAGCTGCCTGGGCCGCAGGGCGCCCTCGATCTGCCGCTCGTCGGCGTCGGCCAGCGGTGAGACGAACCGGTCAGCGTCCGTGCCGGTCATCGCCGCCCCAGCACCCGCAGCGCTGCCCGCAGCGCCACGGCGACGTCGACCTCCACCGCGACCCCGTCCGGTGCCGCATGCGCCTCGGCCGGGACGGCCAGCAGCTCCGGCTCGACCATCGCGATCGCCTGGTCAGCATCCTTGGGCTGCCAGCCCAGGTTCACCAGGCCAGCTCGCACCTGCTCCCGCCAGGTCACAGCGGCCAGGCCGCCCGCGGCGCCGGCCCTGGCGCGTGCGGCGCTGGCCAGGGCAGTGCCCGCGGCCTGCCCATCTCCGGGCGAGCCAAGCCGGCCAGCGAGCTCGAGCACGATCCGCTGTGCGCCCTTGCGCCCGATGCCCGGCACACTGGTCAGCGCCGTCACGTCCTCGGCGGCTACCGCCCGGCGCAGCTCGTCCGGGCTGAACGTCGCCAGCATCGCCAGCGCCAGCCGGGGCCCGATACCGCTGGCGGTCTGCAGCAACTCGAAGGTGTTGCGCTCGTCCTCGCTGCCGAAGCCGTACAGGGTGAGGGCATCCTCGCGGACGACCAGCGACGTGCACACCCTGGCCCGCTCCCCCGGGTGCAGGCCGGCCAGGGTGCCGGGCGAGCACTGCACGAGCAGGCCGACTCCGCCGACGTCGATGACGGCCCCCTCGGGAGCGACCGTCGTCACCAGGCCATCCAGATGCGCGATCACGAGGTTCCTGCTCCTCTCGGGTTCCTGCTCGCCACCGCCTCGCTGGCGGCCGCCAGCCTGGCCTGCGCGCCGCCGCGCCACAGGTGGCAGATCGCCAGCGCGAGAGCATCGGCCGCGTCGGCGGGCCTTGGCCGGTCGGACAGCCGCAGCAGCCTGGTCACCATGTTCGTCACCTGAGCCTTGTCGGCACGGCCGCTCCCGGTCACGGCCGCCGTGACCTCGCTCGGCGTATGCAGCGCGACCGGCACGCCGTGCCGGGCCGCGCAGACGATCGCGACGGCGCCGGCCTGGGCCGTGCCCATCACGGTACGGACGTTGTGCTGGCTGAACACTCGCTCTACGGCGACGGCATCCGGCCGATAAGACCGGATCCACTCGTCGAACTGTTCTTCGAGCGCCAGCAGCCTGCTACCGATCTCCGCGCCAGCGGGAGTGCCAATCACCGTGGTGCCGATCAGCTTTAGCGTCGTGCCAGGGCCGCCCTCGACCACACCGAGACCGCACCGGGTCAGGCCAGGATCGACGCCGAGCACCCGCATGGTCACTCCTGAGCAGCTGACGAACATGTGTTCGGCTGCGACATTACCGGCTTTGCGCGGCGCGGCGCTGGACTAGAGCGGTCCTGGCGTGTCGCCTGCGGCATGCCGATCAGAAGTAGTCGAGCAGGTACGGCTCGGCGGCGAATGCGGCATCCAGCAGGTCATCGGCCTCCGGCTCTCCGCCGCAGGCCAGCCCGGCACGGCGCAGTGCCGCCATCGGCGTCCCGGCGTAGAGCGCGGCGAGGCCGCGCGGCCCGAGCCTGACCGGCCCGGACCCGGCCGGCCCGGAACTGACCGGCCCGGAACTACCCGGCACAGGGCTGACCGGCCCGGAACCGACCAGCCCAGCGGCGGGCGATTCCGCGGAAGGCACCGTTACGCCTGGAATGAGAGAACCCTGGCCGTCGCTGACGGAAAGAAGATACATGCCCGCGTTGCCCGGCAGGTCAGGGTCGGCGAGCAGCAGCGGCACCTGCGCCCGCAGGCCGGCCGGGAAGCCACGGCCGGCGATGGCGGCCACCGGGTCGACGACGCGGAGCATCCAGGTCTTGTGCCTGCGCAGGCTGACGTCAGGCTCACGGGTCAGCCAGCCGACCGGGTCAGC
>DASWAA010000384.1:0-21238 GCA_036391385.1 Streptosporangiaceae bacterium
CAGCCCGGCCGGCACGCGCCCGCGGGACGCGCCACGGCGCGCCGCCTGACCGGACAGATCGACCAGGCGCGAACGAGGTCGGCGCCCTGATGGCCGTGGCCAGCCGCGCCGGCCTGACTTGCTCCCCTGCTTGCTCCCCTGCTTGCTCCCGCACGGCCAGCATCACCAGACATGAGCTCGCTGACCTGCACGGATGCCACAACGCCTGGAGCGTACTTGCCCGCAATGCAAGAGGTCGGCGAGACCCGCTGACCTGCGGAAACGCGGAAGCGGCCGGGATCAAGAGCATATAGAGCGGCGTGCCCGGACTCGATCAGGTACTCTAAACATATCTCTGACCTGCTAGAATGTGGAGCTATGGGGATTCGAACCCCAGACCTCTTGCATGCCATCACCCGGCCGCACGTCCACCGCAGTCCATCGCCGCAGGTCACCGTCCTAGCCCGTGCACCCCGGTGCGTCCTCGTCCGCGTCGGTTGCGGTACTTCCGCGCTGTACTTCCTGCACGACCCTCGCAGCGATCGGCTGTCGACGCCTTACCTTCTCTGTCGGCAGCCAGGGCTATGCTAGGCGTACCTGGACCTGCCGGGAGGTGGACTGTGACCGCACTGCACCCGGGCGAGTCTGTCCCGCTACCACGGCCCGCCTGCACCCCTGCCGCCATCAGGACCGTGCTGGCCGCCAACGCCGACGCTGACACGCTCCGCCGCTACGACACCGACCTCGACGCGGCGTTCGAGCAGGCCCGCGCCAGCGGTGAGCTGAGCCCGCTGCTGGATACCGTCCGCCGCTGGTGGTTCGAAGCCGACTCCTGGCGCGACCCCGCTGCTCGCCGCGAGTACCTGGCACGCGTCAGCCGCTACCTCACCGAAGGCCCGCCGCCCCGAGTCCGGCGAGTGACTCGTACGCAGGTCCGCGAACGGTACGGCATCTGACGCGTGTTCGGATGGGAGCTGGACGAGCCAGCAGAAGGCGAGCTCGCCGGATTAGGCGAGGCCGCGATGAAATCCTTCGCCGAGTTCATGGATGCCGTGGTCATCGTCGACCCGGCCGAGTACCAGCGCCAGCCCGGCGAACCGCCACAAGCCCTGCGCACCCTGCCATTCGGCTCCCACGGCCAGGGTCTGGTCACTTTCCTCATCTACCCGCCCGACGACCTCGTCCTCGTCGTCAAGATCCAGTGGATCGGCGACCGACACGTGTTAGCAAGGCTCGTTCTGCACATGAAGCGACCACGGTGCCCTGCAAGGCGGGAACGTGCCAGAACCGCCGATCTGCGTGGCTGCCGGTCGCTGACTCAGTCCGGCGATACCGCCGCCGACCGGATGATCTGGAAGCGGCTGGCGGTGGCCGCATCGCTCGCATGCCGAGAAGCGCCGACCTTAACGCCGCGTTCGAACAGGCCCGGAGCGGCAATGACCTCGTCCTCGTCGTCAAGATCCAGCGGATCGGTGACTGACACACGCAAGTAAGGCTCGATCCAGACGGTGGCATTAGCTGCGCTGAACGACTGCGTCGTGCCGCGGCAGGGTACCTGGCACGTGTCGGCCGCTACCTTGCCGAAGGCCCGCTGGTTCATCCGATGTGCTCCCGACGCCACCGTGGTCCGGCCATGGGTGGCCGTGTGTCGATCCCGGAGTCGGTGCAGTGGAAGGTGACGGGCCACGTGTCGGGAGGCTGCGCTAGGCTACGCGCTACCTCCTCGGCGACGACTTCAGGGCTGCGGCTCTGCCACGGCACCCGCAGGAACACCTGATAGCCGACGCTATGCGGGTCCTGACCGCCGGTCCAGAGCGCAATCTTGAACTGGTCGTGGCTCGCGTAGTCCTTGGCCGCCCAGCTGACCGTGAGCCCAAGGTCCGCGAGCGCCGCTTGGTCGATTCGGTGCAGGATGTACCGGGCGGTGGTGTCCTCCGGGCGTTCCCACAGAGTGATCGGCTTCGAGGCGGGAAACCTCGGCGTCATAGTGATCGGCTCGGAAGGTGACGCCGTGGTTGATGGGGACCTCGATCTCCCACTCCCAGTGGACGACGTCACCGTCGCGCACGATGAGAATGTCAGTCGCCCCGCATCCATACGTGCCGCAGTCGCAGCGGGCGATTGGCACACGGTGGGGTTCGGGCTTGGCCACCAGCCGGTTGCTCGGGATCAGGATGTCGAAGGGATCCATGCCCATTCCCGCGCCGACCGAGGTCATCTCCACGTCATTGACGTAGACGAGGACTTCGTGCCCGTCGATCAATAGGTCAGTCACGGGCCGGATCTCGAATCGGACGGTGTCAGTGGGGAGTCGGAAGTAGGTGCAGCCCCCGGCGACCACGTGCTTCCACGGTTCGATCGTGCCGGGCTGCGGGATCCTAAGTTCGACAAGTGCGGACTCAATCAGCGGCCCGATCTCGTCGGCCGTGCCGGAGTAACTCGCCCCGGCCAGAATTCGGAGGCTGGGCGAGTCGAGGTCTTCGGCCAAGCACTGTGCGGCGGTATCGATGAGGTCCTTTGGGTCAGCAAGCCTGGCGTAGCGGCCGACCCAGCGGGCAGCCGCATCGTAGAGGCGCTGTGCTGCGCTTGGGGTCGGGGTGCTCACGCACCCAATCATGGGTCCGTGGCATGCGACGGCGCGAGCGAATTCGGGACGTCCGCAGGCGGTCGGGACAAACCCTCTCCTGCAGCAGTCACGAGTGCAACCGCGCGCCGAATTGGATGTTTCGCCAAGTTCGAGCACGGCTCCTCGCGCAAGTACCCATGCCCGCACTGGACAGGGTCAATCTGGCACAGGGCTCCCGACATGCGCGCTGCGGTACTCTGCTGCTGTACCCGGCACCCTTACATTCGAATTAGGCCAGTGAACTGGAACTTCAGTGACGTCTAACGCCAGGCCTCTTGCAGGCGGCGCAAGCGGTCAGGCAGCCGCGGGCGGGAGTTACCGATTAGGCCGCTGACCTGCGGAATCACGCTCAGGCGTATAGCGGAGGCAGGACGGACATGCCAGTCGCGCATCAAGAGCGGCAATCATAATTTGTTCGAATTATGCCTTTGACCTGGGAGTGGAGCTATGGGGATTCGAACCCCAGACCTCTTGCATGCCATGCAAGCGCTCTACCAACTGAGCTATAGCCCCTCGGCGCCACGCCAGTGACCAGGCGGCCCCGGCGACAACGCCACGCCAGTGTACAAGAAACGAGGCAGTCCCTGCGTCCGGGTGGCCGTGCCCGTAAGCATCGTTTCGTTCCCGATGTCCCTTAGGTCGTGTCCTCAGTCCTCGCCGCCCAGCTCAGCCAGCTCGATCGGCTCCGGCAACGCCCCCACGTTGTACTCGAGCAGCCGCCAGGTACTCCCGCCGGCCCGGCGCGACAGCAGCGTCCAGCAGCAGTTGCCCATCCCGCCGGTCACCCGGTCGTCGAGCCCGAGCAGCCGAGACATCCCCCATGTGAGCGACGCACCGTGACCGGTCACCACGATCAGAGACCCAGGCGCCGCCTGGTCGGTGATCCGCGACAGCGCAACCGACGTCCGCTCGGCCACGGTTTCCGATGTCTCGCCGCCCGGCGGCTCCCACTTGGCGAGGTCATCCGGGTACTTCTCGCGGATCTCGTCGATCGTCAGGCCTTCCCAGGCACCGCCGTGCCGTTCCCGCAGATCCTTATCCTCGCGCACCGAGAGCCCGGTCAGCCGCGCCAGGTACCCGGCGGTGGCACTCGCCCGGGCCAGATCCGATGACCAGATCTCGGTCGGCTCCAGGCTGGCCAGGTGCCGCGCGGCCCGCTTGGCCTGCGCCCGCCCGAGCGGGTTCAGCGGCACGTCACGCTGCCCCTGAAACCGTTGCTCGGCGTTGAACGTCGTCTGCCCGTGCCTCCACAGCACCAGCCGGATCAGGTTCGCGTGCCCCGGCCCGGCAGCTGCCCGGCGCTCCCCCGACCGCTCGGCCCCGCCGCTCAACTCCGGTCCCGGGCGGACTTGCCCGCGGTGACCGCCTCGGGCAGCTCGATCTGCGGGCAGTCCTTCCACAGCCGCTCGAGCGCGTAGAACACCCGCTCCTCCGCGTTCTGAACGTGGATCACGACGTCGAGGTAGTCGAGCAGCACCCAGCGGCCTTCGCGCTCGCCCTCACGCCGTACGGGCTTGGCGCCGGCCTTCTGCAGCCGGTCCTCGATCTCGTCGACGACGGCTCGTACCTGCCGGTCGTTCGCGGCCGAGCAGAGCAGGAAGGCGTCAGTGATGACGAGCTGCTCGCTGACGTCGTAAGCAATGATATCGGTGGCCAGCTTGTCCGACGCGGCTGCGGCCGCGATCTTGACGAGCTCGGTGGCCCGGTCTGTGGCAGTCACGAGTGCTGCGTGTCCTCCTTCGCGAAAGCTGCGACAACCCGGACCTGCGGACCCGGTAAGAAAGCCACAGCGGCAAGTTCAGGGTATCCCGCTCTGCGAGCCACGCCGAACTTAACCGTCCCTGCGCGCGGCGAAATAGCCCGAAACGGACCATGCCACCACGAGCAGAACGACTGATGCGGCCAGCGGAACGCCCGGCGGCCAGGAACTCCCCCGCACGCCGGTACCAGGACTGCGCAGCGCCGCGTTAGCCGGCGATATGTCCCAGGCCAGCGAGGCTACGACGGCCGCCGTCGTGATCAGCATTGCTGCCCCTGGCCGCCGGATCACCGGAGGGTTGGACAGTGCTCCGATCGCGGACGCGACGAGCAGGCAGATCAGCCCCGCGAGCAGTCCGCCGACGACCACCCGGAAGGTTGCTCCCACCTCGATCGCGTGCGTCCCGAGGGTCCGCACCACTCCGGCGCTGAACAGCTCCCAGGCAACTCCGGCCAGCCCGAATACGGCGCCGACGACGAGCGCGGCGATCAGCGCGGCGATCTGGACCCGCCACGGCCCGCCGGCCGCCGCCACGCAGGCCCTGGCCTCCGGTGGCTCTGCCGTCAGCATCGACCGGGTCAGCCAGGCCACCGCCGGGACCAGCATCAGCGCTGCCCAGCTCAGCCCGGAGGCGAGCCCGCCGCCCAGCGGCTGCCGCACGTCGCCGAGGCCGACGACGCCGAGCGCGAACAGCACAGCAGGCGGGATCCAGCGGTGCGATCGCAGCAGCAGCGCGACCTGGTAGCGGATGAGCGCCCTCACTGCCCGCCCTCCGCCGCGCCCGCAGCCTCGCCGGCCCCCTCAGTCCCGACCCGGCTCGCCCGGCCACCCTCGATTCGCCAGCGCTCGGCGCCCAGATCTGCCAGCCGCGCCGGATCGTGATCGACGAAGACCACCGATCCCCCGTCGGCGAGCCGCTCGGTGACGACCTGGTCCAGCGCCGCCTTGGCCTCGGCGTCCAGCCCGGTCCACGCCTCGTCGAGCACCAGCAGCCCGGTCCCGGGTAGCAGTGCCTGCGCGACGGCGACCTTCTGGCACATCCCCTTCGACATCGCCCGCAACGGAACGTGCCCTAGCTCGGTTCCGCCCAGCCGTTCCAGGCACGTGTCGATCCGCCGCGCGAGCTCCGGGCTGGCCAGCCCGTGCACCCGCCCGAGGTGCGCGAGGTAATCCCGAGCCGGAAACGGCAGCGCGGGCGGGAACCGTTCGGGCACGTACCCGATCACGGGCCTGCCGGTCACCGTCCCCTGGCTCGGCACGAACACCCCGGCGATCAGCCGCAGCAGAGTGGACTTGCCGCTGCCGTTCCGGCCTTCGAACCGCACCAGCGCGCCGGAGCTGATCTCCAGGGTCACGTCGCGGACCACCCATGGCAACCCGAACCCGTACCGCTTGCCAACTCCCTCAAGCCGCAAGTCCGTCTCCCGCCTGGCTCTCCCGCCAGATCGTCCGGTCAGTCCCGATACAGCCCGCGCTTCGAAATGTAACTGATGACCCCGTCAGGCACGAGGTAGCGAATCGGCAGCCCGGCTCGTATCCGTTCCCTGCACAAGGTCGACGAGATCTCCAGCGCGGGGATCTCGACCAGCGTGAACTGGCCATCTGCCAGTCCCGCATCTCCGAGCTGATGCCCTGGCCTGGTACATCCCACGAAATGCATGAGTTTTACCAATTCCTCGTGGTCTTTCCAGGTGCGCAGGCGGCTCAGCGCGTCGGCGCCGATGATGAAGAAGAACTCCGCGCCGGGGCCGCGCTCGGCTCGCAGCTCGCGCAGGGTGTCGATGGTGTACGTCTCGCCGGGCCGGTCGATCTCGACCCGGCTGACCGAGAACAGCGGATCGGAGGCGGTCGCGATCAGCGTCATCGCATACCGGTCCTCGGCGGGCGCGAGGCTCCGCTGACCCTTCTGCCAGGGCTGGCCCGCCGGGACGAAGACCACCTCGTCCAGCGCGAGCGCCCGCCCGGCCTCACCCGCCGCGACCAGGTGACCGTAATGGATCGGGTCGAACGTCCCGCCCATCACGCCGATCCTCGCCGCGCCGGTCACGGCACTCCCCTCACCAACAAGACCCCGCTCCTGGCTGCGACTCTAGCCCGCAGCTCCGGGCCGACCCGCGCTTAGTCCGCCAGGCCCGCCACCGGCGGCTCCCCGCCCGACCAGCGCCGGACCCTTACGGCCTTGCCGACCTCAGTCCGGGGCACCGATCCCGGCGGCACGACGGCGACGGCGACCCGCAGGCCGAGAGCCTCGCGGAGGTTGCGTTCCAGCGCTGTCCGCAGGCCGGCCTGCGACGTCGAGCCGGCCGAGGGCTCCGTTACCTGCTCGCAGCAGGCGATGAGGTCGCGCCCACCTTCTCTCTCGTCGATGACCAGCAGGTAGTCGGATGACACCGCGGGCTCGGCCAGCAGGACGCGCTCGATCTCGCTGGGGTAGACGTTGACGCCGCGGATCACGAGCATGTCGTCCTTGCGGCCGGTCACCTTGGTCATCTTCACCAGGGTGCGCCCGCAAGGGCAGGCCCCGCCGCGCAGCGCGGCGATGTCGCCGGTCCGGTAACGCAGCAGCGGCAGCGCCTCCTTGGTGAGCGTGCTGAACGTCAGCTCACCGGGCGTGCCCTCGGGCACCGGCTCGCCGGTCATCGGGTCGAGCGCCTCGACCAGGAAATGATCCTCGTTAACGTGCAGGCCGTCAGCGGCGACGATGCACTCCGACGCCACTCCAGGGCCGATCACCTCGGACAGCCCGTAGATGTCAAGCGCGCGGATGCCGAGCAGGTCGTTGATCCGCTCGCGCATCTCCTGGGTCCACGGCTCGGCACCGAACACCCCGGCCCGCAGCGACAGCCCGGTCTCCTGAGTCAGCCCGGCCTCAGCGAGCGCCTCGCCGAGCCGGATCGCGTACGAGGGCGTGCAGGTGAGGATCTGCGGTTTCAGGTCCGCGATCAGCGTCACCTGCCGCGCGGTCATCCCGCCCGACACCGGGACGACGGTGGCGCCGAGCTCGATCGCGCCCTGGTGGATGCCCAGCCCGCCGGTGAACAGCCCGTATCCGTAGGCGTTGTGCACGATCGTGCCGGGACCCGCGCCAGCTGCCGCGAGCGCCCGCGCGCACATCCGCGACCAGAGCGCGATGTCCGCCCGCGAATAGGAGACAAGCGTCGGCCGGCCGCCCGTGCCGCTCGACCCGTGCACGGCAACGACCTCGTCCCGCGGCACGGCCAGCAACCCGAACGGATAGGCGTCCCACAGGTCCTGCTTGGTCGTC
Source organism: Streptosporangiaceae bacterium (assembly GCA_036391385.1). Taxonomy (GTDB): domain Bacteria; phylum Actinomycetota; class Actinomycetes; order Streptosporangiales; family Streptosporangiaceae; genus Chersky-822. The sequence goes on from DASWAA010000384.1 coordinate 7,630, forward strand.
GTCGGCAGGCTTGCCAGGCCGTCAAGGCTCACGTCCGCGCCACCGGTCACGCCGGTCTCCGCCAGCCGGCCCGCCTGCAGCCCGCCCGCCGCCAGGAGCCGGTCTACCAGCCCGCGCAGCCGGTCTGCCTGCAGCTCGGCCCGCTGCTCGGGCGGCATGGACTCGGCCTGCGGCTCGAACATCGGGGGAATTGAATTATCGGCAAAACTCATCGCGACCATGCCGGTCATCCTTCCTTATGGCGCATAGCATGACGGCATGAACACTGTGCCCGATCGCTCTCGCGTTCGTCTGCCTGACATCAGCTCCCGCGCTTACGAGCACCCGGCCGACCGTTCCGCGCTGGTCGCGCTGCGCAAGCTGACTGGCTTCGACGTGATACTCAAGAACCTGGCCGGGCTGTTCAACGACCGGAGCCTGCGGCTGATGTTCCTCGCGAGCTCGGTCCGCGCGTCCGAGCAGCAGTTCCCGCACCTGTACCAGACCCTGCTGGACGGCGCCTACATCCTCGACCTGCCGAACGTCCCCGAGCTGTTCATCAGCCAGGACCCGGTGGTCAGCGCGATGGCGCTCGGGACGGACAAGCCGTTCATCGTGATCACGACCGGCATGGTCGACCTGATGGACGCCGAGGAGATCCGCTGGGTCATCGGCCACGAGCTCGGGCACGTGCTGTCCGGGCACTCGGTCTACCGGACGATGCTCTTCCACCTGGTGCGCCTGGCCGCGCGGCTCGCGCTCGTCCCGTTCGCCTGGGTCGGCCTCAAGGCCGTCATCTGGGGCCTGGAGGAGTGGTATCGCAAGTCCGAGCTCTCCTGCGATCGGGCCGGCCTGCTTGCGGGGCAGGACGTGGGCGCGGCGCGGCGTGCGCTGATGAAGACCGCGGGCGGCCCGCAGCTCACCGAGCTCAGCCACGACGCGTTCCTGGAGCAGGCGCGTGAGTACGACGGCGTTCCCGACGTGCGCGAGGGCCTGATCAAGCTGCTGCAGCTGCAGGGGACGACGCACCCGTTCGCCGTGGTCCGGTTCGCCGAGCTTGACCGGTGGGCGTCCGACGGCGAGTACCGCGACATCCTCGCTGGCCAGTACCCGCGCCGCGACTCGGACAAGAACACCTCGGTCGGCGACGAGTTCAAGTCCGCGGCCAAGTCCTACCAGGAGTCGTGGGGCCGCTCTGCCGACCCGCTGATCGGCGCCGTGCGCGGCGTAGCCGGATCGGCGGTAGGCGCCGGGGAGCGGCTCATGAACCGCTTCGGCAACCGCCGCGACGACGACAACGGTGACCCGAACGACTAGGCCGTGTCCCGCAGATCCTGACCGTCGCGCAGCATGCTGAAGATCTACCGGACATGGCCTTAGAGCACGCGTCCTGAGACTCGGCTACTTCGCCGGGCGTCCTCTGACTCAGCCGCCCGCGGACCAGCCGCCTGGCGATCGTCCTCGCGCGGCTTCATAGTTGGGGATGCGACGCCTCCTTGTCGAGCATCTGGCAGACCTCTGGCCATGGCAGTTGCAGCTGACTTGTCCGGGACCAGTAGGCATGCGCTGACCGGACCGCGACGCTCAGCCCGAGTGCGGCTTCGTGCGCGGGGATGGACCGGGCCAGCCGACGCAGGGCATTGCCGGGCCCGCGATCACTGGGCGAGATTCCGCTTCCGGCGATCAGGGTGGCCGCGCGGATGATGTCGAGGACGGCCGGATCGGCCCGATCTGCGAGAGAGCCGTGAACGACGAAAGACCAGGGCATGCGAGTAATTGCCCAGCGCAGCCGCTCCAGCCCCGACCCAAGGTCGGTAGCCATGAACGACGGACGGTCCGCATTCCACAGGAGGACTATGTCCCCGATTTCGAGGCCACCGTGACGGATGCGCAGCGTGACGCCCCGGACTTCGCGCCGCTGCCAGGGGGTGATGGCACCGCGGATTTCGACGTGGCGGGCATGCAGGCCAAGCCGCGACAGCGCAGTCAGCCACGTGTCAAGGATCTGGGCGTGCTGGACTGGGCCGCCGATGGGCAGAACGCAGGAAACGTTGACGAACGCGGTGAGGAATCCGTCGGCCAGGTGGCCGGAGGTGTCGCGTTGTCCGGTGAACCGGACGACGGGCTGGGGCAGATAGCCCTGCCGGTACGTGTATAGGCGGCACTGTTTCAGGTAGGGGTCAAGGGCCTGGATCGCCGAGATCGTAAAGTCGGTCTCGCGGCTCCACCGTAGCGGCAGCGGGGGCGCCTGCGCGATCTCATGCTCTGCGAACGTCGCGGCGAGGATGGTTAGCATCTCGTCCCATCTGACTGGCCTGCGGCGGGGCCGGTATGACGGCCCCGGCGCATGGTGGCGGATGCACAGGTGATCACCCTCGCTGTCGAAAGCCCAGTGCGTGCCGAGTGTCCGCCGCAGCGCGGCCACGAGCTCGGCAGGATCAGTCATGGCGCGACGCGAGAGCCCGGAAATGCCGGACGGGGTCGAAGCGTGTCTGCCCGATCTCCTGCACGCTCGCCGGCTTGAGCAGTGCAACCCGTTCGATGGCCTCGGCCAGCGCCAATGCTGCTTCTTCGTCGCTGGCCTCTTGGCGCACGGTGGCAACGGCACCTGTGCCGTCGCACAGCGCAGCCTCGGCGCATGTTCCCCGCCTCCAGGCGAGCGCAGCGACCGGGGTGCCGGCTCGCAGGGATTCCCCGAATACCGCTGCTCCGGCTTCTACGTAGTATCGCGCGCACGTGTAGACGAGAACCCGGCCTGCCCGCAGGGCGGCCGTCTTGTCCGCCCCGCCCAGTTCCCCCGCCATGTCGACATTGTCAGCCCGGAATAGGTCATTGTGGCGCACCGCGTAGGCTTCGTCGAAGACTGGGCCGATGACCCGGATCCGGCGGCCGAGCAGCGCCGCCGCCATGACCGCGATGTGGGGCGCCTTCTCTCGGTCGATACGCCCGAGCCACACGAGATCGGAGCCGTCAGTGGCGGGTGATTCTTGTTCGGCCAGCCCGAGGTGCACGGCCAGCTCGGCCCGGGGCCGATGCGCTAAGTACCGCCCGGTCATCTCCGGGGAGTAGCAGTACAGCCGGGAGCGGTGCCCATCGAAGGCGTCCGGGGTGTGCCTGAAGTCTGGCGCGTGCTGGAACGTGGCGACGTCGCAGTCCAGCTCCTCCCATGTCCGCCGCCACGCTGGCAGCGACGGGTACTCGTGGCCGACGATGAGCAGGTCATAACCGGCCGACCGCAGCCTGGCAAGCTGACGGGATCCAGGTGCCACGTCCTCCAGGCGCAGTGGATCGGCGGCCAAGCCATCGCCCAGGTCGGGCCGCCACAATGGGCCGAGGAGATGAACATCGGCGCCTGCCTGGCGGGCACCGATGGCCGCTGCCCACAGCCACCGTTCGATACCCCCGTACCCGGCAGGCGGGAAGGCGTAGTTTCCCGGGAAGTCGCAGACGCCGACCAGCATCACATCTGGGGCGTTCCGTCTGGGCCGAGCGCTTTGAAGCCCAGGTAGGGGACGAGTGCATCCGGTATCGACACCGAACCGTCCTGCTGCTGGTAGCTCTCCAGGATGGCGGCCATGGTCCGGCCGATCGGCAAGCCAGAGCCGTTCATCGTGGCGGCGAAGGACCGCGTGCCATCCGTGCCCCGGGTGCGGATGTTCGCCCGGCGAGCCTGGAACGTGCCGCAGTCGGAACAGGAGGAGATCTCCCGGTAGCGCTGCTGGCTGGGCAGCCACACCTCTAGGTCATAGGTGACCTGAGCGGCGAAGCTCATATCACCAGCGGCCAGCATGATGACCCGGTAGGCCAGGCCCAGCTCCTTCAGGCACGCCTCCGCGTGGCTGATCATCTTCTCCAGCTCGGCCTGCGACTGGTCCGCAGCGCAGATCCGCACCATCTCAACCTTGGTGAACTGGTGCAGCCGCAGGATGCCGCGGGTGTCCTTGCCGTAGGACCCCGCCTCGGACCGGTAGCACGGGGTGTGCGCGGTGAATGCCAGCGGCAGCGCGGCCGGGTCGATGATCTCGCCGGCGTACAGATTCGTCAGCGGCACCTCAGCGGTGGGGATCAAGAACAGGTCACGCGATCCAACACTGGTCTTGAACAGGTCTTCCTCGAACTTCGGCAGCTGCCCGGTGCCGGTCATGGTCTCCCGGGTGACCAGGTTGGGCAGCGAGTACTCGGTGTACCCGTGCCGCCGGGTATGCAGGTCGAGGAAGAATGCCGCCAGGGCGCGCTCCAGCGCCGCACCGGCGCCCCGGGCGATGCTGAACCGCGGGCCGGACAGCTTGGCCGCCCGGGCGAAGTCGAGGATCCCCATCGCCTCACCGAGGTCGACGTGGTCCTTCGGCTCGAATGCGAGCGCTGGTGGGTCACCGTGGCGGCGGATCTCCACGGCGAACTCTTCGCTGTCGCCATCGGGAACCATGTCCAGCGGCAAGTTCGGGATGCCGAGCAGCAGGTCCCGCAGCTCAGCCCTAGCCCGGTGCTTTTCTGTCTCTGCCCGGCGGATCTGCTCTTTGAGCTGGCGTGCCCGCTCCCTCAGTTCCGAGACATCCCCACCCTGTCGGGCCGCCTGCTGCACTTCCTGTGTCACCTGGTTGGACTCGGCACGGAGGTGGTCGGCCGTGGTGATACTGCTGGTGCGCCGGGAGAACAATTCCTCAAGCCGGGCGAGGTCCAGCGTGTAGCCACGGCGGGCGAGGCGACGGACAGCGTCGGCGCCCATGTCCAGCAGGGCGCGGGGATCATGCATCAGCGTCCCTCTATCTCCATCAGGTTTTCTGCTGTCGAACCTAGCAAGCCTTCGGCCTGTCTCCGGTCGCAATTACGCTGGCCGCCGCGGTCGCGATGGGCTTCCCGGCCAAGATCCGTTGCCAGCGCATCGATGGTCCTCCGCAGGACTGCGTCAGTGACGACGATCGGTGTTGCGCACGGCGCTTCGGGAAACAATACGGCTCCCTCGGTCAGCTCGTGGTGCTGCCGCCAGGAGATGACCGATAGCGCCAGGCCGTGGGTCACCACGATCCGGGGGCCGGGTAGGGTAAGGGCCGACCGCATGCCGTCAAGCATTCGCCGGATGGCTCCTCGCTGCGACTCGGTCGCGCCGGGTGGCCTGACATGGGGACCATGCTGACAGAGCCAGGCAGCATACTCGCCGAACGGCCGGGCTTCGAATGCGCCGTAATCGAGTTCGTTAAGCCGCTGGTCGGCTGTTACTGGGACTTTGGCGTTTTGGAGAATGAGTTCGGCGGTTTCGACAGCGCGGTGGAACTCGCTGCTCATACAGGACCGGATTTCGGCAACCGGGATTACGATCCGCGCTCGCCGGCACTGCTCGCGGCCTGTTTCGTCCAAGGGCACGGCAGGGCGCAAATCGCCGTTGACCCGATAACTCGCGCTCAGGGATGTCTGCCCGTGGCGCAGCAGATAGGTGATCACGCGCAGGCCGCCACCCAGATATCGCCAAGTACCGTCATGACCTCGATCATCCGCGTTACCCGCAGATCGGCCGTCTCGACGTAATACAGCAGGCCATCCAGGCACAACATCAGACACCAGGGTAGCAGCCGCGCAAGGCAGATGCCGCCGACGCGGGCTGCGGTGAGCAGCCGATGCGATGGGTCGCGGGCGAGGTCGTAATACACGGTCCAGAAGGCCCAGTCGAACACCGGGTCGCCGGTCATCGGCAGCGGGTCTATAAACACTGAGCGGCCATCTTGGTCGAACAGGACGTTTTCCTGGTAGAGATCGGCGTGCAGGAGCCCTCGCTCATCCAGTCGCATTGGCAGCCGGTTCACCACTGCCATGCCCCGTATCAGGCAGGATTCCGGGATCTTGGCGCCGATGGCTGACGTCCGGCGGTGAATCCTGGGCCGCACCTCGCCATCGATGTAGCCTTCAAGGCTCGGGAAACCCTCCGGTGCCGTTGTGCAGGAGTGCAGCCGGTACAGGCCGTGGGCCAGGACTTCGTATTCGTCGGCCGGTGCCGCCGCACCACCAGGCCGGTCAGCGATCAAGCGCAGTGCCGCCATCGCCAGGTGATCAGCGGCGTGCGTCACGGCGGGGGCCAGTGGCGGACCCCACAGGCGCAGCGCCGCGACCTCGTGGCGGTATCTGTCGGGGTCGTACCATGCCTTGATCACGCGGGATACGTGATCGCCATCGCTGGCTAGCGCGATTACCGAGGCACAGCCGCCATCGTGATAGCCGGTTACGGTCAGACTCCATTGCGCGGCGGCGTCAGCGATGGCCGTGGGCACGCTCTTCAGCCATTCGTTGGCGGCAGGGCCGTAGTGGCCGGTCAGCCGCTGGCGGGCGCCGGGTGTGACCGGGCCGGGGCTAACGTTCATCAGCTCAGCATCAGGCCAGTAGCGAGGATCTCATCAGTCAGTGCCGGGAAGCCATCCAGCACCTCGAAGATCACAGCATGTACCTTGTCTGGTTGGGGATCGGCGGCGGCGAGCCGGGCATGTACCCGCCAGGGCCGGTCCAGGCGCTGGCCTGTCGCGCTGATCAGGTGAGCTTCGGCATAGCGGCCTGTGGTCTCCGCGAGGTTCCTGGCGATTCGGTGCGCGGCGAGGTTATAGAGCTTGCCCACATGGTAGACAGGGTTCTTGCCGCTGGCGCCTTCGATGTTCATCGGCCGAAGCGGAGTGATCAGGCCTGTTACCCGGTTTCCCCGCCCAACAACACCTTCGTCTCCGGACTCGATGGAGCTTCCTGTGTAGGTCAGGTAGAGCTCATCGCGGTCGGGGATGTCGCGCACGTTAATCCGGAACCGGACCGGAACCTCACCCAGGCTCTCCGCGGCCAGGCGATGACACTCCGCCAGAAGCCACTCCTTGTTCTCCGCATAAGCGGCGCGGCTCGGCACGTACCCGCACTTCTGCGGTATGCACAGCACAAAATCGATGTCATCGCCGGCGCCGTATCCCATCAGCTTGACATCCGAGCCGCACCAGGGATGCTCCGCGGCGAAGCCATGCGGTTTGGACAGCCAGTCGACCAGTTCCCTGGCGAAGCCTTCGAGGTGGTTCTCGGGTGCCCATCCGGTGCCAAGCGAGGTGTCGTTGGACAGCCGGATATGCCGCTCGCGAAGATCGTCCAGGCAACGAGGAGCAAACCACAGTGACCGATCCGGAGTGTCCGAGCCGGCGACCACGGCACCGGGACTTGGGTTGCTGGTGACATTCAGGTCGATGCGCAGACTCCCGTCCAACTCCGGCAACCGCCTAGCGAAGAACTCCCGCGTGGTCTCGATGATCAGATCGTCCACTGGAATCTGGTTGCCCCCGCACGTGCGCGCAGCCCGGCCGTTCACCAGCACCCGCACTGGCGAGGTGATGCGCCCCGCGCCGTACCGGACCTCGCTCGCGCCGCCGAGCAGAGCCAGCTTGTCGAAGTTGTGGTGAAGAACGGCTCCGAACTCACGTAACGTCTGGCGGCTGTAGGCCTGTGACAGGCACTCGGCCAAATGGTCAGCCAGCGTATCGGGATGACCCCAGCCCTTGCGCTCGACGACGGTCACATCGGCCGGTTCCGGGATCCCCGAGTCGACCACGATGATGCTGCCGTCGACCTCAGTCCTGGTACGCCGCATGACATCCTCATTCCCCGCGAATCGAAGCACCCAGGCCGGGACAGGGCAGCGGTCCACCTGTTACCTCCGGTTGCGTTCCCGTGGCGTCAGGCCGACGGCGGCCCGACCCCAGATCCAGTTGCTTACTGTGATCCTCCCTGCCTGGAGGTAGTCGAAATGACACATCTTGTGTCACCGCATAGAGCCAGGCTGCTGGGTAGGCTGCGTTTGGCTGACGGCGAGCGAGGGAGAGGCGCCGTGACGATCCGGGCCGTGGTCTTCGACATCGGGGAGACCCTGCTAGATGATTCGCGTGAGTTCGGCGCCTGGGCTGACTGGATAGGTGTGCCGCGCCACACGTTCTCCGCAGTCCTGGGGGCGGTGACCGCTGACGGCCGAAACAACGCAGAGACGTTCCAGTACTTCCGGCCGGGATTCGACCTGGCCGCCGAGCGGCAGCGCCGCGAAGACGCCGGCGTCGGTGAGCAGTACGGCGAGGAAGACCTTTATCCCGACGTCCGTCCCGCGCTGTCACGGCTGCGCGAAGTAGGGGTATGGGTCGGCATCGCCGGCAATCAGACTGTCCGGGCTGGGCAGATCCTCCGTGGCCTGAACCTTCCCGCCGACTTGGTGGCCACGTCCGGCGAGTGGGGTACCGCCAAGCCCGATCCCGCCTTTTTCGCGCGCGTCCTGGAGGCTGCACCCGGTGAGCCGCACGAGATCGTCTACGTGGGCGACCACCGGGACAACGACCTGGGGCCAGCGAAGGCGGTAGGCCTGCGCACTGCGTATATTCGCCGGGGTCCGTGGGGGTACTTGTGGGCCGAGGACCCGAAAGTGGTCAAGCTGGCCGACTGGCGGATAGATTCCCTTACCGAGCTCCCCGCCCTGATCGAAACGGCGTAAGGCTGACCCTGCTCATCAGGAAGCAGGCCGCACATCCGGTCGCGTTCACAAGCAGTAAATTGGCGGGTACAGTCGTCCCGAGCTGTACCGAAACGGAGTCAGCGTGCAACTTGATGGCGGCGGCCACGGCATTGGCGGACGGATCGCCGCCGCCCGGAAACTCCACCGCATGACGCAAGCTCAATTAGCAGAGGCCACCGCGATCTCCCTCAGCCTGCTGCGGAAGATCGAGCAGGGCAGTCGGCCTGTCACTCCCGGGGTCTGGTATTCGGTAGCCCGCGCACTTGGCCTGGGAACTGCCACCGCCGTTGATGAGGCGCGGTCTGTTGGCAGCCGGGTCAGCACGGCAATCTCGCTCATCAGGTGCGTCCTGGACTGCTACGACCTTCCCGACGATGGCCCCATCGCGCCGCTGGCTGATCTCCGCGCCGTCACGAAGCAGGCCACTAACCGCAGGCTCGCCGCGCACTACGCCGACCTGGCGGACACTCTTCCTGGGCTCATCTCCGAGTTGACCCGCGCGGCGCATGGCTACACCGGTCGTGATCAGGAAACCGCATTCGGGCTGTTGGCACTGGCCTACCGGTCGGCGGACGCACTCTGCGACAAATTCGGTTATCCCGATCTGTCCGCCCGCACCATCGAACTGATGCGGTGGGCGGCCGCGCGGTCCGGTGACCCCATGCTTGTCGGCGTAGCTGCCTACGTCCGCGCCGAGACCTTCTTCTCCAACCAGCGTCCCGCTGCCGGGCTCCGCGCTCTCGAAGCTGCCAGTGGGCCGTTGGCAGCAGAAGGTTCACACGAGGCGCTCGCCCTCTACGGATCGCTGCACATGCGGGCGGGTGTCCTGGCTGCCTGCGCCGGCCTGCCAGAGGCCGCCGCATCGCACCTTGCCGAAGCCCGCGCCATCGGCCATCACGTGCCCGATGCCGCCTACCGGGGAACGGCCTTCGGTCCCTCCAGCGTACGGATACACGAGATCGCGGCAGCGGCCGAGATGGGAGACTGCAAATCTGCCCTCCGTAAAGCCGCAAGGTGGCAACCACCGCCCACAGTGCCCGCCGAACGTCGCTCCCACTACTTCATCGAACTGGCTCGCGTGCAGCTTTGGGCCGGGCACCGCAACGATGCGCTCGCCTCGCTCTGCGCCGCGCGCCGGATCGCTCCTCAGCACACCAGGCACAACCCATGCGTCCACGAAACAGCCCGAACTCTCACACGCCTGGAACGGCATCCCAGCGACACGCTGCTGGGATTCGCTCGGTGGGCGGACATCGGCAAGTAGAAACGCCGGGCTCCGCTCTTCGCAGCTTCCGACTTGGCCCCGGATATCATCGCTCGCGAGATCGTCGAAGACCTATCCGCACCGCTGGAAGAACGCGGATCGCAGACGGTTTTGCCCCTTGCACGCAGTACCAGGTGCCCGATGCCGGTGCGGCGAGCCGATGCGGTGGCAGCGATTGGACTGACGGGCGGCGAGCGACCGGCCGACCGGCAGCGGGGCTATTTCCTCAGTAGCGGTGGCGGGCCGCGGGGTACCTGCCATGGACCTCTGAGTGACCTGGTAGTGACCTGGCGGGTAGCGTTCCACAGCGCGGGCGCCGCCCCAGCCTGGCAGTCCGCGATTGCGGTGATCACGCCGTTCCGCGTACTATGCCGCGCGTGTCCTTTCTTCGGCCCCTTCTTGGCCTTCTGACCGTGACCGTTGTCCTGGCCGGCTGTGGCGGGAGCAGCGGCAACTCGGGCTCGGGAACTGGTGGTCAGCCCAGTGCCGCAGCTTCGCCGGGATCCGGTGGCGGTCGGGCGTCTAGCCAGCCGACGTGCGCGCTCGCGCCGGCATCCGTGGTGAACGCCGCACTCGGCAGCGACCTCGGTGCCCCGCAGCAGACGCTGAACGGCACGGTGACCGTCTGCACCTACCAGGGCCCGAAGGCCGGCCAGGTCATCGTCCGGTTCCAGACTGGTGACAACGCCACGACGTTCGCCGCGGGGCGCAAGGCATTCGACGCGAATCACGAGCCGACCAAGGACTACCCGGGCTTCGCCGACGAGGCGTACACGAACACGCTCGGGTCGGGCAGCCTCATGCTCAACACGCTCGTCGCGCGCCAGGGATCGACCGAGATCCTGGTGACCTCGAAGGCCAGCTTCGCGTCCGAGCAGAAGCTCGAGCAGCAGCTCTTCAGCAGGCTGTAGCTCAGCCGCTACTCCGGCCGCCGCCTGGTCTCACCAGAGACCGGGCAGCAGGCGCTTGGTCCGGGCCTGGTACGCGGTATAGGACGCACCCATGACCTTGGTAAGTATCACTTCCTCTACGGCGATCCGGCGCAGCATCGCAGGGAGCGGCAGCAGGATGAGAACGACGAGCGAGAGCCAGTTGCCGACGGCCAGCCCGATGCCCGCGCCTACCAGCAGCAGCCCGGTATAGGCCGGATGCCGCACCCAGCGGTACGGCCCGCTGTCCACGACCGCCTGGCCCACGTCGACCTCCACGGTCGTCCGGAACGCCGCGCCGAGCACCACGACGGCCCAGATCCGGATCGTCAGGCCAGCAAGCAAGAAAGCCAGGCCCGCCGCCTGGTGCCAGGGACCGAGTCGCCAGGCCGATCCGGTGAGCAGCCGGCCGACCGCCACAGCGGCCGCGATGGACACCAGGTACGACAGCGCGAGCAGGCGGCGGGTGCCACGGTCCTGGCTGGTGCCGCCCATTCCCCGCATCAGGTCACGGACCAGCAGCGCGAGCTCAAGCGCTGCCCACGCCCAGAACGTCACCAGGATCGCGATGTACATGAGCGCCGCTCCTGGACCGGTCGTTGCGTCAGCGGCGGCCGGACGGCGGGCGCATGCCCAGCGAGTAGGCCACGTTGATCACGGCGATCGCGATCCAGATGATGACAAGTCCCTCTCCGCCGACCGGACGTGACCCTGCGGCCACCGCGATCGCGCTGAGCGGGATGCCGAGCGCCATCGAGACGATCGCCAGCGCGAAAGGCTTCCCATCCCGGGCGGGCCGGACCTGGGCCGACGGCGCGGCGTACGGCTGCGGAAACGGCTGGCCAAGCGGACCCGGCTGGCCGGGCTGGCCTGCATGGTGACCCGCGAGGCGCGCGTCGACCCTGGCGTCGATCTCCCTGCCGACCTTGTCGAGAAAGGACTCGATAACGGCCGGCTGATAATCGGGACCAAGCTCATGGTGCGTTTCGGCCGCGGCCCGGATCTCGTCCGGGGTCAGTGAAGGGCTGCTCACGAAGCCAAGATATATCGCATTGGCTGGCGGCATCGCAATCCACCGCACTGAGGCATGCTGGACTCGTGACAGAGCCGGAGCTGACCGTCAGCATCGCGGCCGAACTCCGCTTGTTCCTGGCCCCGCGGCAGCGGCACGGTCAGGTCCAGGTCCGGTGCGACGGTACATCCTCGCTCGGCCATGTCGTCGAGGCGCTGGGCGTCCCCTTGCCTGAGGTCGGTCGGCTCGTCGTCAACGGCGTACCGCGGCCGCCGTCGTACCGGCCGGCCGGCGGTGACCGGGTGCTGGTGGAACCCGTTCGCCGGCCACAGCGGCTGCCCGCTCCGCGATTCATCCTCGACGTCCATCTCGGGACCCTGGCCAGGCGGATGCGGATCCTCGGCCTCGACGCCGACTACGCCAACGACCGGGACGACGACGAGCTGATCAACCTGGCCAACGCCGGGCAGCGGGTGCTGCTCACCAAGGACCGCGGGCTGCTGCGGCGCAGGAAGCTGCGGCTCGGCGCCTTCGTCCGGGGCGCCCGCCCGGACGAGCAGCTCGCCGACGTGCTCGACCGGTTCGCGCCGCCGCTAGCGCCCTGGACCAGGTGCACGGCATGCAACGGGCCGCTCGTTCCGGTGTCCAAGCGCGACGTCGAGGAGGCCTTGCTGCCGGGGACGAAGCGGACGTACCAGCAGTTCTCCCGCTGCGCGGATTGCGGTCAGGTCTTCTGGCGCGGAGCGCACAGCTCCCGGCTCGGCGCGATCGTGACCGCCGCGACCGGCTCACCCTGACCCCGCGGTCGCTCAGGCCGGCTGACGAGCCGCCGGCGGAAGCCAGTGCGGGCCGTGCTCGCCGAGCGGGCCGACTCGCAGCTCACGCCGGTCGCACTCATCGAGCAGCAGCGGGACGGCCCCGAGCGCGGCCTGGCACGAGCCCGCCGGCGAGGTGTTGTCCGAGTCGTGCAGCAGCACCGTGGCCCCGCCGGCCAGGTCAGCGACCAGGGTCGTGAACACCGACTCCGGGCTGGACCCGGGTGTCCACTCCTTGCCCCAGGCGCTCCACAGCACCGGCGTCATGCTGAGGCGGCGCGCGGCGACGAGGCTGGCCGTGCTCAGCACCCCGTAGGGCGGACGGAACAGCCACGGGACTACGCCGGTCGTGCTGGCGACGATCTCCTGGGCCGCGGCGAGGTCGTCATAGCTGGCCAGCGGCCCGCGCGACGGCAGGTAGCGGTGCCGCCAGCCATGCACGCCGAGTTCGTGCCCGGCAGCCGCGATTTCCGCCGCGAGCGCGGGGGCCCTCGACACCTGCGAGCCGAGCAGGAAGAACGTAGCCCGGACACCCCGGTCCCGCAGTACCTCGAGGAAGCGCGGAGTCCACGACAGATCGGGGCCGTCGTCGAAGGTCAGCGCCACATGGTCGCGCAGGCCCTGGCCGGACAGCAGCGGAAAGAGCGCGGCCCGCACCGATCGCAGCGCCGTGATCCCCGGGCCGGCCTGGGCGACCGCGAGGCCTGCGGTGACGGCAGCCAGCACTCCGGCAACCGACTTTCTCGGGGAAAGCGTGGCTTTCCCGGTTTCTCGACCAGACAATGCTTTCCTTAGCACTAAAGTACTTGCGCGACATCGATGTCAAAGTCGCTCTTATTCGGGCCGCCGCACCAGTCGATAAACCCATGCACGGCCATTCCTGCAATCATGTCATCGCCGGGGTCCTCGCTGTGCATGGCTGCGACCACGGCAGCAAAGACAATGATCTCGCTCCAGCCCGAGATAAGGGGACATATCGGTGGGAGTCACAGCGGCCCGAATAGTATTTCCTGAGCCAGACCGGGCGGAGATCGCTGCTGCCGTCACCGACATCCTGACCACGGGCGCACTGACCCTTGGCCCGTACACCAGGCGCTTCGAGCA
>DASWAA010000385.1:0-6275 GCA_036391385.1 Streptosporangiaceae bacterium
AGGTGAAGGGCTGAGCACGATGACGGAGCAGCTGACAGCGCGCGATCTGGCGCGCCGGTCCCAGGCCGCGATCAGCACCAGGGACCGGCAGACCTGGCTGAGCCTATTCGCCGCCGACGCGGTCGTGGCCGACCCGATCGGGCCGTCGCCGCTGGATCCGGCCGGCCACGGCCACCGCGGGCTGGAAGCCATCGCCGCGTTCTACGACACCGTGATCGCGCCGAACGACCAGGTCAGCTTCGAGATCGAGCAGTCCTACCAGTGCGGCGACGAGGTCGCCGACGTCGGCATCATCCGAACCACGCTGCCGGGCGGTACGCACGTCGTGGTCGTGCGCGGGGTGTTCACCTACCGCGGCGACGGCACCGGGAAGCTCGCCGCGCTGCGCGCCTACTGGGAGTTCGACGCCGCCGAGATCACCGAGGTCACAGCGTCCTAAGATCGACCGATGACAGGCGATCCCGGCGACCGGGCAGACCGCGCGCACTTCCCGTCGCTGTTCTCCCCGCTCGCCATCGGCCCGGTGATGCTCCGTAACCGCATCGTCTCGTCCGGGCACGACACCGTGATGGCGGTGGACGGCAAGGTCTCCGATCAACTGCTCGCCTACCAGGAGGCCAGGGCAGCGGGCGGTGCAGGCCTGATCGTCGTCCAGGTCGCGGGCATCCACTCCTCTGCCAGGTACAGCGGAAGCGTGCTGATGGCCGACGACGACTCGTGTGTCCCGGGCCTCGCCAGGCTCGCCGCGGTCGTGCACGCGCACGGCGCCGCGATCTTCCAGCAACTGTTCCACGACGGCCGGGAGCTGATGGAATCCGGCGACGGCACCGCGCCGGTGGCCTACGCGCCGTCGCCGGTGCCGAACGAGCGCTTCCACGTGATGCCGAGGCAGATGCCGCTCGACTTCGTCGCGGAGATGATCGAGTGCTACCGGGCGGCCGCCGAGCGGGTCGCCCGAGCCGGGATGGACGGCGTGGAGATCGTCGCCTCGCACGGGTACCTGCCGGCCCAGTTCCTGAATCCGCGCACCAACCTGCGGACCGACAAGTACGGCGGCGCGCTGGAGAACAGGCTCAGGTTCCTGCGCGAGGCGATCGCGGCGGCCCGGCGCGGGACGGGCCAGGACCTCGCCGTGGGCCTGCGGATCTCCGTCGGCGAAGAACCCGGTGAGGGCATGTCCGACGAGGGGCTGACCGTCGACGAAGCGGTGGCGGCGCTGGCCGCGCTCGACGGCGACGGCGTGCTCGACTACGTCTCCGTAGTGGCGGGCACCTCGGCCACGCTGAGCGGGTCCGGTCACATCGTGCCGTCCATGCGCTACCAGGCCGGCTACACGGCGCCGCTGGCCGCGCGGGCCAAGTCCGTCGTCTCGGTCCCGGTGATGGTGGCCGGGCGGATCGGCCAGCCGCAGGACGCGGAGCTCATCTTGAGCCGGGGCGATGCCGACGCGACGGTCATGACCCGGGCGCTGATCTGTGATCCCGAGCTCCCGGCCAAGGCACGGGCCGGGGCGCTCGCGGAGATCCGGGCCTGCATCGGCTGCAACCAGGCCTGCATCGGCCACTTCCACGCCGGCTACCCGATCTCGTGCATCCAGCGGCCGGAGACCGGCCGCGAGCAGGCGTTCGGCGTCAGGCAGCCGGCGAGCCAGGTCAGGGACGTCGTCGTGATCGGCGGCGGACCCGGCGGTCTCAAGGCCGCGGCCGTAGCGGCCGAGCGCGGGCACCGGGTCACGCTGCTGGAGGCCGGACCCCGGCTTGGCGGGCAGATCCTGCTGGCGCAGGAGATACCCGGCCGGGCCGAGTTCGGCGGGGCGATCGGGAACCTGCAGGGCGAGGCCGAGCGGGCCGGGGTGCGGATCAGGCTCGGCACCACCGCCGACGCCGGCCTGATCAGGGGGCTGGCGCCCGACGCCGTCGTTATCGCAACGGGTGCGCTCCCCCGGGTGCCCGAGCTCGAGCTCGCTGACTCGCCCGTGGTGCTGACCGCCTGGGACGTGCTGCGCGGCGCGACCGCACCGGCCGGGCGGGTGGTGGTCGCCGACTGGCGCTGCGACTGGATCGGGCTCGGCGTGGCGACGCTACTCGCGCGGCGCGGGCACAAGGTGACGCTCGCGGTCTCCGGCTACCACGCGGGCCAGCTACTGCAGCAGTACGTCAGGGACGGCATGATCGCGGACGCGCTGCGGCTCGGTGTCGAGATCATCCCGCTGGTCCGCCCCTTCGGTGCCGATCCCGAGACTGTGTACCTGCACCATGTCCTCACCGGCGAGCCGGTCCTGATCGAGCCGGCCTGCGCCCTGGTGCTGTCACAGGGCCACCTGCCGGTGACCGGCCTGGCCGACTCGCTCGCCGGGACCGGCCTGGAGATCCATCAGGTCGGCGACTGCCTGTCCCCGCGCACCGTCGAGGAGGCCGTGCTCGAAGGCCTCCTTGTCGGCTCGGCGCTCTAGGGGCGTCCAGCCACCGGCCAGGAAGCGATCACGGCGACGACGAGGTACCAGGGCACACTGTCCTGATCTCGGTCACCAGCGGCTGCGCTGCCTTCTCGAGCCCGGTGAGCGCGCTCTTGAACCCCTGCTGGGCGCTCGCGGATGACGGGTTGGCCGCGAGGTTCACCGCGGCGCTCCTGACCTGGTTCAGCGCCGCGGTTAGCGCGTCCACCAGCCTGGAGAACGCCGGGCTACTCGCCGCCAGGCTCTTCAGGCTGGCTACCTGGCTCTGGATGTTCTTCAGCTGCGAGGCGATCGCGCTCGCCGATGCTCCGGTGGTCGGCAGCCTGGTCAGGCTGGTCAGGGACGCGCCGAGCTTCTGGATCTGGGCGCACGGAAGAGCCTGGGCCGATGAGGATGAGGCCGACGGCGCCGCCGAGCTGCTGGTGGCAGGCTTCGTGGCTGGCGAGCTGCTGCTCGTCCCCCCGCCGCCCGAGCTGCACGCGCCGAGGAGCGCAGAGCCCGCGATCACGAGGACGGCGCTGAGGCGCCAGGCCAGCCTGGGCTGCGATTGTATGGTCATTCCGCCATGCTTACCCGGTCCGCAGCCGCGGACGTCACCCGGAACGGGCTAGATCTTGCGGGCTCGCCAGCCGGTCAGGAGCCACGAACGACCGTGGCGTGCGCGATCAGCGACAGCTCGACCGGACGAAGCGAGTCCGTGCGGACCCAGGTCGCGGCGTCCCCGACGTCGCGCTGCGCGACCTGCCTGACCAGCCCGAAGCCATGGCCGGTCAGCAGCGCGGACATCTCGTCCGGCGACAGGAAGGTCAGCCACGGCTCACCGCGCTGCGCCGCGACGGGCATGACCTGCTCGGCATAGGCATCGCCGGTGGCGTCACGCAGCCCGGCTGGAAGCATGTAGTCGGCGACGAGCTCAGTACCGGGTGCCAGGCGGCCGACCTCGGCGAGTGTCTGGCCGATCTCGCTGGCGGTCAGGTACATCGTGACGCCGAGCAAGCTGACGAAGGCTGGCCGGGCCAGGTCGAGTCCGCTGCCGGCCAGCGTCCGCGTCAGTGCTCCGCTGGCGAAATTGAACGGCACGAGGGTGACGGTCGGCGGCACCGCGAGGCCCGCCGCGGCCAGTCGTTCTCGCTTGAGTTCCGAGGTCGCCGGGTGGTCGACCTCGAAGACCCTGACCTGGCCGGCCAGTGGTGACCGGTAGCCGAACGAGTCGAGCCCGGCACCCAGAATGACGTACTGCGTGATGCCCCCGCGGATCGCCGTGGCGAGACTGTCCTCGGTGTAGCGGCTCCGGCAGACCGCCTGCCCGCGCGCCGAGGCGAGGACCAGGTGCGTGCCGTGGGCTCGGTGATAGCCGATGAACTCCCCGGCCTGAGCTCCGAGCAGCCTCCCGGCCAGCGTGTCGACGAAGATCACGGGATCGCGGTCGACGATCAGATGGGCCGCTCGGGCGGCAGCCGCGGTGAGCGCCGTCTGGCTTGCTAGCTTCTCGCGGATCATGTCACTAACGGTACTAGCCGATTCGCACAATATACCACAAAAAAGAAATTTCGGCAAGCGCCCGGAGGCAACAGATCGATTGCGATGTTAGCGGCGGCGCCCAGCCGCCACCGCCGATCCTGCGGTTTCGAGGCCACCCGGCCCCCTCCTCCGATCCCGCGGTGTCGGCTGGCCGGGCTCGATATACCCCAGCGGGTATTTGCCTCTTGAGCGGGCCATCGGCTAAGGTTCAGGGTCGCATGGATACTCCCCCGGGTATATGGAGGACAGGCAAGATCATGATCGAAATCGTCAGCATCGACACGCCAGCGCTGGGAGACCGCAGCTACCTCGCCACCGACGGGGAGGTCGCGCTCGTCATCGACCCTCAGCGCGACATCGACCGTGTGCTGGCCGTAGCCAGCGAACGGGACGTCACGATCACCCATGTCCTCGAGACGCATATTCACAACGACTACCTGACCGGCGGCCTCGCGCTGGCTGGCCAGACCGGCGCGGTCTACTGCGTGAATGCCGCCGACCCTGTCGCGTTCGATCGGACGCCGGTCTCCGACGGGGATCTGGTCGAGGTCGGGCCGTCCATGCGCGTTCGCGTGATCGCGACCCCGGGTCACACGTTCACGCACCTGTCCTACGCGCTCAGCGACGCCGCCACGGGCAAGCTCGTGGCGGTGTTCACCGGCGGGTCGCTGCTCTACGGCTCGACCGGGCGTCCCGACCTGCTCGGGCCTGACCACAAGGCGACCCTCGCCGCCGCGCAGTACGCCTCGGCTCAGCGGCTGGCCAGCCTGCCCGACGACACCCCGGTCTGCCCGACGCACGGATTCGGCAGTTTCTGCTCGGCCACCCAGACATCTGGCACCGCCTCCACGATCGGCCAGGAGAAGCGGTTCAACCCGGCGCTGACCCTGGACGAGGAACGCTACGTCGCCGAACTGCTCGCAGGGCTCGACGCGTATCCCGCGTACTACGCCCACATGGGCCCGGCCAACACCGCCGGTCCAGGCGCGGCCGAGCTGACCCCGCCTGCCGAGGCAGACGCGGCAACCATCGCGGCGCGCATCGCCGATGGCGAGTGGGTAGTGGACCTGCGCTCAAGGCGAGCCTTCGCCGCCGGTCACGTCCCCGGGTCGCTTGGCTTCGAGCACGGCAACGACTTCACCAACTACGTCGGCTGGCTCATCCCGTGGGGAACGCCGCTGACCCTGCTCGGGGAGAGCCCGGATCAGGTCAGCGCCGCGCAGCTCGACCTGGTCAGGATCGGCATCGACAGGCTGGCCGGCGCGGCCAGCGGGACGGCGCAGGAGTGGGCGGGCGACCGGCCGCTCGCGACTCTGCGGGTCGCGGATTTCGCCGACCTGGCCACCGTCCGCCATCACCGGGAGGTCAGCGTCCTTGACGTGCGGCGAGCGCTGGAATGGGAGGACGGCCACCTCGACGGCGCCTTGCACATCCCGCTGCAGGAGCTGCAAGCGCGGATGGGGGAGCTGCCGGCGGCGGAGATCTGGGTGCACTGCGCCTCCGGCTACCGATCGTCCATCGCCGCATCCCTCCTGCAGGCCGCCGGGCACGACGTCGTCGCCATCGACGACGACGTCGCTCGCGCGGCGGCCGCCGGGGTGATCACGCTGACCACCGATCACGAACGCCAGGTGGCATGAGCTGGTGATCTTCCTCGCCATCGCAGCTGGCACCGTGATCGGGACCAGCCTCGGTGCACTCGGCGGCGGCGGATCCATCCTGACCGTACCGGTCCTGGTCTACCTGCTCGGCCAGAGCCCGCATCAGGCCACGACCGCCTCGCTCATCGTGGTCGGGCTCGCCGCCCTGATCGGTGCTGTGGCGCACTATCGGGCCGGGCGGGTCAGGCTCGGGGCGGGTATCGCCTTCGGCGCGGCCGGCGTCGGCGGCACCTACGCAGGCTCACGGCTGAGCGCCGCCGTTCCGGCAAACGTGCTGCTGACCGGATTCGGCCTGCTCATGCTTGTCGTCGCCGCACTGATGATCACCCGCCGCCGTTCGCTGACTGAGTGTGCGGACGATGCGGACGCGAGCGCGGCTGACCGGGCGAGCCCTGCCAGCGTGCCGGTCGCAGCCGGACCAACGGCCACGGCCGGACCGACGGCCACGGCCGGACCGGCGGCGACCGCGGAGCTGGCTATCGGCGCGGGCGACCTCTCACCCGGAGGCGGCGTTGCCGTACTCGGCGAGCCCGTCGCCTCGTCGGCGCGTATCTCCCCCAGGCCCCTGGTCAGCGAGCTTGCGCTGATCCTGGCCGCTGCCACCGGCGTCGGGCTGATCACCGGCTTCTTCGGCGTGG
>DASWAA010000386.1:0-4834 GCA_036391385.1 Streptosporangiaceae bacterium
CCGGGCCTCCCGCTGGGCCGCCTGCCGGGCCTCCCGCCCGGCCGCCTGCCGGGCCTCCCACCGGGCCTCCCACCGGGCCGGCTAGCAAGCCACCGCCCGGGTCGGCCGCCGGGCCGCCCGCCGGGCCAGCGAGCAAGCCACGGCCCGGGCCGGCCGCGGGCCCGCCCGCCGGGCCAGCGAGCACGCCACCGCCCGAGCTCGCGCAGCCCACGGCGGTGCTCGACCAGGCCCACGTCGGTGACATCGAGGGAGCTTTCGGCCGGATCAGGGTCGGTGAGGAACACCATTCCGGATGGCGCCGCCGTCTGGTGACATTCCTCGCCATCGTCGGACCCGGCCTCATCGTGATGGTCGGCGACAACGACGCCGGCGGGGTCGCCACCTACGCTCAGGCCGGCCAGAACTACGGCTACAGCCTGCTATGGGTGCTGCTGCTGCTGATCCCGGTACTCATCGTCAACCAGGAGATGGTGGTCAGGCTCGGCGCGGTGACCGGTGTGGGGCACGCCAGGCTCATCAACGAGCGCTTCGGGAAGTTCTGGGGCTGGTTTAGCGTCGGGGACCTGTTCCTGCTCAATTTCCTCACTATCGTCACCGAGTTCATCGGCGTCTCGCTGGCGATGAGCTACTTCGGCGTCAGTCCCTATATCTCGGTGCCGCTGGCGGCTGCCACGCTGATCGCGATTACCGCGAGCGGCAGCTTCCGCCGGTGGGAGCGCTCGATGTTCCTGTTCATCGGCGCGAGCCTGGCGATGTTCGTGCCGCTGCTGATCTTCTCGCATCCGCGGGTCGGCTCGATCGCCTACCACTTCGTGGTTCCGGGGGTGGCGGGCCACGTGAGCTCGAACGTCGTGAGCTCGAACGCCGTGCTGCTGATCATCGCGATCGTCGGAACCACAGTCGCGCCGTGGCAGCTGTTCTTTCAGCAGTCGAATGTGATCGACAAGCGGATCACCCCGCGGTTCATCCGGTACGAGCGGGCAGACACCGTGCTCGGATCGCTCGTCGTGGTGGGCGGCGCGTCGGTGATCATGGTGGGGACCGTCTATGCCGTGCGCGGCACCGGCCTGATCGGCCACTTCAACAATGCGCTCGGTGTGGCCAGGGCTTTCGGCGATAAGAGCGGCTTCCTCGGCGCGATCTTCGCGCTCGTGCTGCTCGATGCCAGCGTCATCGGCGCTGCCGCGGTCACGTTGTCGACCAGCTACGCGTTCGGCGATGTGTTCAACATCAAGCACTCGCTGCACCGCAAGTTCCGCGACGCCAAGGAGTTCTATGCCAGCTACACAGCGGTAGTGCTGCTGGCGGCAGGCATCGTGCTGCTGCCCGGCGCGCCGCTAGGGCTGCTGACCACCGCGGTGCAGGCACTCGCCGGCGTGCTGCTGCCGAGCGCGAGCGTCTTCCTGCTCTTGCTCTGCAACGATCCCGAGGTGCTTGGCCCGTGGACGAACGCGCGCTGGCTGAACGTACTCGCCGGCCTGATCATCGCGATTCTGCTCATGCTCTCCGGGACGCTCGTCGTCACGACGCTGTTCACCGGGCTCAGTGCCCCGTTGGTCGCGATCTGGCTGGCCGTAGCGGTGGTGATCGGCTCGGGAATGGCGTTCGGCTGGCTCAGGCTGCTCGCGGTCCGGAGCGGCCAGGCCGTCAGTACCCAGGCAGCGGGAGCGGCGGCCAGGCGGGCGTCGTTCGCTGCCATGACGCCCGCCGAGCGAATGAACTGGCGGATGCCACCGCTCGCGCTGCTCAAGCCAGTCTCCTGGTCGCCCGGGACGAAGCTCGGAATCCTGCTGCTCCGCGGCTACCTGGTAGTCTCGGTGCTGCTGCTGATCGTCAAGGCCGTTCAGCTCGGCCGGGGCGGCTAGCGCGCCTGGAATTGACATTTATCCGCCGGATCGGGCATGCTCGACGGTGGTTGAGAAGGACACCTCGTTCGGTGAGGCGTCTTCACGGACATAGGCCACTGATCCCAACCGTCGAGAGACGCTCCGGATCAGGACACCTCTCCCCGGCCTAAGGGGTGAGGCCAAGTGGCTGCGCAGACGGCTGGTCGCAGGACTGTGCCGCGCTACGCCGTGGAGTGCCAAAGCTCTAACGAGAGAGGTGCCTGCCCCGGGTCTGGGGCGTGCGACCTCCCGGCAGGGGTGACGGTCGTGCCCGATCTGCTCCGCTGACTTGTCAGCGCAGGCCAGACGGCACGAGGCGAGGGGAGGCGAGTCATGGAACACGATAGACCGGGCCGGTATTGGCCCCACTCGCCGTTCCTGTTGCCCGTTCCGGGCACGCAATCGCGCTCCGCCGGACTCTCCCAGGTCGTCGCAGGCCAGATCTGATCCGCAGCCGCGGCCTGGCTGGTCCCCCTCGGCGGTGCTCGTCTCGCGTGCCCCCCGATCCCGCCTTACACCTGGCGGCGAAAGGGGTTGATCGCCATGACCACTACCAGCCCAAGCCTGGTCACCCCCGGTCGCGGTGCGACGCTTGACTCAGCTCACGTCGGTGACATCAAGGGCGCGCTCGGCACGATCTCGCTCGACGACACCGGCGCGCGCACGTCGGTGTCCGCCCGGCTGAAGACGCTGCTGGCCATCGTCGGCCCGGGCCTGATCGTGATGATCGGCGACAACGACGCTGGCGCCTTCTCGACCTACGGGCAGGCCGGCCAGACCTACGGGACGAAGCTGCTGTGGACGTTCCTGCTGCTGATTCCCGTGCTGTACGTGAACCAGGAGATGGTCCTGCGGCTCGGTGCGGTCACCGGGGTGGGTCACGCCAGGCTAATCCTCGAGCGCTTCGGCAGGTTCTGGGGAGCGTTCAGTGTTATCGACCTTTTTCTGCTGAACGCACTGACGATCGTGACCGAGTTCATCGGGATCGCGCTCGCGACCAGCTACCTCGGCATGCCGAAGGTACTCGGCGTGGTCCTGGCCGGACTGGTGATCGTGCTGTCCGCCTCGACCGGCAGCTTCCGCAGGTTCGAGCGGATGGCCATGATCTTCTGCGCCGGATCGCTGCTGCTGATCCCGGTCTACGTGCTGTCGCACCCCTCGGCGGGTCAGATGGCACATGGCTTCGCCGTTCCGACCTTTCCCGGGGGCTCGGGGCACCTGGCGACCGTGATGCTGCTGGTGATCGGGATCGTGGGCACCACGGTGGCGCCCTGGCAGCTGTTCTTCCAGCAGTCTTACATCATCGACAAGCGGATCACGCCCCGGTTCATGCGGTACGAGAAGGCTGATCTGTGGATCGGGATCGCGGTCGTGGTGATCGGTGGCGGTGCCCTAATGGGCGCGACTGCCGCGGCCTTCGCCGGAGCCAGGCATGCCCAGTTCACCGATGCCTCTGGCCTGGCGGCCGGCCTGTCGGCGTACGCGGGCCACGCGGCCGGCGCGCTGTTCGCCGTGGCGCTACTCGACGCGTCGATGATCGGTGCGTTCGCCGTGTCGCTGTCCACCGCCTACGCGATCGGCGACGTGCTCGGCCTCAAGCACTCGCTGCACCGCGGCGTGAAGCAGGCCAAGGGCTTCTACGCGATGTACGCGGCGCTGATCGCGGTCGCCGCGACGATCGTCTTGATCCCTGGCTCCCCGCTCGGCCTGCTGACCGAGGGCGTCCAGGTACTCGCGGGCGTGCTGCTGCCGAGCGCCACGGTCTTCCTGCTGATGCTCTGCAACGACAAGGAAGTCCTCGGCCCGTGGGTGAACGGCCGGGGCAGCAACATCGTCGCCGCCATCGTGATCGGGGTGCTGGTCATGCTGTCGGCGATCCTGATGGCCTCGGTGGTCTTCGGCCGGATCTCATCAGGGACGGTCATCGCGATAATGGCTACGTGCGCCGGAGCCGCGGCACTGACCGGCGGCTTCCTGCTGCTGCGCGCCTGGCGCGGGCACCCGTGGCGGATGGCCGGCTGGGCGGCCTGGCGGCCAGTGCCCGGCTCGGGCTCCGTCGCTTCCCGCGGCGATGGCGACCGCAGCGGCAAGGACAACTGGCGGATGCCGCCGCTGGCGATGCTCGCCCCAGTGCGGATGTCGCTGGCACGCCGCACGGGGATGCTGGCCATGTGGGTCTATCTGGGCGCGGCGATCATCCTGGTGATCGTCCGCGTGGTCCAGCTGGCGATCGGCGGCTGATCCGCCACTGGCCCGATTCGGGCCGTCAGGCGGTGGTCTGCCCGACCGGGCTCGGGCCGGACTGACGCTGCCGCCGCCGCTCGCGGCGCCGGCGCCAGAACCGCCGGATGCGGGAGAACAGGAAGACCACGAGCACGGCGCCGATCAGCAGCAGCCCGCCGGCTAGCAGCGCCGCGGGAAGGGGATGCAGCAGCGCGAATACCGTCATCCCGGCGACCGTCAGGCTCTCCAGGATGCTGACCGCGATATTGCTGAAGGGCTCGGGGCTGGTGTTGACGCCCATCCGCACGCCGGTCTTGATCAGGTGCGTCACCAGTGCGGTGCTGCCGCCGATGACCGCCGCGGCCGCCTGCGGCAGCGTGTGCGCGTGACCGGCCATCAGCGCCGCGATGGCAGCACCGAGTACCGGCCGGATCACCGTGTGGATGATGTCCGAGGTCGAGTCCAGGTAAGGGATCTTGTCGACCACGAACTGGATCGCGAAAAGGACGCCGGCGGCGATGAGCACGTCGGTCCGCTCCAGCGTGGGCGGTACTGCGGCCTGGTGACCGTACCGGCCGAGCAGGCCAAGGATCAGCACGACGGCGTAGGCGTCGATGCCGCTGGCCCAGCCGCTAGTGAAGATCAGCGGTATTCCGGACACCAGATGGCCCCCAAAGTCTCGCTCGCTAGTGCGACCTCGGGCGAGCGGCTGGTCATTTCCATGA
>DASWAA010000387.1:0-3074 GCA_036391385.1 Streptosporangiaceae bacterium
TCAGAAGGGGTGGTCAGGGGCGGGGTCGAACCGCCGACCTTCCGCTTTTCAGGCGGACGCTCGTACCAACTGAGCTACCTGACCGTGACCGACACCGAGGGGCACAAGCGGCACTGCCGTGACCATCTCGCCGACCGGAGCGGTCCTGACGGGATTTGAACCCGCGACCTCCACCTTGACAGGGTGGCGAGCACTCCGAGCTGCTCTACAGGACCAAGTTGTACTGCCATAACCCACTACCACCAGCCGCGCACTGCATCTTATGCGCTGCGCGCGACCACTGCTGACTTTCGCCAGCCGTACCCCCAACGGGATTCGAACCCGCGCCGCCGCCTTGAAAGGGCGGTGTCCTAGGCCGCTAGACGATGGGGGCTCGACGGCCAAGAGCCGCCTTACCCGTGGCGCCCGCCGTCGGGGACCGACTCAGCATAGGGGACGGATGGCACTGGCGGCAAAGCAGATCCCATGGTTGGCCCGTTCACCTCGCCGGGCCAGCCTAGCCTGCTCGCACCGTCGCCGGGATCAGCCCTGCCGGCTCTTGCTCAAGAGGTCTTCCATGATCGACGTCGTGTGGCCCTCCTCTGGAATGACGGCCCACGCCACGGCGTAGGCAAGCACGCCAAGAGGCAGCGTGAAGAGGGTCACGATCGCGACGATCACCCTCAGCAGGTTGACATCCATGCCCACGTAGTCGGCCACCCCAGAGCAGACGCCGGCGATGATGCGGTTGTCGCGACGGCGTACGAGCACCTTGCCGTTGCTGCTATAGCTCATAACCTCATCATTCCGCACTCAGCGGCCCGCTAACACTAGGTCCGGCAACGCCCGCATACGCTGGCGTATGCAGCCAGAGAGAGGACCCGAGCCATGCCGCGCACCACCGAGCCAGCCGGCAGTGACCTGCTCCGGATCGACGACGAGCTCAGCGACGAGGAGCGCCTGGTCCGGGACACCGTACGCAAGTTCGCAGCGGACCGGATCATGCCCCATATCGCAGACTGGTTCGAAGCCGGCACGCTCCCCCGCGAGCTCGCCACCGAACTAGGCCAGCTCGGCCTGCTCGGGATGCACCTGAAGGGTTACGGCTGTGCCGGGATGGGGCCGATCGCCTACGGCGTGACCTGCCGGGAGATGGAGGCCGCCGACTCAGGACTGCGCAGCCTGGTATCGGTCCAGGGGTCGCTGGCCATGTTCCCGATCTGGAAGTACGGATCGGAGGACCAGAAGAACGAGTGGCTACCCCGGATGGCGGCGGGCCAGGCAATCGGCTGCTTCGGGCTCACCGAGCCTGACCACGGCAGTGACCCGTCCAGCATGAAGACGCGTGCTGTGAAGGACGGCTCGGACTGGATCCTGTCGGGCTCGAAGATGTGGATCACGAACGGCTCGATCGCCGACATCGCCGTGGTCTGGGCCTCCACCGAGGACGGTATCCGCGGCTTCCTGCTGCCGCGCGGAGCTCGCGGCTTCACGGCCCGCAATATCCACAAGAAGCTATCGCTCCGGGCGTCGGTGACCTCGGAACTGCACTTCGACGACGTGCGACTGCCCGCCGATGCCGTCCTGCCGGGCGTAGCGGGCCTCAAGGGGCCGCTGTCGTGCCTGACCGAGGCCAGATTCGGGATCATCTGGGGCGTCACCGGGGCGGCCCGGTCCTGCCTGGAGGCGGCCACGGACTACGCCAGGACGCGAGAGCAGTTCGGCCGGAAGATCGGCGGCTTCCAGCTGACTCAGGGCAAGCTGGCCTGGATGCTCGCCGACCTGCAGCGCTCCCAGCTCCTGGCGCTACACCTCGGCCGGCTCAAGGAAGCCGGGAAGATCACCCCGGAGCAGGTCAGCCTCGGCAAGATGAGCAACGTGCGGACGGCGATCGACATCGCCCGGACCGCGCGGACCATCCTCGGTGCCAACGGAGTCACGCTCGAGTACCCGGTCATCCGGCACGCTAACAACCTGGAGTCCGTGCTTACCTACGAGGGCACCGAGGAGATCCACGCTCTCGCGATCGGTCAGGCCCTCACCGGCATCTCGGCCTACCGCTGATCGAACTGATGCCGCAGTCCACGATCCCGAGGCGCGTGGCCATGGCCTCGGCCGCCCGCTCGCCATCGCGGCCGGATTCAAGCCGGTCGGCACCGAGGTGCTTCTGTCGGCACGCGATGCGACGATAGCAGGGTGAACGACGCCAAGCAGGTGATCGACGACCAGGGTCGGTCTCGGTTCGAGCTAACCATCGGCGACCAGGTCGCCGAACTCACCTACCGGCGCCAGGCGGACCGGCTGGTGCTGATTCACACGGGAGTGCCCGAGTCGCTGAGCGGGCGCGGAATCGGCGGACAGCTGGTGGAGGCGGCTCTTGAGCGCGCGGCACGCGAGCGGCTGACGATCGTCCCGCTCTGCCCTTACGCCCGTCGCTGGCTGGAGCGCAATCCGGACGCCGCCGCGACCGTCACGGTGGACTGGGGTCCCCCGCCTGACGACTGATCCCGAGACCGGCGATGATCGCCGCGACCTGAGCCTTGGCTCGCTGCTCGCGGCCGGCCGCCGCCAGCAGGCTCGCCCGGCAGCCGGCGACCATGACGATGCGCGCACCGACCTGTGCCAGCCAGTCGCGTATCTGGCCAGGCTCGGCTCCCTCGCCGAGGAAGAGCAGCGGGCAGCCTGTCGCGTCGGCCGCGCGGACCGTCTCCTGGCAGCCCTCCCCGCCAGCGGGGTCGATCAGGATCACGGCGTCGGCCAGCGACACGCACGTCCTGGTCCGGACGGCGAAGTCCGGCGACGCCATCTGGTGGAACGATGCCCCGCGCAGCGCACCGCGCCTCGCCGGGGTGATCGGCCCGTCCTCCTGCAAGAAACCGAGCGGGAAGACCAGGTGCACAGGAAGGCCGGCCTTGAGCGCGGCCTCGGCCGCCATGGTGTCGACGCCGGTCTGCCCGCCGGTCAGGACGCATATGCCTGGCGTGCGAGCTAGTTCGGCGCGCAGCTCTCCTTCGGTAGCGGAGCCGGGCTCACTTCCCGCTGGCGTCAGCCGGCGCGCCGACAAAGTAATCCTCGATCACCGAGATGGTCTCCTC
>DASWAA010000388.1:0-11050 GCA_036391385.1 Streptosporangiaceae bacterium
ATCGGCTGGAGAACGGCACCGGCGCGGCGGTGACCGGCTATCTCGGCGGGCAGGCGGTCGTGCTGCATGACCCGAGCGGCTTCCCGGTGCGGGTCGCCTACGGCGTGCCGGAACTGCCCGCTCTGCCCGAACGTGCACCGCTGCCGCTCAACTTCGGCCCGGTCCCAGTGCGCAAAAACGCTACCCAGCGGCCGGAGCGGCGGCCGGCCGAGATTGAGCGGCTCGGCCACGTCGTGCTGGGAACAACCAGGTTCCGGGCGGCTCTCGACTGGTACCTGGACACGCTCGGGCTGATTGTGAGCGACTTCTGCTACCTGGACGGCCAGCGGGAGCGCGGTCCGGTGATGGCCTTCATCCGGTGTGACCAGGGCAGCGTCCCGACCGACCACCACACGCTGGCGATGCTGCTGCAGCCGCACACCGGTTATGTGCACTCCGCCTACCAGCTCACCGACCTGGACGAGGTCGCTGCCAGCGGGCAGTACCTGCGCGACCGCGGCTACCAGCACTCCTGGGGCATCGGCCGGCACATTCAGGGCAGCCAGATCTTCGACTACTGGCGGGACACAGACCGGCTGATGTTCGAGCACTACGCCGACGGCGACGTGTTCGACTCCTCAGTGCCGCCGGGCTGGGCTCCGCTGTCGGTCAGCGGCCTGGCGCAGTGGGGGCCGCGGGCAACTGCCGATTTCACCGGCGCCCGCGACCCAGGCACCCTGGTCGCCGCGATCCAGGCACTGCGGGAGAAGGGCAACGAGATCGACCTGCCGACGTTGCGCGGGCTGGTGAAGGCGATGAGCTCATGAAGGCCCGGCTGGCTCGCACAGCGGACGGCTGGTGGGTCGACACCTCGGCAGGTCTGACTAGGCTTGCCGTCGCGGCATCGACGACCGGCGCGCTGCTGGCAGACCACGATGCGCTCGCCGCCGCCGTCGAGGCTGCGCGGGCCGCAGTCGCTGCTGATTCGCATCTCGCCGTTCCAGCCGAGTCGCTTGACCTGCTCAGCCCGGTGACGGCGCCCGCCCGGATCGTGGCGCAGGCAGTGAATTACCGAACGCACGCCATCGAGTCCGGATTCGACCCGGGCAAGGTCCCGCCGATCTTCTTCCGCAAGGCCTCGCACTCGCTGACCGGGCCGTCCGGTGACATCATCCGCCCGGCCGGCGTCGCCTTCCTGGACTATGAAATCGAACTCGGCCTTGTCATCGGTGCCGACCTGCCGGTCGGCAGCACCGTGTCGGAGCAGAACCTGCACCGCTATGTCACCGCGCTCGTCGTCACCAACGACGTCAGCGCCCGGCAGATCCAGCTCACCAAGACCCAGTTCTACGAGGCCAAGTCCTATCCCACCTTCACGCCCGCCGGGCCGTGGCTGACATTGGTAGACGCCGCCGACCTGGTCAGGCTTGGCTCGCTCCGGCTCACGCTCAGCGTCAACGGCGAGGCGCGCCAGGATGCCCTGGTCACCGACATGATCGTCCCGCCCGCCCGGGCACTGACCGCGCTGTCGAGATTCCAGCCGCTCGCACCCGGCGACTTGCTGCTGACCGGCACGCCCGGCGGCACCGCCCTTAAAGCGCCGCCTAAGACCGTGGAGAGGCTCGCTAACCTCCTGCCGCCCGCCAAGAAATGGAAGATCTTCTTCCGGCGGCAGGCAGCCAACCCGCGCTACCTGCGCGATGGCGACATCATCACTGCGAGCATCGCCAGCACGGACGGCGACCTCGACCTGGGCACCCAGCGCTGCACCGTAGTGGGTAAAACGGCATGAGCGCATTGCCACCGCCGCCGGCTGAGTCGACCTACGACCTGCTGACCGAGGCTGCACGGACCTGGCCGGACGCGGTCGCCACCCAGTGGATTCCCGACCCGTCGGACTATGCCCGCTGCCTGGCCTGGACTTACGCCGAGATGGCCGCCACTGTCACCCGAATCGCCAATGGTCTCGCGGATCTCGGCGTGGGTCGCCGCGACTCGGTCGCCTTGTGCGGGCCGAACTCCTCCGGCCTGCTGGCCGCCACCCTTGCGGCGCAGGCGGCCGGAATCGCCGCGCCGGTCAACCCAGCACTTGGCACCGAGCAGATCGCCGGGCTGATCGCCCGCACTGGGTCGCAGGTGCTGGTAGCGCCAGGGCCAGAAGCCGACCCGGAGCTGTGGGCGCGGCTGACCGGCGTCGCCCGGCAATCTGGGATCCGCGCGATCATCGCGCTGCGGCCGGACGGCGCGAAGGGCGAGCCGCCCGCCCCGGACACGATGCCTGGCCTGCAGACCTGCTATCTGGACGAGCTGGCCGACGGCCAGCCATCTGAGCGCCTCGCTGGGGTCACCCCACCTCGCGCTGGCGACCTGGCCGCATTCGTGCACACCGGCGGGACCACCGGGGCGCCGAAAATCGCCGCGCACACCCACGCCAATCAGCTCGCCTGCGCCCGCGGGATCGCCGAGTCAAGCAATCTCGCCCCTGGCGAGGGCGTGCTGGCCGGGCTGCCGCTGTTCCACGTCAACGCACTGATCGTGACCGGCATCGCAGCGCTGCTGAGCGGGACCCGGGTGGTCTGGCCGGGCCCGGCGGGATACCGCGACCCAGAGTTGTACGGGCGGTTCTGGAAGATCATCGAGCATTACCAGATCGCGGCGATGTCCGCCGTACCCACGGTGTACGGCGTGCTGACGCAGGTGCCGGTGAACGCCGATATCAGCACGCTGCGCATCCCGATCGTGGGTGCCGCCCCGCTGCCAGCCGCGGTCCGGGACGGCTTCGCCCGGCACACCGGGCGGCGCTTGCTGGAGGGCTATGGGCTCACCGAGGCGACCTGCGCGAGTACCTGGAACAGGCCGGGCGCCGAGCGGCCAGGCTCGGTTGGCCAGGTGCTGGCCGGGCAGATGGTCAAGGCGGTGCGGATCGGCGCAGACGGGTCCTGGCAGAACTGCGGCCTGGGCGAGCGCGGCGTGCTGGTGATCGGCGGGCCGACTGTCTTCGCGGGTTATCTCACCGACTCGCAGGCGGGCGGCCCTAGCGTGAGCCAGGGGGAGACGGTCGTCGATGGCTGGCTGGACACCGGCGACCTGGGCTACGTCGACGCCGACGGCTACGTGTACCTGACCGGCCGGGCCAAGGACCTGATCATCCGGGGCGGGCACAACATCGACCCGCAGGTGATCGAGGACGCGCTGCTCGAGCACCCTGCTGTCACTGCTGCAGCGGCGGTCGGCTCGCCAGATGCTCACTCGGGCGAGGTGCCGGTGGCCTACGTTGTCCCGGCCGATCCCGGTGCGTTCGACGAAGCCGAACTGCTCCAGTGGGCCGCGAAGACCATCAGCGAACCGGCCGCCCGGCCCAGACGGATCTACCTCATCCCCGCAATTCCCCTGACCGCCGTGGGCAAGCAGTTCAAGCCCGCGCTGGCCGCCGACGCCGCGCGGCGCGCTGTCGCCGAGGCGCTGGACCAGGCCGACCTGCCTGGTGTCGGAGAGGTCACGGTGACCCCGGAGAGCGGCGGCCTCGTCGTCACCGTGCTTGGCGCCGACCCGGGCGAGGTGCGCAAGGCCCTGGCTGGCATGCCGCTCACCGTCCGGGCAGGGAGCTAGCGATGCATGACGCTACGGCATCCGGACAGCCCGTCGGCCGGGTCATCATCGTGGGCGCCGGCCCGGTCGGAAACACCGCGGCCCTGCTGCTGGCCGACGCCGGAATCGGCGTCATCATGCTCGAACGGCATGCCGCGCCCCATCCGCTGCCCAGGGCGGTGCACCTTGACGACGAGGTAGTCCGGACGCTGTACCGGGCCGGAGTCGGCCAGGAGTTCATGGCCCGCTCCCGTCCGTGCAGCGGCCTGCGGCTGCTCGACGCCCGGCACCAGGTGATGGCCGAGTTCGGCCGCGCCGCCTCCGGCGTGCACGGCGTCCCGCAGGCCAACATGTTCCACCAGCCGGATCTCGAGGAGTTGCTGCTCGGCCGGGTGGCCGCCCATCCGCTCATTACCCTGCACCGCTCGGCGGAGGTCGTCAGGTTGAGCGAACGGGCGGGTCCGCCTGGCACATCGCCGGTCACCGTGACGGCGCGGACCGGAGCCGAGCGGCGGGAGCGCGAATACGCCGGAAGCTACCTGCTCGGCTGCGATGGCGCCGGCAGCGCGGTCCGAGACCTGGCAGGCGTCACGATGGAGGATCTCGGCTTCACTGAACGCTGGCTGGTGATCGACATCCGGGTAGCCGACGGACTGGCCACCTGGGACGGCGTGGAGCAGGTCTGTGACCCGGCCAGGGCGGCCACCTTCATGCAGGTGACCGGGGACCGGTACCGGTGGGAATTCCAGCTGCACGACGGTGAGGACGAGGCGGCGCTGCTCTCCCCAGGTGCGCTCGGCGGGCTCCTGACGCCGTGGACCAGGCGTTCGGACCTGGCTGGCATGGAGATCATCCGCAGCGCCGGCTACACCTTCCAGGCCCGGCTGGCCTCGCGCTTCCGGGTCGGGCGGGTCTTCCTGCTCGGTGACGCCGCGCATCTGACCCCGCCGTTCATCGGCCAGGGCCTGGCGGCCGGCCTGCGTGACGCCGACAACCTGGCCTGGAAGATCGCGCATGTGCTGACCGGCCGGTCCGGGGAGGGCCTGCTGGACAGCTATGAAGCCGAGCGCCGGCCGCACGCGCGCGCGATGGTGAAGAAGGCGGTGATGATCGGCTGGGCGATGACCGGCGGCCAGGACCGGGCAGCCGCCGTCCGCCGGGTCGCGCTTGCCGCTGCCGTGCGCATCGCGCCGATCCGTGACGCCGTCGCCGCGACCGCCACGCCGCGGCTCAGGGCCGGCGCCCTACAGACCGGCACTGGTCGGCTAATGGTATGGCCCGGCGCAAGGATCCGGCCGGGCAGCCTATTCCCGAACCCGCTTGTCCGCCTGCATGATGCGGCGCCGGTCCGGCTGGATGAGGTCCTGGCAGGCCAGCCCACCGTGCTGACCAGCCGTGAGCCCGAGCAGGCACTGGCGGACCTGTGCGTCCGGCATGGCCTGCGGCTCATCCGGATAAGCAACGGCAGCGTCCCGGCGGGGCAGACCGGGCCAGAACCGGACGCCCGACTGATTCCTCCTCCCGCACTGCCTGGCTGGATCACCGCCAGGCTCGCCGACACCCAGATGGCAGGACCGTTGCGGGCGCTGATCGCGAGCCCGGAGTTGGCTGTGCTCATCCGACCGGACCGGGTGATCGCCGCAGCAGCGGCCGGCTGCCGACTGCCTCATGTACCTTGGCCGATCCGGCAGCACCCCGCCGCGCAGCCCGAGGCTGCCGGATTCGCCACCCGTCCTGACCCTGCGGCGCGCAGCGGCCGCTGAATCTAGGAGACCGTGATGTTCATTGCCATCTCGATACTGCTCGTCCTCGCGTGCGCGATCCCTGCCGGCGCGAAACTGGCGGGCGCCCCGGCCGTGCGCGAGTCGGCCGCCCATTTCGCCATCCCGTGGAACCGGTACCGGCTGATCAGCGTGCCGGAGCTAGCCGCGGCGGCCGGCGTGCTGGCCGGGCTATGGCTGCATCCGCTCGGTGTGGCCGCCGCTTGCGGAATGGCAGTGCTGCTGGTGGCCGCCCTCGTCGCGCACCGCAGGGCGGGGGACGACGTCAAGACGATGGCACCTGCCCTAGCCGCCACGTTGATCACGGCCGCCTACCTGATCATCGCGCTGACCGGGTGAGTGACCAGTCCGCAGCGCACATCCAGACCCGTCGGCTAGCAGCCGTGAGAGTTGCCGTTCACGTGACGAAGGAGCGCCACCATGCAGCCATCAGCGCCCGTCGATGAGGAAGTTCCGGTTCTCATTGTGGGAGGCGGCGGAGCCGGGCTCACCGCCTCGATGCTGCTCGCCCGGCAGGGCGTCCGGCACCTGCTAGTCAGCGCGCGGCCGCAGACCTCCGACCTGCCCAAGGCGCACGTCCTGAACCAGCGTGCGATGGAGGTGCTGGAGGATGTCGGGGTAGCGCCCGCCATCGAGGAGCGCAGTACCCCGGCGGCGCAAATGGCGGCCACGGCTTACTACGCGGGCTTCACCGGGCCCGACCCAGACCTCGGGCGGCGGCTGGCCCGCCTGGAGTGCTGGGGAGCCGGCCGGGCGGACGAGAACTGGCGTGCGGCTAGCGCGTGGCGGCAGCTGAACCTCCCGCAGATCCGCCTGGAGCCGCTGCTCAGGCAGCGCGCGGAGGATCTCTCACCTGGCGCGATCCGGTTCGGTCACGAACTCGTCGGCCTGGAGCAAGACGACGATGGTGTCCGCGCGGCTATCCGGGACAACGCCACCGGCCACGAGTACGCGGTGGGCTGCCACTACCTGGTCGGGGCCGACGGCGGGCGCACCGTGGCTGGCCTGACCGGAGTCAGCTACGAAGGTCTTGGCGTGGTCACCCAGACCGCGACGCTACACGTCACGGCAGATTTCTCGGCCTGGGCGCCGGACCCGGACGTGCTCATCAGGTGGATCTTCTCGCCTCAGGCCGGGACCATGGTGGTCATGGTCCCGATGGGACCGGAGAACTGGGGGCCGCACTCGGAGGAGTGGGTCATCCACCTCAACTACCCGGTCGGTGATCCACGCGCACAGTCCGACGCCGAGGTCGAGGCGGATGCCCGCCGTGCCCTCGGCCTGCCCGATCACCCGATGAAGATCCACAAGATCACCCGGTGGTCGGTCGACGCCGTGATGGCATCAGCGTTCCGCGTCGGCCGGGTCTTCCTCATCGGCGACGCCGCGCATCGCCACCCGCCCACCGGCGGGCTGGGACTGACCAGCGCGATCCACGACGCGCAGAACCTGTGCTGGAAGCTCGCGCTTGTGTTGGCCGGCCACGCCTCGCCGGCGCTTCTCGACAGCTACGCCGACGAGCGCCGCCCGGTGGACGAGTGCAATGCGCAGCGTTCCCTGGAGAACGCCATGAACCACTTCGAGGTCGCGGCTGCGCTCGGGGTGGCGCCGGAGAACTCGCCGGAGCAGAACCTGGCGCAGCTCCGGCGGACGTGGAGCGGCCTGCCGGAGGACGCCGCGCACCGCTCGGCCGCGCTGCGGGCGATGCGCGCGCAGTCGATGGAGTTCAGTGAGCTGAACGTTGAGTACGGCTACCGTTACGCTTCCGCCGCAATCGTTCCGGACGGGAGCGCGGAACCGGTGGCCGTGGATGACATCCGGGTGTACCAGCCCGGTACCCGGCCAGGATCACCGCTGCCGCATGCCTGGATCGATGACGAAGACGGCCGTCGCCGGCCGATCAAGGACCTGGTCGCGCCGGGCCGGTTCCTGCTCATCGCCGGCGAGGACGGTGCTGCCTGGTGCGACGCGGCACGCCAGATCGCTGACGAGACCGGCGTCCCGCTCGATGCGGTCCGGATCGGCCACCTCGACGGCGACCTGTTCGACCCGCGCTGCACCTGGCTGCGGCACCGGGAGATCGCCGCCGATGGAGCCATCCTGGTGCGCCCGGACCGGTTCATCGGCTGGCGGAAGACCACCGTGTCAGGCGAGCCGCGCGGCGAGCTCGCCGACGCGCTTAGCCGGATACTGGGACGTAATGCTGGATGACGGGCTGGCTGGACACGACCCGAGCGGCCTGCGCGTCGGTGGATCGCGGCTGAAGCCTGGCGCCCAGGATGGGCGCGGAAGCCACGCTGTCGGCCCTGTCGTGACGAAGTGCGGCCCTCAGACGCCTGGCTCAGCCACTACGCGCCCGGCCTTGCTGGCGGCCGCGAGGCGGCTGTGATCGCGCTCGTTCTGGTCAGCGTAGGCGGCGGCAAACTCCCTGATCGCCTGGTCGAAGACGCTGGAGCGGCCAAGGTAGGCGGCAATCGCGATACGGTCCCCGGATCTGGCGTGCGCACGAGCCAGCGTCCACCCGCACAGCTCGCCGTAGGCGCGCATCGCGGCTGGGGCCATCGTCTCGACGTCGGCGGAGGCCTTCCAGTCCCGGAGCTGACGGATGTAGAAGTCATACGATGCGGCGTCGGGTCCGAGCCGGCTGCGGTGCCAGCCGAGGAAGATGTCGCTGGCGGCCTGCATGAGCCGCTGACCGGCGACCACCCGCTGGCCGTGGTTGGCGTACTTGCTTGCCCCGGCGAAGTCCTCGAGCACGGATGGCCTGGCCTCCTTCACCTGCAAGAACAGCGGGTCCGATCGGTCGCGGCCGAGCATCAGGACGATCCAGCAGCGGGTCCCCACGCTGCCCACGCCGACCACCTTGCGGGCGATGTCCGCCAGCTCGAACTGCTCAAGCAGATAGCGGCGGTCGGTTCCCAGTGAGCGCCGGCAGCTGGCGATCAGGGCTGTGAGCTCGGCTTGCAGGCGCGCCCGGTCCGCGTCCGCGGGCAGCAAGTCGTCAACCGGCACCACCAGCGGCGGGTCCGCGACGATCCGCGGCCTGCCGTCCACCAGGCGGGCCAGCTTGCCAAGCGCCTGAATGCTGTCCCGGGTCCTCGCCTTCGCCGTAACCTGGTCCGCTTTCTTGCGAGTCCGGCCGCTGAGCTGGGTCCTGAACTGCTCGCGCAGCTCGGCGACATCCGCCCGCGCGTACCAGACCGCCAGGTTCGCCTGGCCAGCGAAGCCGCGCATCGCTTCGCGGTACCGGCAGACGGCTGCGGTCACGATGTTCCGGCACTGCCCGCGGCGGTACCCGTTCTCGCGACCGGCCACTTCCAGGCTCGCGGCGAGCCGTTTGACGTCCCACTCCCAGGGGCCGGGCAGCGTCTCGTCGAAATCGTTGAGATCGAAGACCAGGGCACGTTCTGGCGAGGCGTAGACACCGAAGTTGGACAGGTGCGCGTCACCGCAGGCCTGCACCGCCAGACCCGACACCGGGGTGGCCGCCAGGTCGGCAGCCATCGCCAGCGCCGCACCGCGGTAGTAGCTAAACGGCGACGCGAGCATCCGGCCGTACCAGACCGGCACCAGGTCCGGCAGCCGCACGACCGCCTGGCGTTCCAGCAGGCTCACCGGGTCGGCGCGGTCAGCGGACGGGTCATAGACCGCCTGGCTCTCCCTTGGTACCGACGATCGGGCCGCCTTGCCGCGCTTGGCCCGCTCGGCCGGGCTCAGCCGCCCGACAGCCGAATCCAGCCCGAACTTCCGGCCCGAACCCAGCGGCACCCTGCCCGTCATCGCGGTCATCACCACCCTCCGTGACGGCGGACCCGGCGGGAGGGCTGAACCCTACGTGGCACATGACCGCGATGCTCGCCATCTTTCCTGGGCCATCCCGTCGGCTGCGAAGTATCCCGCCCGGCTCTGATGACGCCGCGACAATACTCGGTGAACACCCAACCTTTCTTCCCCTCCAGCCATGGAGTCAAGGCACGCACAGCACCCTTTGCTGCGTCCCGTTACGGGTGCCACCGTGTTCGGAGGTAACCCCGTCACCGATGGGCTCGTACCCGTCGGCGCCGGACTAGATCCTGGCCTAGCAAGTCCGATGGTAAGTTGCCGTCGTTGGATGGGGACGAGCTATCGGGCGCTGATTCCCGCCATAGCTCCCGTATGACGGTTTGAAGCGCTGCGGCGGTGGGGATCGCGAGCAAGGCCGCCACGAAGGCGCCGAAGACTCCGCCCAGCCAGCCGCCAATGGACGCCCCGACCAATACCGAGACGAGCACAAAGAGCGGGCTGACTCGCACGGTCTTGCTCATGACGACGGGATTGAGCACATGGTTCTCGACCTGGGTGTAGACCGCGAAAACAACCGCAGTGACGATGCCCGCCGTCAGCGAGTGGGCCGCAGCAAACAGTACGGTCGGTATTCCTGCGAGCGCACCGCCGATTTGCGGCAGGAAGTCGACGAGCGCTACCCAGAGTCCCCACGCAAACGGAAAGGGCACTCCCAGGATTAGCAGGGTGGTGAACACGACGATGCCAGCGATCAGCGAGGTCAGAAAGTTACCTGTCATATAGCCAGTGGCCGCACGGCTAGCCTCGCCGGCAATCAGGGAGAACTTTTCGGCGTGGGCAGGTGACATCACGGTGAGGGCCCCCCGCGTCAGCGCGGGCCCATCCAGAAGCAGCAGCACGACCAGCACGAAGACCGTCACCAATGCCGCTAGCAGCGACACGGCGG
This sequence comes from Streptosporangiaceae bacterium, assembly GCA_036391385.1. Classification (GTDB taxonomy): domain Bacteria; phylum Actinomycetota; class Actinomycetes; order Streptosporangiales; family Streptosporangiaceae; genus Chersky-822. The sequence continues at coordinate 10,078 of DASWAA010000388.1, forward strand.
CCTTGCCTACGGCAAGGGCTGGCCTAGCCAGGTCTTGCCCCAACTTGACTAGTTTTGATTCATTACGGCGAACCCACGCTGCAATGTGGTACTGGCGCACGAGATGACCGGCCCAGCCCCGGCCGTGCTCAGCCCGGGCGACATATCCTGGCAGGGCGTGCGCCAGATGAGTGATTCCGCCTGAGAGGGGATAACCAAACGCGGCTCCGAGGCCAGCAAACACCAGCACACCTAGCAATGTCACGAGAGAGACTGCGACGCCGCGGCGGCGGATTCCCAGGTGCTGCAGAGCAGCGACGAGAGGGTTCAACAGCACCGCGAGAAAGCCCGCCAACAGCAGCAGCAAGATAACCTCGCGCAGCCGGTAAAGAAGCTTGCCGGCCAGGTACGTTGCGGCCACCACTGCCACCGTCGCGACGATTGCCTGCAGCGGAATGCCCCTGGCATTCGCACCGGCCCACAACCTATCCGCACGAGAGACTGGCCGCCGATCCTTGTCCATGTAGCCATGATGACAAGCACGACTGAGCAGCGAACAGGCGGCTTGCTGGTCTCCGGCGCTGGTGCCGACTTTCAGTGAAGTTAAATTGGCATTGGTAGTATACTGGCTCGTTCCGCGACGTTCTGTGGTCGTTCTTGATCCTCTCAGCGGAATCGCGGGTGTTTCCTGCTCTTTGCCGAGAACTGCTTCCTGTTTCTGCGTCTATGCAAGAGTTCCGCAGAATTCACCCCTGAGCGCCGGCCGGACAGTCCTGGTACCCGGAGGGCCTGTCGACAGGCATCAGCACGTTATCCGGAACGGCACGCTGGTGACGATGACGCCTGGCAGGTTCCGGAGTGTCCGCTGCAGGCGGCGTGCGGTCTGCTCGTACAAGATCCGGTGCCACCAGTGCTCATCGACAACCTCCGGGACTGCGACGGTCAGTGTCAGGTCGGGCCGCTGCCGGCACAGGGTCAGGATGTAGTTGACCAG
>DASWAA010000389.1:0-14643 GCA_036391385.1 Streptosporangiaceae bacterium
GCGAGCACCGCGGCCGCGACCCCGCGGGCGTCACGGGTGCCGTCGCACGCCCGCATGACCGCCGCCTCCGCCGGAGTCAGCGGCACCGCCGGCGTCATCGGCAGCCGCAGGAGCGCGCCGTCGAGGCCCACGAACGGCATCCGCCGCGGCACCAGCCAGGGGCGCAGCGCGGTGGCATGGCGGGCCATGATCGCGCGCACGGCCCAGCCCTCCAGGTAGGTGACGCGGGCGGCGAGCGGGCGTCCCGGCCCGGCGTGCGTGATGCGGATGCCGGGGGCGTCGTCGATCTGACTCCAGCTCACCGGCCCGAAGAAGCCGATGGTGTCGTTCTTCGCGCAGTAGCGCTGCAGGTAGCTCGCGAGGAGCGCCTCGTGCTGCCTGCTCTTGGTATTGCGCTTACGGGGCGCGGGCCCGTGCCGGCCGAGTACATCGATGCCGGTCGTCAGCGCGTGCCGGTTCTGCCAGGCGACCGCTTCCCGCAGCGCTGGCAGGCCGGCCGCCTCGTGCAGGGCCGCTGACAGGCGGCCGACCGCGGCGGCGTACTCGGCGGCGTAGGCGGCGCGGGCAGGATCCTGCGCTTGCGGATCTGGGGCGGCCAGGGCGGGAGTACCGCCGGCCGCAGCGGCAGCATCCGCGGCGAGCACGTCGTCCGCCGCGCCGGCCAGCCCGGTGTCTCCCAGCGCGGCGAGCGGCGCAAAGGGCAAGCCCGCGGCGCGCAGGCATATCGTTCGCCACAATGCCCAGTCACCGGTCAGGCGCACCAGATGCGGCGCGAGCCCGGCCGGCCGGCCGGGCGGCTCGGGGGCGGTCACGCGATAGGCGCTCCGGTCCCTGCGGCCGATGCCTGACGGCGCCGCCGACGGCGGCTCGCTCGGCGCAGCCTGCCCGGCCTGCCCGGCCGCGTCGATGGCGGTCGCACAGGCGGCGAGAGTGGGCGCCTCGTAGAACGCGGCCATCGGCAGGTCGACGTCGAAGGCCTCGCGGATCCGGAATGTCAGCCGCGCCGCGGACAGCGAGTTGCCGCCGAGAGCGAAGAAGCTGTCCTCGCGGTCGATGTCGCCGCCGCGAGTGCCGTCTGTCGGCAGCAGCAGCCGCCAGATGTCGGCGAGCCGTTCCTCGGTGGCGCCGCGCGGCGGGGAGGCCGGGCCGCTGGTCTCCCGCTCGGGCGGTGGCAGCGCGGCGCGGTCTACCTTGCCGTTGGCGTTCAGCGGCAGCCGGTCGACGGCCAGGAATCCGGCAGGTACCAGGTAGTCCGGCAGCCGGCTCGCGACGAAGTCACGCAGCAGTGACGGCCGCAGGGTGCCCGGCTCCACGCCGTCCGCTGGCGTCACGTAGCCGATCAGGTGCCGTTGCGCGCCCTCGCCCGCGACGACGACGACCGATTCCCGCACTCCCGGATGCGCTCTGAGGACCGCCGCGACCTCGCCGGGCTCGACCCGGAACCCGCGGATCTTCACCTGATCGTCTACCCGGCCGACGAATTCGAGTGTCCCGTCGGCGCGCCACCGAGCCAGGTCTCCGGTCCGGTACAGGCGCGTTCCGATCCCGGACGGGTCGGGCACGAACGCGCGGGCCGTCGCCGCCGCGTTCCCGGTATAGCCCCGCGCCAGGCCGTCGCCGCCGGCATGCAGCTCTCCGGCCACGCCGATCGGCGCGGGCCGCCCGCGCTCGTCGAGTACCTGCACGGTGGTGTGCTGGATCGGGCGGCCGATCGGCACCGTCGGCCCGGCCTGGCTCGGGTCGGTCATGACATGGCAGGCGGTGAAGGTGGTGTTCTCGGTCGGGCCGTACCCGTTCACCAGTGGCCGGCCGCGGCGCGCCGCGAGCACGGCGCGCACGGTGTCCGGGTTGAGCACGTCGCCGCCGGCCAGGACGAGCGGGACGCCGGCGATCGCGTCGATATCGGTCTCGGCCAGCTGGTGGAACAGCCCGGCGGTAAGCCACGCGACTGTCACCTCAGCGGTACGAAGCAGCGCTGCGATATCCGAGAGCCCCAGCGGGCCGGGTGGCGCGACTACGACCGTGCCGCCGGTCAGCAGCCCGCCCCAGATTTCCAGCGTGGAGGCATCGAACGCGACCGGAGCCAGGTGGAGCAGCCGCTCGCCGGGGCCGAGCGAGGCGAACGTCGGGTCGCTGATGAGCCGGATGACGGCGCGCTGCGGTACGGCCACGCCCTTGGGTACGCCGGTCGAGCCTGAGGTGAAGCTGATGTAGGCCAGGCTCAGCGGATGTGAGACGTCCGGCGGTGCCAGGCGCTCGTCGGCGGCTGGAAGGGGCTCGGAGTCGACACCGATCATGGCCGTGCCAGCCAGCTCGGGCATGGCTGCCGCGGTCGCCGCCGTGACCAGCACAAGCCTGACGTCCGCGGCGGCGATCATGGCGGCGACGCGGGGCGCCGGGCTGCCGGTGTCGATCGGCAGGTAGGCGCCGCCAGCTTTCAGCACGGCCAGCAGCGCGGCGACGAGGTCCGGGCCGCGCTCGATCGCCACCCCGACCGGCGTATCCGCGCCCACACCGCGGCGGCGCAGCAGCCAGGCCAGTGCGTTGCTGCGCCGGTCGAGCTCGGCGTAGGTCACCGAGCTTGTGCCGGACACCATGGCCGTCGCGTCCGGGTTGCTGACGACCTGGGCCGCGAACAGCGCGGGAATGGTCGCGTCCGCCGGGTAGGCGGCGCGGGTACGGTTCCACCCGGCCACGATGCCGGCCTCGGCCGCCCTGCCGAGATCCAGGTCGGCCAGCGGCGTCGACAGCCTGGCGGCGAACTCGATCAGCGTGGCGCGCAGCTGGGCGAGGATCCGGTGCGCCGAGCCGTCGGCGAAGCGGCGGCGGTCCCAGACCACCGAAAGGTGGATCTGCGGCTCGTCGTAGGCGAAGACGGTCAGCGGATACGACGGCAGCCGGTCGAGCCTGGCCGAGCTGGGTGCCGCGTCGCCGCCGAGCAGGCCGGTCTGCAGCCGGCGCCGGTCGAACATGAGCAGGCTGTCCACCAAGGTGGTATCCGCGGGAAGCCCGGCCCAGGTCAGGACCGATCCCATCGGCGCGCGCTGATGCTGCCTGATCTGGCCGATGCCCTCGTTCACCGCCGTCAGCAGGTCGCGCACGGTCCATTCATCGCCGATGCGGACGCGCAGCGGCACCGTGTTGATCAGCATCCCGATAATGGCCTCGGCGCCGGGGATACTGCCGCGCCAGCACGACCGCGTCACCGCGATGACGACATCGCTGACCCCGCCGTAGCGCGCCCGCAGCAGCGCCCACGCGGCACTGACCATGGTGCTCGAGCTCAGGCCGACGGCACTGGCGGCCTGGCGGATCAGCTCCGAGTCGGCGCGGGAGAGCACCGTCTGCGCTGTCGCCGGCTCGGCGGTCCCGGCTGACGGCGCACCGAGATAGCCGGGCAGCGGCCGCGGCAGCACCGTGCCGGCCAGGTACTCCGTCCAGAACCGCTGAGCGGCGGACGGGTCTGTCGCGTACCACCATCGCACGAACTCGTCGAACGAGGGGCGCGGCGGATCCGGCGCGGCACGGCGGTCCCTGCCCGCGGCATACACCGCGGTTACCTCGTCGACCAGCAGTCGCAGCGAGCGCCCGTCGAGCAGCGCGTGGTGGAAGGTCAGCACGGCGCGGTGCGCCGGTGCCTGGGTAGCGCCTTCGCCGGACGGCCCGGCCCGGCGCACGATCGTCAGGCGTACCACCGGCCCGCGGGACAGGTCGAAGCGCTCCCGCCGGTCTGCCCGCAGGAACGATTCGAACGGATGGTCCGGCCCGCTGACCGGCGGCGGCGGCAGGTCCCGCCACCGGATATCGATCGACCCGTCCGGGTCGGCGATCTGGACCAGCCCGTTCTCGTCGTCCAGGCGGAACACCGTGCGCAGGATCGGATGCCGCCGCACGACAATCTGCCAGGCCGCCTCGAACGGCTCCGGCTCCAGCGGATCCTTCCAGTCGAGAGTGACCTGGATGATATCGATGCCGTCGTCAGGGAACCGCAGGTAGTTCAGGATCATCCCTTGCTGAGCTGGTAACACGCGAAGCCACCCCGGCGACTCGGCCTGTGCCGCAGGAATCCTGAGCGCAGGGAAGCTGCCCGCCCCCGTCCGCAGCCGGGTCAATCGGCACCGGCCTGCTCGTGATCGCGCATCCAGCGGCGCAGCGATGCTGGTCGCATGTCGGTCCAGGTCGCGTCGATGTAGGCCAGGCACTCCTCCTCGGTACCCGTGAAGCCCTCTGCCCGCCAGCCGGCCGGCAGGTCTCGCTCGGCCGGCCAGATCGAGTACTGCTCCTCGTCGTTGACCACGACCGCATGCGGTCGCGTCCGCGCATCAGGCATCAGCTGCTCCCTTCGGCGGAGGACGCTCCAGCGGAGGCCAGCAACTGCTGGCGCATGAGGAACTTGCGGACCTTGCCCGTCGGTCCCACGACGATGTCGTCATCGGGAATCGTCACGATCCGCAGCGGCAGCGCCGCCGCTACCTCGCCGAGCGCAGCGCGGACCTCGTCGTCGCGGTCGAGCGCGGAATCGGCGCCGGGCGCGAGCAGGAGCAGCACCTCGGCGACGACCCTGCCGTCGTCGCCGCGGGTCGCCAGCACCGTGCAGTCGCGGACGTCCGGGCAGCGCTTGAGAATGCGCTCCTCGGACAGCGCGGAATAGAGCCAGTTCCCGTCGCCGAGGTCGAGCGCGTCGCTGACCCGGTCCATGTGATAGAAGTAGCCGTCCTCGTCGCGGTACATCAGGTCGCCGGTCAGGTAGTAGCCGTTCAGGCGGGTGCGGAACGTGTTAACCGAGTCGTTCCAGTATCCGAGCGCCAGAGTCGGCGACTTCATGGCGACCATTCCCACCTCTCCCACCGGAACCTCCTGGCCGGTGCGCGGGTCAAGCAGGATGATCTCGGCGAACGGGACGGGCCTGCCGACGCACCGGTTGTAGCGCTCGCTGCCGAGGCGGTGGCTGATCATGAATCCGCCATAGCCCATCTCCGTGGAACCGAGCGTGTCGTTGAACCGGGAGCCCGGCAGGCTCAGGACGCCGTCCTTGCCGAAGGCGTGGTGACTGCCGACAGCGACCAGCCGGCGGATGTGCGCCTCGTGTGCGCAGTCCCCGCTGTTCGACCAGAACCGCACCGAGCTGACGTCCCGAGTTGTCAGGTCGTAGCGGGCAAGCTCGGCCCAGGTGACGGCGAAGCCGTAGACCGCGGTGGGGCGCCATCGCTCGATCGCGTCGATGATCACCTCGCCGCTGCGTGCGAACGCGCCGCCCTGAGCGGACAGGCACAGCAACTCGTATCCGTTGCACAGGGCCTCGTTGAGAATGATGATGCCTGCCGTATGCGCCTGCGGGAACGCGGACATCTCACGCACCGGGCCGTGCTGGCGGGGCTCGGTCAGCCGTACGGCCCGCACGGCCGCGAACAGGCTCCGGTGGGAGTGCACCACGGCGGCCGGCATGCGCGTGGTACCGGAGGAATGCGTGATGGCCACCGGATCATCGGGGTGGTGCCGGTAGTGCGCCGGCGCACCGGACGGGTCACCCGTGCCGGTCTGCGCGGCGTCGCCGATAATCGGCGCGCCGAGGTCGTAGGAATCCAGCTCAGCGTGCGCGGCGTCGGTGATCACCCCGACGCTGCGCAGCCGCCGGATGTACTCGGCGGCGATCTCGGTCGGCATGCTCCCGTTCATCAGGGCCGGTATCGCCCCGAGCCAGGTCAGCGCGAGGTAGTTCAGGCAGACGTCGGCCGCTGACGTCACGTAGACCGCGACCGGGTCGCGCCGCCCGATGCCGTGCCGGGCGAACCACTCGGCCCGGGCGGCCACCCGCTCCGTCAGCGTGCGCAGTGACAGCGGCGTCCACGCCGCGATCGCGTCGACCTCGGTATCGAAGGTCACCCGCGGCAGGTCCAGGTCCGCCCCGTGCTCGGCAAGTCGGAGCAGCACGTTGCCCGCGCCGAGTTCAGGATCCGCGGCCAGTGCCGCTCGAAGGTTGCCCGCGCTCACCGATCTGCCTCCTGCTACCCGTATGCGATCCGCGGTCATGCGATCTCGCGGCTGAACAGCCGTGACGACAGCACCACGGCCACCACGGCAAGCACGGCAAGGATCAGGCTCGCCTGCCAGACAACCGGGCTGCCGAACTGGCCAGCGAAGACCGCCCGCATGGCTCTGGTCCCCCAGGCGAACGGGTTCCACAGGGCGATGTGCTGTATCCACAGCGGTGCGACGGACAGCGGGATCAGGACCCCGGCCAGCAGCGAGAGCGGCTGGGACAGCGAGTTGATCAGCGTGGGGAGCGCGTTCTCGTTCGGTACGAGCAGCGCCAGGTGGTAGGAGATAGAGACGCCGACAACCGTCATCAGCGCCAGCAGCACCAGGGCGAACAGCAGGTTGGCCGGCTGCACCCGCAGGCCGAACAGCAGGGCCGCCAGCGTGACGACGACCCCCTGGAACCCGATCAGCAGGACGTACATGAATACCCGCCCGAGCAGCAGGGCAACGCGGCTGAGCGGTGTGACCCGGCATCGGGTGATGACTCCCTGGCGCATCGCCGCGAGCAGGGCGAATCCGGCGAACATACCGCTGAACACGCCCATCGCACAGAACAGCGAGGGCACGTAGATCTGATAGGCGTTGCCGGTGGACACGCGCATGACGGCCTTGAGGAACGGGGCGAACAAGATCAGGTAGGTGACTGGCTGGATCAGCGTGACCGCGACGTTGGCCGGGTGGCGCACCAGCATCAAGATCTCGTACTGCAGGATCAGCCACGTATCACGGGCGAGTTTCATAGCCGCCGTCTTTCCCCTTCTCCGATGGCCGGTCAGTCAGCAAGAGTGCGGCCAGTCTTGGCCAGGAACACGTCGTCGAGACTCGGCTGGCGGTACTCGATCGCCCCTGGCTCGATTCCCTTGTTGCTCAGCGCGCGCATGATCAGCGGGATGGCCGTGGCCGCGCTGTCCACGTAGAGCCGCATGGTGTGCTCGATGGCCTCGCAGGAGTGCACGTACGGCTGCTCGGTCATGAGCTTGGATGCTTCGAGCATGGTGGCGGGCTCCGGCGCGCCAGCGGTATCGGCCGCGGCCAGGTCAACCACGACGACGTCACCGGAGATCTCGCGCTTGAGATCCGACGGGGTGCCCTCGGCGACGATCAGCCCGGCATCGATGATCGAGATCCGGTCACAGAGTGCGTCGGCCTCGTCCAGGTAGTGCGTGGTGAGGAAGATCGTCATGCCCTGGTCGCGGAGCCTTCGCACCTCCCGCCACATGCGAGCCCGGCTCTGCGGGTCCAGGCCGGCGGTCGGCTCGTCAAGGAAGATGACCTGAGGCGAATGAATGACGCCGAGCGCCACGTCGAGGCGTCGGCGCTGCCCGCCGGAGTAAGTGCTGATGTTACGGTCGGCGAAGTCCTCAAGCTGGAAGGCCAGGATGGCTGCTTCAGCGAGGCTCCTCGCGGTCGATTTCGAGAGGCCGTGCATTCGCGCCTGGTGCACCAGGTCGCGCCGTGCGGTCGACAGGCCGTAGGTGCCGCTGGTCTGCGCCACGAAGCCGATGCGCTGCCGCACTTCCGCGGGCGCGCGCCGGAGGTCCATCCCGGCGATCGTGGCGTCGCCGCCGTCCGGGCTGATCAGAGTGGCCAGCATCCGCAGGGTGGTGGTCTTCCCGGCTCCGTTGGGACCGAGGAAACCGAAGATCTCGCCACGCTGCACGGAGAAGTCCACGCCGCGGACCGCCTCGACAGTGGCTGCCTTGCGGCGCCGCCTGGGCCGGAACGACTTGCGCAGGCCGCTGACCTCAATCATCGAGGCTCCAGGTGCGCGCAGCGTGCTTGATGCGGTCTAAGACGGGCGCGTCGGCCAGCCGGGGCCGGGTAAGTAGCGTCACAACCGTCAGGCTAGAACGGGAAGCTAAGTAACACAATGGGCGCTGTGCTGCATTCGAGCCGGATTTCCCGAGTTCGCGGTAGCGACCGCCCTTGCGGGAGAATAGGAACTCCAGCCCGTTTGGGAATGGTCGGACGTGGAGCCCGCTCAGCCCGCTGCCATCTGACCCGCGATGAAGTCAGCCAGCGCGCCCAGGGAGGCCACGTCGGCCGGCTGGATCTCCTCGACGTCGATCTGGATCTCCAGCGTGTCCTCCAGTTCCAGCATCAGCTCCAGCGTGGACACCGAGGTGAGCCCGAGGTCCTCCATCAGGCGCATGCCGTCAGAGAACTCAGGCGCCTCGTCCTCGTCGTCACGAGCGAGCACCCTGGGCAAGATGGCGTGGATGCTTTCCATGACCCGTTCCCGGGACCCGCTGTCGCTCATTCCCACCTGTCCCTTGCGTCCGTCCGGTCAGTGCCTGCCTATCGGGCTGCCGCCTCAGCCTCCGCCTGCTCGCTCGTGCCGTCTGCGAGCGCCGCGTCGACGAGCACGCGCTCGATGCGCATCAGCAGCCCAGCCATGTCCGCCGGGCTGACGAAGTGAGTGTCGGCCCGCAGATCGGCGCACAGCGCGCCTGGCGCGTCCCAGATGTAAAGGAACACCTTCTGGCCGGGATCGTCGGTGCGTTCTCCCCAGGTCAGCGTCGTCCGGGCCAGCTCGTCCCTGAGCGGCGCCACCCCGCCGTCCGCGTCGTCCCCGTCGCCGGAGGCAGGGTCGGCAGGCTCGCGGGTGCGCACCCGGAGGTCGTTGAAGATCACCCTCCAGTCCGGTTCCGCCCCGCGCTCGGCCGCCAGCCGCCGGATCAGCTCGTTCTTGGCGGCCGGATCGAAGTAGGCGTGCTTGTAAGCGCCGAGCGAGGACTGCCAGGCCCGCCTGACCACCTCATCGAACGCGGCGCCCGCCACCTCGAGCACGCACAGGCAGCTCTGCATCACCGGGCTGACCGAGCCGGCGAAGCCGGGCCGGAACCGGTTGCTCACCACCAGGTGCAGTGCGACGCGCTGGCTGGAGGTGAGGCGGGACAGCGCCACCGCGAAGGCACCGAGCAGCACCGGGGCGGTGCTGACGCCGAGCCGGGCGGCGAGCAGCCTGGCTGCCCGGTCGGCGGCCGGCGACTCAATGGTGACCTGCCAGAACCGCGGCTGCCGCGGATCAGCGGACGGACGGAACTGGCGCTCAGGGACGCTCTCGGCCAGGCGCTCGAAGTAGCGCAGCGACGCCTCGCTGGCCCGCTGCCCGGCCGGCCCGTGCTGCCGCCTGGCCTGCTCGAGCGGCTGCATCGCGGTCACCTGCCCGGTTCGCTCGGCGTGGTGGTCGAAGTCGTCGTGCAAGGCGGCCTGGCCGAATGCGTCCAGGGCAATGTGGCAGACCATCTCAGCGATATGCGTGGCGGCACCGTTCTGCGTGATCACGGCCATCCGCACCGGCCACTCGTGCTCCAGGTCGAATGGCCGGCCGCGGTACCCGGCGGCGACGGCGGCCGCTACCTCGCCCGGGTCGCGGTCGCCCGCGTCCACGACCTCGAGCACGATCTCGCCGGAGGCGTGCACCACCTGCCTGACCGGCCCGTCGGGGTCAAAGCGCAGCCTGGTGCGCAGCGACTGATGGCGGCCTAAGATGAAGCGCAGGCCTGCCGCGACGTCCGCCACGGTCTGACCTGGCGGCAGCGCGCGGGCGCCTCCCATCGACAGGGAGTCGCCTTTGTCTTGAATGACAGACAAGATCTCGGCCTGGCCCCAGCTCAGTTCCTCGATACCGGAGCCGTCACCTTCGAACTGAACAATGACACTGTCTGTCACAGCCATTCCGCCCTGCCTCCAGTCGTGCCGATAATACCCTTACGACACCTTCTGACACTAGGGGCGCCCGTGAGCCCGGCGAGGAGGACCGGCGATTAAGGCGGACGGAATTGCCGCGGGCGAAGTTACGGCCGACGATGTGGCCGCGGCGCTCACGCGGGCGGTCGGCGGCGGGCCGCTGCCGACCGCCCGCATCAGTGCCGCGACCCGGCTGGAGGGTGACCTGTGCCTCGACAGCCTGGACCTGACGGCCCTGGCTGCGGTGCTGCGCGACCGCTACGGGACGGCGGTGGATCTGGTCGGGTACGTCGCCGGGCTGGAGATCGACGAGATCATCGGGCTGAGCGTCGGTGACGTGACCCGCTACGTGAACCAGTGCCGCCAGGGTCAGCGACGGGCGGAACGGCCGGCGGAGCATCCCCGGTGAGCCGGTTCCTGATCGTGATGCTGCCGCTGACCGGGCATGCGCACCGCGCCGTGACCATCGCGGCGGAACTCAGCGCGCACGGCCACGAGGTGGCCTGGTGCGGCCCGAAGTCAGTTTTCCAGCCGCTGCTCGGCCCGGACGCGACCTTGTTCCCGACCGGCACCAGGCTCTTCCGCGAGCAGGCCGGGCACGGGATCGCCGCGCTGAAGTCGCTCTGGCAGGACTACCTCATCCCGATGGCGCGCTTTATGCTGCCCGCCGTGGACCGCGCCGTACTCGCCTACCAGCCGGACCTGGTCGTGGCCGATCAGCACGCGCTGGCCGGTGCACTGGTAGCGCACCGGCACGGGCTGCCCTGGGCCACGCTGGCCACAGGGGCCATGGAACTGACGCACCCGCTGGCGGCACTGCCCCGCGTGGACGCCTGGGTGCGCGCTCAGCAGGCGGCGCTGTGCCAGGAGGCGGGCATCGGGGACGTCGGCTTCGATCCGCTGTTCTCGCCGTTTCTGGTAATCGCGTTCACTACCCCGGCGCTCACCGGAGAGCAGCTATTCCCCGCCCACTACGTGCTGGTCGGCGCGGCCATGCTGGAACGCCCCGGCGACTTCGCCTGGGACCTGCTTGACCCGGCGCGGCGCAAGGTACTGATCACTGTCGGCACCATGGCGGACGGCCTGGCGGCGGATTTCTACCAGCGGGCGGCGGCCGCTGTCGCTCCGCTCGCCGCCAAGGTGCAGGCGATCATCGCCGGCCCGCCTGAGCTGCTGCCCGACCCGCCGGGCAACGTCCTGGTGGCGCCATCGGTACCAGTCGTGACGCTGCTGCCGCGACTGGACGCGGTCATCAGCCACTGCGGCCAGAACACCGTGTGCGAGACGCTCGCGCACGGCCTGCCCCTCGTACTCGCCCCGATCAGGCACGACCAGCCCGTCGTCGCCGCGCAGGTGGTCAGGGCCGGCGCGGGCCTGCGGGTACCGTTCAGCCGGGTCCGGCCCGGCCAGCTGCGCGAGGCCCTGGTCGCCATCCTCGATGACCCGTCCTACCGGCGCGCCGCCGAGCGCATCAAGGACTCGTTCGCCGCCGCGGGCGGGGCGCCGGCCGCGGCGGCGCAGCTGGAGCGCCTGGCGCGATGATTTGACCGGTAACGGCGGCCTGGAGACGCACGACCTATTCGGCGGCTACAGTCACGATGCACCCTTTTCGCCTGGCTCCTGTCGGGTTACTGTGAGAAAGGTGCAGCCCTCGCGGTCGCACTGGCCGGGTTAGCACTCCCCGAGTCGATGCCTGTTCGCTCTCAGCCCGAGGTAGGCCACATGACCGTGACCGTCAAGCCGGATGGCTTAGCGCCTCGGCCCGAGGACTTCTACCGGACGATGCGGCTGATCCGCAGGTTCGAGGAGCGCTCTATCGAACTGGTCAGGTCTGGCGAGATCTTCAGCGGCATCCATCCGTGCATCGGGCAGGAGGCCGTCGCCGCAGGGACCGGCGCCGCGCTCCGCCACGACGACCTGATGTTCGCCAACCACCGCGGGCACGGGCAGTTACTAGCGAAGGGCTGCGACCCAGGCAGGCTGCTGGCCGAGATGGCCGGGCGGACCACCGGGATCGCTCGCGGCCGGGGCGGCTCGTTTCACCCGTCCGACTTCAGCACCGGCGTGCTGAGCTCGACCGGGTCGGTGGGGCACGGCGCGGCGCTGGCGGCGGGAGCCGCGTGGGCGCTCGCCCGGGCGGGCAGCGATCGGGTCGCGGTCAGCGTGTTCGGCGATGGTGCCGTCAACCAGGGCGCGCTGCTTGAGGCGTTCAACCTTGCCGCGCTGTGGCGGGTGCCTGTCGTCTTCATCTGCGAGAACAACCTGTACGCGACCACGCTCCCGGTCGGGGCGAACGTGGCAGGCACCTTCACCGGACGGGCTGAGGCGTTCGGGATTCCCGCGGAATCGGTGGACGGAATGGATCCCGACCTGGTGTACGCGGCAGTTGCCCGGGGAGTGGCCCGGGCCCGGGCGGGGCAGGGACCCACGTTCTGCGAGTTCCGCACCTACCGGTTCGAGGGTCACCACACCTTCGAGCTCACGACCAGGCCGAGGTACCGCGACCCGGAAGAGGTCGCGCGCTGGAAGGCGCGCGATCCGCTGGTGCTGCAGGCCGGGCGGACACCGCAGGGCCTGCGCGAGCGGATCGATGCCGAGGTCGAGGACATCGTGGCAGCGGCCGTGGCGTTCGCCCTGGCGGGCCCGAAGCCAGATCCGGCCGATGCCCTGGCGTACCTGTACGCGTCCGGGATGCAGACCCGGCCGGGCATAGCGGCCAGGGCAGAGGAAAGGACGGTGCTACGGTGACCAAGCTGTCCTACACGCGGGCCCTGAACCAGGCGCTCGCCAGCGAGATGGAACGCGATCCCGCGGTATTCGTGCTCGGCGAGGACATCCGGCATGCGCTCACCAACGTGACGGTGGGGCTGCTCAACCGGTTCGGTCCGGAGCGGATCGTGGAGACGCCACTGTCGGAGCAGGGCTTCACGAACTTCGCCACCGGCGCGGCCATGGCCGGGCTGCGGCCGGTGGTGGAGTACCAGATCCCGTTCTTGCTGATGCTGGTCTTCGAGCAGATCGTCAACCAGGCGAACAAGTTCCCGCTGATGAGCGGCGGGCAGGCCAAGGTTCCTGTCACCTACCTGCTGCCTGCCGCGGGCTGGCGGTCCGGCTGGGGCGCGCAGCATTCCGACGAGCCATACAGCCTGTTCGCCCACTACGGCGTCAAGACCGTGGTACCGGCCACTCCCTCGGACGCGTTCGGGCTGTTCGTCTCGGCCATCAGGGACGACGACCCGGTGGTGGTGCTCTGCCCGATCGGCTCGCAGGCGATCCGCCAGGATGTGGAGCCGGGCGACCTGGTGCCGGTACCGCTGGGCACCGCGCGGATTCACCGGGAGGGCAGCGACGTGACGGTCGTCGCGATCGGGCACCTGGTCTACGACGCGCTTGCGGTCGCCGACCAGCTGGCGGATCAGGTGTCGATCGAGGTGCTCGATCCCCGGACGCTGTATCCCTTCGACTGGGACGCGCTGGCCGCGTCGCTGGCCAAGACGGGCCGGCTGGTCGTCGTCGACGACTCGAACCGGACCTGCGGCATGGCCGCGGAGATCCTCGCCACCGCCACTGAGGAGATGTACCTGGTCGCGCCGCCACGGCGGGTCACCCGGCCGGATGGCGCGATCCTCGGCTGCATACCGGAGCTCGACCTGACGCTGCAGCCCAGCCGCCAGCAGCTCGTGGACACGGTGCTCAAGGTGGTCAAGAGCGGGTAGTCAGCGCCAGCCGCGCGAGCTGCGCGGACAGGGCTGGCCCGATCTGCGCGACCGGCTCGGGCAGCATCATGTGCCGATGGTCGCAGTCCAGCTCGACCGCCTCGATCGGGCCGTCGACGAACGACCGCCAGCTCTCCAGCTTCTCGGCCAGGGTCGGCGGATTGCGGATGGCAGAGAAGAACAGCAAGGGACAGCGCACGCGGCCAGGCCGGTGGGTGCACGCCACGACGACATTGTTCCTGATCACACGCTGCAGGGCTCGCAGCCGCTGCTCCGGCCACTCGTCCAGCCCCTTACCCGGCCGGCGGCGCACGAGCTCGAGCATCCGCGCCTCGGGCTCCGGCTCGTCGGGTCGCACCCCTGGCACGTATCCGAACTGCGCCAGAACGAGGTTGTACACCCGCCAGGGCTCGTTGCTCGGCGGTATCGCCTGGATGGCGGACAGGTCCGAGTCCAAGATGACGAGCAGCCCGATCTGCTCATCGCGGCGCTCAAGTTCCTCCGCGATCGCGAAGGCGATGTTCCCGCCTAGTGACCAGCCGAACAGGTGGTAGGGACCAGCCGGCTGCACCGTGCGGATCTGGTCGGCGTAGTCCCGCGCCATCTCGGACATGCTGGCCGGCAACGGCTCGGGTCGCCGCAGGCCGCGGGTCTGCAGGCCATACAGCGGATACCTGGGATCGATGTGCGGGAGCAGGGCCAGATAGGACCAGCTCAGGCCGATCAGCGGGTGCGCGAAGAATACGCGCGGGCCGTCGCCGCCGACCCGCATCGGCATGATGAGGTCAAGGACGCCGCCTGCTTGCCTGACCGTCTCGCGGAACACCCGCAGCGACTGAAGGTCACCGGCCGGGAGCATCCCCGCGGCCACGCTTCCGCTGGGAACTAACTGGTCCGTGGTGGCGGCCGGCTGGGATGCAAGCTCGGACGTGCCGTTCTGCTGACGAATAACATCGTCGTTCATGCGGGCCCTCCGGCTCGTTTACCAGGCTCAGTTCGGGCGGTCAATCTGATCCTAACCGGGCCCCGCCACGCCGCCTAGAGATCGGCATCCGATGCCATTAACATGGCATACCTTGACATTCTCGATGAATGCTGATGCGCTCGCAGCATGACTGCGCTGGAGGCTGTGTCGGTGTACCTGCCGCCGGTCCGCATACCCATCGAGAGCCTGGCCGGCTCGCTTGGCCTGACC
>DASWAA010000390.1:0-5934 GCA_036391385.1 Streptosporangiaceae bacterium
ACGCCGTGCTCGAGCAGGTGCTGGTCCTTGCGCTGCAGACCCAGGCAGATCCGCTTGGTGATGATGTACGCCAGGACCGGCACCACGAAGACCGCCACCCGGGCGATCCAGGTGATCGTGTACAGCGACACGTCGAAGTGCTGCGCGAGCAGGTCGTTGGCGCCTTCCAGCCACAGCACGCCGTAGAACGCGACCATCGCCATGCCAAGTGCCGTCCGGGTCGGAGCGTTCCGCGGCCGGTCGTTGACGTGGTGCTCCCGTTTGTCGCCGGTGATCCATTGCTCGACGAAGGGCCAGAGCAGCGCTCCGGTCATGACGATGCCGAGCGGTACTAGCGCGGGAACGAACACGTTGAAGGCGAACGTGTGCCCGAACACCACCCACTGCCAGGCCGGCATGATCCGCAGCGAACCCTCGAGGAAGCCCATATAGAAGTCGGGCTGGGAGCCGGCCGAGATCGCGAGCGGGTTGTAGGGCCCGTAGACCCAGATCGGGTTGATCTGGGCGAGAGCGGACGCCAGTGCCAGAGCCGCGAACGTGAAGAAGAAGAACGCGCCGGTCTTGGCCATGAAGTAGGGGTACATCGGCGCGCCGACGACGTTCTTGTTCGTCCGCCCCTTGCCCGGCATCTGGGTGTGCTTCTGGTGGAACATGATGAACAGGTGCGCGCCGATCAGCGCCATGAACAGGCCCGGGATCAGCAGCACGTGCAGGATGTACATCCGCGGGATGATGTCGTGGCCTGGGTACTGCCCGCCGAACAGGAAGAACGACAGGTAGGTGCCCACGATCGGGATGGACTGCAGCACTCCCTGGGTGATCCGCAGGCCGGCGCCAGACAGCAGGTCGTCAGGGAGCGAGTAGCCGAATAGCCCTTCAAGCAGGCCGAGGTTGAACAGCACGATGCCGATCAGCCAGTTGACCTCGCGCGGCTTGCGGTAGGCGCCGGTGAAGAAGATGCGGAGCATGTGGGCGAAGATCGCGGCCATGAACAGGTCGGCGGCCCAGTGGTGGATCTGCCGCATCAGCAGTCCGCCGCGCACGTCAAAGCTGATGTGCAAGGTGGAGGCGTAGGCCTCGCTCATGCGCATGCCGTCGAACTTGATGTACGTGCCGTGGTAGACGACCTCGGTCATGCTCGGCTTGAAGAACAGCGCGAGGAACGTACCGGTCAGCAGCAAGATGATGAACGAGTACAGCGCGATCTCGCCGAGCAAGAACGTCCAGTGGTCGGGGAAGATCTTGCGGAAGAAGGTCCGGAATCCCTTGGCGCCGCGGAACCTGTCGTCCAGCCAGCTGCCGGTGCCCTCTAGTGCCCGGTTGACTGTCATGACCGCTCCCAGAAACTCGGGCCCACTGGCTCAGTGAAGTCGTGCCTGGCGACCAAGTAGCCCTCGGCGTCGACCTTCATCGGGAGCTGCGGCAGCGCCCGCGTGGCCGGGCCGAAGATCACCTCTGCGCCCCGGGTAGCGTCGAAGGTCGACTGGTGGCACGGGCAAAGAATGTGATGCGTCGTCTGCTCGTACAGGGCCGCCGGGCAGCCCACGTGCGTGCAGATCTTCGAGTAAGCCACGATGTTGTCGACGGCCCAGTTCCGCACTACCTTGCCGGGGACTGGGTGGTCGGCGTCGGTGAACTCGATCTCACCGGGCGCGAACTTGATGATGATGCAGGCGGCCTTGGCCAGGGCGTCGAAGTTGTCCTGGTATCCGTCCGGCACTACGGTGATCATCCCGCCGGGAGAGCTGAAGTCGGCCGGCCTGATCGGGGTGTTGGCGCCGTAGTTGAGCAGCCGCAGTCCCTTGCGCCAGACGGTGTGGTCGAGTTTCTTGCCAGGCAGCGGCCCGAGGTCACGGAGCAGGAAGATCGGCGCCACGGCGACCGGCACGGTGGCGGCGATCAGCGATCTGCGTACCATCGGGCGCTTGACGAACTGGCTCGCTTCGGCGCCCTCCTCGAACGTCTCATTGAAGTCCGCCCGAGCTTCCGCGGTCGACCGCATGGGCTTGCGCTCTTCGGTGAGTTCGACCCATGGCATCAGCCGCCGGACCCAGATCACGGCGCCGACGCCGAGCAGGAGGAACGCCAGGCCCATGGTCAGGCCGAGCGCCAGGTTGGAGTGCTGGGTGTCGCTGATCGTGTGGACCGGGAAGATCAGGTAGGCAGCGATGAAGCCGAGACCCGCCAGCATCGCCAGCAGGAAGCACGCGGCCACGATCAGCTCCGCGCGCCTGGCCGAGGCCGGGTTGTCCGGCTCGGCCGGCAGCTCGCGCTGCCTGGGGGCGGCGGGACCGCCAGGCGTTCCTGGGGCCGGCGTGCCAAGCATCGAGCGGCCCTGCGCTGGCGAGGGCGTCCCGATCACCCGGTGCGGAGTCTCCTGGCCCTCTTCCTGGTCGCCGTCGGCCGTGAGGTCGGCGGAGAGGTCACGGCCTGGTTCGTTGTCGCCGGGGGTGTGGCCGGCGGTTGAGTCACTCATGAGCCTTCCCGTGCTTCGCAGTGATCCACAGTGCCGCGAGCACCATGAAGAGCAGCAGTCCGACGAAGGCGACCAGTCCCTCGGTGACCGGTCCGACCCGGCCCAGGCTGAAGCCGCCCGGGTTGGGCTCGGACCTGGTCTGGACGACGTAAGCGAGGATGTCGCGCTTTTGCTGCGGGGTGATCGTGGTGTCGTTGAAGACCGGCATCGACTCCGGGCCGGTGAGCATGGCCTCGAAGATCTGGGTGGGCGTGGACTTGGTCAGCGGCGGAGCGTACTTGCCGTAGGTGAGCGCGCCGCCCGCGCCGACGAAGTTGTGGCACTGTGCGCAGTCCGCGACGAACAGCTGCTGACCGAGGCCCACGTTGGCGTGGGCCTGGCTGACCTGAGCGCGAGTCGGTATGGTCGGCCCGCCGCCCAGGGACTGGATGTAGGCGGCGATCTCGTGGATCTGCTGCGTGGTGAACTCAACCGGCTTGCGCGGCATCTCGGCCTGGGGCTCGCGCCCTGGCATCCGGCCCGTGCTGACCTGGAAGTCGACGGCCGCCGCGCCCACGCCGATGAGGCTCGGCCCGACTCCGGCGACGCCCTGGGCGAAGTCTCCGTGGCAGCTTGAGCACTGCTGGTTGAACAGGTACTTGCCCTGGGCGATCTGCGCCTGGCGGGGGAGGGCATGCGAGGCTGCCGACGCGGCGCCGCCCTCGGTGACGGCGGCGTAGAGCAGGCCCGCGAGCATCAGCCCGAGCACAAGGACGGCATAACCAGCAGCTGGATGCCGTCGCCGGGCGGTCATCGGTGTCAAGGCTGTCCCTATTTTCCGGTCAGTGGGAGGAGGTAGATGGTTGTGAACAGCCCGATCCAGACGACGTCGACGAAGTGCCAGTAGTAGGACACGACGATCGCACTGGTCTGCTGCTCATGGGTGAACCGCTTGGCCGCGAAGGTGCGCCCGAGCAGGAACAAGAACGCGATCAGCCCGCCGGTGACGTGCAGTCCGTGGAAGCCCGTAGTCAGGAAGAACACAGAGCCGTAGTTGCTGGACGACAGCGTCAGGTGCTGCTTGAAGATCAGGTCCATGTACTCATAGCCCTGGCCGAGCACGAAGTACAGGCCCATCACGAAGGAGAGCACGTACCACTCGCGCAGGCCCCACGCACGGAAGTTGACGATCGAGCCCGCGCGCCTGATCTGACCGCGCTCCACGGCGAAGACGCCCATCTGGCAGGTCACGCTGGACAGGACAAGCACGATCGTGTTTGCCGTAGCCAGCGGGTAGTCGAGCGTGGCTTGCGGCCAGGCCTGGCCGAGGCCGGTATCTACCGATTTGACGGTGAAGTACATCGCGAACAGGGCCGCGAAGAACATCAGCTCGGAGGACAACCAGATGATCGTCCCGACACTGACCAGGTTCGGTCGGCTCGCGGGGGTACGCGGCATCACGGCCGCGTCTGATGCTGTCGTCACGCGATCATTATTACGACACCCGGTAGGCGAACGCGCCACGACCCCCTAGGTCGGTAGCATCGCGTTATGAAAGTTGTCGTGTATAGCCACGACGCGGACACCCGAGCCCGCGTCCGGCTGGCCATCGGCCGCCGCCCCGCACCTGACGTTCCCGAGGCCGAGGTCATCGAGGTTGCCACGCACCCGGCGCTGATCCGGCTGCTCGACGCCGGCGGTGCCGACGTGATGGTGCTCGACGGCGAGGCGCAGCCGTCGGGTGGCATGGGCGTCTGCCGGCAGGCCAAGGACGAGGTCTATGACTGCCCGCCCGTGCTCCTGATCATCGGCCGCCCCGACGACGGCTGGCTGGCGACCTGGTCGCGTGCCGACGCCGTCGTCAGCCACCCGATCGACCCGGCCGCCCTGGCGCAGGCGCTGGCCGGCCTGATGCGCCAGCGTGCCGCTGGCGCGACAGATGCCGCCACGGCATCCGCCTGACCGGAGCGGCGGGCCGGCCGGACGGCCGGGCCGCCGCGATGACCAACCCCGAGGGACCTTGTTATGGACTCGTCATTCTCGTGGCCCGCGCTGATCGGTCAGCTGATCAGGGGCGAGTCGCTGACCACGCAAGCCTCGGCCTGGGCGATGAACGAGATCATGGAAGGCGCGGCGACGCCGGCGCAGATCGCCGGATTCGGCGTGGCGCTGCGGATGAAGGGCGAGTCGCCGGCGGAGGTCGACGGGCTGGCGTCGGCGCTGCTGGCACACGCGGCACCGCTGACCATCCCTGGCCGGCTGACCGACCTGGTCGGGAGCGGGGGAGACCGGGCGCGGACGGTGAACATCTCGACGATGGGCGCGATCGTCGCGGCCGCCGCCGGCGCGCGGATGGTCAAGCACGGTAACCGGGCCGCCTCGTCCGCGTGCGGCGCGGCCGACGTGCTCGAGGCGCTTGGCGTGGTCATCGACCTGCCGCCGGCGGCGACCGAGAAGCTGGCGCAGGAGACCGGCCTGGTGTTCCTGTTCGCGCCGCTGTATCACCCGGCGCTGCGGCATACCGCCGTCCCCCGGCGCGAGTTGGGCGTCCCGACCGTTTTCAACTTCCTCGGCCCGGTCGCCAACCCGGCCAGGCCCCAGGCGCAGGCGGTCGGCGTAGCCGACCCTCGGATGGGGCCGGTACTGGCTGGGGTGCTGGCCCGCCGGGGCAGCTCGGCGCTGGTGTTCCACGGTGACGACGGCCTGGACGAGCTGACCACGACCGGCCCGTCGAGCGTGTGGGTCGTCCGGGACGGCGCGGTCGAGCAGTCCAGGTTCGACCCGGCCAACATCGGCATACCGCGCTGCGAGCCCGACGATCTGCGCGGTGGCGATCCGGCGCAGAACGCGGCCGTGGTGCGGGCGCTGCTGGCCGGTCAGCAGGGGCCGGTCCGCGAGACTGTCCTGCTCAACGCGGCGGCCGCGCTTGTCGCCGAGGCAGGCACGCCGCCGGGGTCCGGGCTGGCGCAGGCGCTCGCTGATGGCTATGCCAGGGCCAGGGAGGCGGTCGACTCTGGTGCGGCCGCCGGGACGCTGGAGCGCTGGATCCAGGCCAGCCAGGCCCTGGCGAGCTGAGGAAGCCACTCCCAAGATCTCGGAGACTCGTGGGGGTCATAGGCCCCGGGATTCTCCGAGGTCTTCGGGAAGCGGGCTGGTCTCAGACGTTCTCGGGGTAGCCGAGCGCGAAAGCGGCCTCGAGGTCGTGCCGCGAGTAGGTGCGGAACGCGATGTGCGTCTCGGTGTGGGTCACGCCGGAGATCTTGTTCAGCGTGCCGGGGATGACATCGCCGAGTTCGTCGTGGCCGCGGACGCGGACCATCGCCACCAGGTCGAACTCTCCGGTGACCGAGTAGACCTCGCTGACCTGCTGGATCTGCGCGATCTCCTGCGCGGTCTCCGGAATGCGCGCGACATCGCACTTGATCAGGACAATCGCGGTGACCATCGCTGCCTCCTGGGTCCCGGGAACCCGCGTCCCT
>DASWAA010000391.1:0-10254 GCA_036391385.1 Streptosporangiaceae bacterium
GACGCCGGCGCGAGCACGACGCTGACGTTCGAGGTCGCCATTGCGCCGCAGGCCCGCCCCGGCCAGCAGTGGTGGGCCCTGGTCAAGGTGATGTTCTTCGGCCGCCTCCGCTACAGCAAGCCGATCTGGATTAGCGTCATCCGCTGACGGCCCGGTTCGGAAGTGTCACAATTAATCAGAACTCGCCTAGCACCATGACGGCTGATGACCTCCGACCTCGTACCCACGGCTGGGAACCTCCCGGCAGAGCCGAACGGCTTTGTCGGGCGGGAGCGTGACCTGGCCGAACTGGTGGCCATGCTCGGCCGGATCCGGGCGCTGACGCTGTGCGGACCGGGCGGGATCGGCAAGACCAGGCTCGCGCTCAGGATCGCCGCCGCCCTGGCCGCCTCGTACCCGGATGGCGTCTGGATAGCCGAGCTCGCTGACGCGAACCTGGCCGATCCGTCGGCTGGAGGCACCCGCCTGTCGGGACCGGAGCCGCTCGGCACCTCTGGTCCCCTGGTGCCGCTGGTCACCGCTGCGCTTGGCATCAGGCAGGAGCCTGACCGTCCGCTCGCCGACACGCTCGCCGAGGCGCTGCGCCCGCGGACGATGCTGCTCATCCTGGACACCTGCGAGCATCTGGTGCAGGCCTGTGCCGAGCTAGTGCAGCGGCTGCTGGCGAACTGCCCTGGCCTGCGCGTGATCGCGACGAGCAGGGAGCCGCTGCGCGTCCGCGGCGAGGTCATCTGGCGCGTCCCGCCACTCGGCGTGCCGGCTCTCCCGGCCGGCGAGTGCGCCGGGCTGAGCCCGCAGGAGGCAGCGGATTCGGAGGCCGTCCAGCTCTTCGTGGAGCGGGCAGCCGCCGCGCGGCCGGGATTCAGGCTGGACGAGTCGAACGCTACGGCCGTCGCCGGCATCTGCCGCACGCTCGACGGCGTTCCGCTGGCCATCGAGCTAGCCGCCGCCCGGATCCGGGCACTGTCGACAGAGCAGATCAGCGTCCGGCTGGCCGACCGATTCGAGTTGCTCGCGCACGGCGACCGGACCGCCCCGCCGCGCCAGCAGACCCTGCGGGCCACGGTGGAATGGAGCTACGACCTGCTTACCGCCGCCGAGCGGACGCTGCTCAGCAGGCTGTCGGTGTTCCACGGCTGGAGCCTGCGGATGGCCGAGCAGGTCTGCTCCGACAGCCTGATACCCGCGCGTGACGTGCTTGACCTGCTGACCGCCCTGATCGACAAGTCACTTGTCAGCGTGGACGGCGAGCTCAATGGCAATGCGCGCTACCGCCTGCTTGACACCGTCCGCGAGCTTGCCGCCGAGTACGCGATCGCCTCGGGCGACATGCCAAGGATGCGGGCGCGCCACCGGGACTGCACGCTCGCCCTAGCCGAGCAGATCGCCAGCCAGGCCTTCGTCCGGGGCGAGCCGTCCTGGCCTGAGCGCGTCGCGATGTACCACCGGGTCAGGGCTGACCGCGCGAACCTGCAGCTGGCGCTGGCGTACTGCGTGCAGCACGGTGACGCCGAGGAGGGCATGCGGCTGTGCTACGCCCTTGCGGGATCCTGGCTGGCCAGCGGCGAGGTGGCCGAGGGCGCGAGCTGGCTCGACCGGCTGCTCAGCCTGCCAGGGCCGGTCCCGCCCGGTGTGCACGCCCGCGCGCTCGCGCTGCGCGCCGAGCTTTCCTTCGAGCAGCAGGACTATCCGGCCGCCCGCGGCTATGCGACCGCATGCGTCGAGCGCAGCCTGGCCTGCAAGGACGGCAATCCGGCCGCCGGCCTGCGGCTGATCGCGCTGACCGCGCTGATGGACGGCCGGGCCGGCGAGGCGCTTGAGCACGCCGACGCCGCCGTGACCGCCGCCCGGCAGATGGCCGATGAGTGGGAGGAAGGCGTCGCGCTCGCGGTCCGCGGTGCGGTGACCGCGAGCCAGGGCAGGCTAGCCGCCGCCGAGCAGGCCTTCCACGAGGCGCTCGACGTGCTATCCGACAACAATGGCTGGGGCGTGGCCAACGTGCTCTACGGCCTCGGCCAGGTGGCCAGGGGACGCGCCGACCCGGCGCGCGCCGTGCAGTACTTCGAGGCCGCACTGGCCATCTACCGGCAGATCGACGCCCGTCCGGAGATGGCCAGGTGCCTGGCGGGCACCGGCTGGGTGGCGCTCTCGCAAGGCGACCTGGGCAAGGCGGCGACCGACCTGGCCGAGAGCATGCGGCTGAGCCTGGTGACCGGCCACCGGCTGGCCATCGCTCGGGGGCTGCGCGCGCTGGCCGCACTCGCCGGCGCCTCAGGCGACCTGTCGGTCGCGATCACGCTCGAGGGCGCCGCCCTGACGATGTTCGAGGCCATCGGAACGCCGTCGTCGGCAAGCTCCAGGCGACGCCTGGACCAGCTGCTCGACGCGGCAAGCGATGCGCTCGGAGCCGAGTCGGTGGCCGCCCTGCTCGCGGCAGGCAAGCAGCTAAGCCCGTATCAGGCCGTCTTGCTGACCGGTGCCGAGCTCGGGATCAGCTCGGCACCCGAGGCAGCCACGCAGCGATCATCTGGCCCCGTGCTCGCGGATCCGCGGCTGGATAGCCGCCCGCGAGGGGATGCGTCAGCGAACGGTGCTGGCTCAGTGCGGGAGGCCGGCGCACCGCCCGCGCGTCCGCCCGCCGCGGCGGGCGTCCCCAAGCGGCGCCCGGTGACGCTGACCGATCGGGAACGGCAGGTGGCCAGCCTGGTCGCTCGCGGCCTGTCCAACCGCGCCATCGGCGAGCAGCTCTTCATCAGCCACACGACAGCGGCGCGGCACGTGGCCAACATCTTCGCCAAGCTCGGGTTCAGCTCGCGGTCGCAGATCGTCGCCTGGATGGCGACCAGGAACATGGGAACCGAGGGCTGATACAGGCTCGGCCGAGGCGTGCGTATCCCGCTATGTACATATCCCCGGAGCGAGAACTACCCACGAAGTTTGCATATTTCTGACGATGCCCAGAAGGGTGCCGCTCGCCTAGTGTCGTAGTCAATGGCTCGCGGCCGCGGAAGGGCATCTCAGATGTCGAAGCTTGACGATCTCATCGCCGAGGTATCGGTGACGAAACGGCTTGTCCGCGTCGCGACGGACCGGGCCGGTGCGATCGCCCTGGTGGGCGGGGCTGGTTCCGGCGCCACGGGAGGCGAGTCGGTCAGCTACGCGAGCTTCGCCAGCACCGTCGAGGCAGCGGCGGCCGGCCTGTCCTGGCGGGGCCTGCGCCCGCGGGACGTCGTCGGAATCCTCGTACCGGACGCGGTCAGCTTCGCCGTCGCCGTTCATGCCGTCCGCGCCGCCGACGGCGTGCCGTCGCCGGTGGACTCCACCCTGTGCGCGGTCGAGACCGCCGGGCAGCTCGCGGAGAGCGGAGCGCGAATGATCATCACGGCTCCGCCGCTGTCCGATGTCGCGCTGGCGGCCGTCGACCGGTCCTGGGTACGCCAGGTCTTCTCGTTCGCCGATGCCCCGGGCGCGACCCATTTCTCCGACCTGCTCGGGCTCGACATGATCCGGCCTTC
This sequence comes from Streptosporangiaceae bacterium, assembly GCA_036391385.1. Lineage (GTDB taxonomy): Bacteria > Actinomycetota > Actinomycetes > Streptosporangiales > Streptosporangiaceae > Chersky-822. The sequence continues at coordinate 3,516 of DASWAA010000391.1, forward strand.
GAGGGGCAGGCCGGACGATGTCGCACTGCTGCCGTTCACGCGCGGCGCCGACGGCAGGCTGCGGCCTATGCCGGTCACGCACGCCGGGCTGGCGGACGAGATCGACCGGGCCGACCAGCGGGCGGGGCTCACCGGGCAGGACGTGGTGCTCGCGACCCCTCCCGTGGGTGACGGCCTCGCCTACGCGGCGCTGATCGACAGCGCCCTGCTCCGCGGCGCGACCGTGGTCGCCGTGAGCGACGACGAGCTTGCGCAGGCGTCGAAGAGCCGGCCCGGGAGCGTGGCGCTGGTCGCCCCGGGGACCGAGCTGAACGCTCCCGACAACCTGCGCGTGGTACAGGTGGCCTAGGCCGGGGGGGAAACCGGCCTGGGCCACCTTCGAGCTTCCGGGTGGGACAGCTGCCCGCCCGGCCGCCAGTTCGGCGGCCGGGCGGGCCACAGCCCCGCGAGGCTCGGCAATCGGGCAGATCGGGGCGGCCCGGACGGCTACCTGTCCCGCCGGTCCTGGGACTCCTGCTGGATGTCAGGCGGGCGTCCCTCGAATGGCGTGCTGAGCACGATCGTGGTGCGCGTCGATACGCTGGCCGCCGCACGGATCTCCTGCAGCAGTTCCTCCAGTGCCGCCGGGGACGCGACGCGCACCTTGAGTATGTAGCTCTCCTCGCCGGCCACGCTGTGGCAGGCCTCGATGGCGCTCAGGTGGGCGAGCCGGTCCGGAGCGTCGTCAGGCGCCGACGGGTCGAACGGCTTGATGGAGACGAACGCTGTCAGCGGCAGCCCGGCCTCCTGCGGGTCGATCACGGCGCAGTAACCGCGGATCACTCCGCGCTCCTCCAGCCTCCTGACCCGCTGCTGCACTGCCGAGACCGACAGCCCGGCATGCCTGGCGAGCTCGGTGAAGCTCAGCCGCCCGTCGCTGGCCAGCAGCTCGAGTATCTTGCGGTTCGTCTCTTCCACGCGGCTACCGGCCCGCCTGGCCCTGGGCCAGCGAGCGGCCGATGACCACGCGCTGTACCTGGTTGGTTCCCTCGACGATCTGCAGCACCTTCGCCTCCCGCATCAGCCGCTCGGCAGGGAAGTCCTCGACGTAGCCGTAACCGCCGAGCACTTGCACCGCGTCCGTCGTGACCTTCATAGCCGCGTCGCTGGCGAACAGCTTGGCCATCGCGGCCTGCTGACCGTAGGGCAGGCCGGCGTCCTTGCGCCGAGCGGCCGTCAGGTACAGGGCCCGGGCCGCGGCGACCTGGGTGGCCATGTCGGCCAGCATGAACGACAGTCCCTGGAACTCGATGATCGGGCGGCCGAACTGGCGTCGCTGCGCGGCGTAGGCCGTGGCCACCTCAAGTGCGGCCTGCGCGACACCGGTCGCGCAGGCCGCTATCCCGAGCCTGCCCGCGTCGAGCGCGGCGAGCGCGATCGCGAAGCCCTTGTCCGGCTCGCCGACCAGCTGCTCAGCTGGCACTCTGACCGAGTCGAGCAGCACCTGGGCGGTGACCGAGGCGCGCATTCCCATCTTGTGCTCGGGCCGGGCTGCCGTGATCCCGGGCGCTGACGCCGGGACATGGAAGCAGCTGATCCCTCGCGCCCGGTCCCGCCCGTCTGGCTGGCCCGACGTCCGGGCGAACACCGTGTAGAAGTCGGCCAGCCCGCCATGGGTGATCCACGCCTTGGTCCCGTTGAGGACAAAATCGGATCCCGCTGCCTGGGCGCTAGTGCGCATCGCCGCGGCGTCGGAGCCGCTGGCGGGCTCGGACAGGCAGTACGCGCCGAGCAGGTCGCCGCCGAGCATGCCGGGGAGCCACCGCTGCTGCTGCTCCGCCGTTCCTGCGGTGGCAAGCGGGAAGCAGCTGAGCACGTGCACGCTCAGGCCGAGGCCGATGGTCAGCCAGGCCGAGGCGAGCTCCTCGACGACCTGCAGGTACGTCTCGTACGGCTGGCCTGCGCCGCCCAGCGACTCAGGGTAGGGCAGGCCGAGCAGCCCGGAGCGGCCGAGCAGGCGGAACTCATCGCGCGGGAACCTGCCCTCCCGCTCGGCCTGCGCAGCCGCCGGCCGCAGCTCGGAGTCGGCGATCTGGGCGGTCAGCTCGAACAGCGCCTGTGCCGTGTCGTCGCGGCATTCCCGCTCGGCGGCGCGCATCAGTATGCCGGGACGGACACCAGCTCGCGGGTGACCGAGTTGAGTCGCTCGCAGCCGGTATCGGTGCAGACGACGATGTCCTCGATCCGCGCGCCATGGTGCCCTGGATAGATGCCGGGCTCGACGGAGAACGTGTGGCCCGGCTGGAGCGGCTCCTTGTTGCCCGCCACGATGTAGGGGTCCTCGTGCGTCTCCAGGCCGATGCCGTGGCCGGTCCGGTGCACGAAGTACTCGCCGTACCCGGCCGCGGTGATCGGCTCGCGGGCTGCGGCGTCCACCGACTCGGCGCTGACGCCTGGCCGTACCGCCGCGCACGCGGCCTGCTGAGCGTCCTTGAGCACCTGGTAGTACGCGGCGAAGTCGTCAGGCGGCTCGCCGATGACGTAGGTCCTCGTGCAGTCCGAGCAGTATCCGCTCGGCATGGTCCCGCCGATGTCCACGACGACGGCATCGCCGGCCAGGAGCACCCGGTCGCTGGCCGTGTGATGCGGGATGGCAGCGTTCGGCCCCGAGCCGACGATGGTGAAGTCGACCCGCAGATGCCCTTCGGCCAGGATCGCCTCGGCGATGTCCGCGGCGACCTGCGCCTCGGTCCGCCCTGCCCGCAGCCACTGCGGCACTCGCTGGTGCACGCGGTCGATGGCCTGGCCCGCCTCGCGCAGTGCTGCCACTTCCGCCGGTGACTTGCGCGAGCGCATCGGGCCGAGGGCAGCGCCGGCCAGCTCGGACCGAGTGCCGGGCAGCGCGGCCTGGAACCGCAGCACCATGAGCGCCCACATCTGGTCGGACAGGCCGATCGCCGCGGGCTGGCCGAGCCGGCTGGCGATCATCGCGTACGGGTCGTCGGTCTCGTCCCACGGGATCATCTCCAGGCCGAGCGCGCCGGCCGGAGAGGCCTGCGCTCCGCGCAGCTCAAGCCGCGGCAGGACCAGGAACGGATCTCCGGCGGCCCTGACCACCAGGCAGGTCAGCCGCTCCTGCGCGTGGGTGTCGTATCCGGCGACGTACCGCAGGTCAGGACCTGGCGTGAGCAGCAGTGCATCGAGCCCGGCCCGGGCTGCCGCCCCGGCGGCGTCGCCCAGCCGCGCGGCCGGATACAGCTCATCTGACATGTGCCTGTGCTCCTCGCTGGTCAGTAACAGTGTCGGCCTGCTGTCTCAGTATCCCAGGCGGGAATGGCAGCCGCGTGATTGGCGCTGGTCTGCATCTAGACAGCACCGGCCCTGATGCCACACGATGAGTGCACTACGTCTCACGAAATGTGAGCAGCGATGATTTCTCAGGCAGGAGCAGCTGCGTCCGCTTCGGCGATGCAGCCGGCGGTGCCCGTGATCCGCCTGGCGAGTTCGCGCGCCGCCGAGGCGAGCCTGGCTGCCGAACTGGCGCAGGAGCGGCACATCGCGCTCGAGCTGCAGCATGCCATCCTCCCGCTGCATGACGAGCCGTTCGATCTGCCTGGCCTGCGCACTGTCGTGCGCTACCTGCCCGCTTTGCAGGCCGACCGGGTCGGCGGCGACTGGTACATCACCGCCGAGCTACCGGGCGAGCGCGTGCTGCTTGCGATCGGCGACGTCGGCGGGCACGGCCTGGCGGCGGCGGCCGGAATGGCCAGGCTGCGCGGTGCGCTGGCCGGCCTGGCCATCACCGGCGCCTCGCCCAACCGGCTGGTCGGCTGGCTCAACGACCTGGTCTGGCACGTCGCTCCCGAGCACACGGCGTCGGTGATCGCCGGCTACTTCAGCCCGCACAGCCGGATCCTGACCTGGGCCCAGGCCGGTCACCCGGCACCGGTGCTGGTGCGGGCTGGCGTACCCGAGCTGCTCAGCCAGCCCGAGGGCATCCTGCTCGGCGCCGGGAAGAGCTGGTACGGCCTGCGCTCGCTGGCTCTGCAGCGTGGTGACCTGCTGCTGCTCTACAGCGACGGGCTGGTCGAGCGGCGCGACCGCAGCATCGAGGACGGCATCGCGGCCCTGCTCGAGGCCGTCCACGGCAGCAGCGACCCCGAGATCATGATCGCGGCGGCGCTCGACGCGCTGGGGTCAGCGCATACCGACGACGACACCTGCCTGGTCGCCCTGGCCGTGCAGTAGCCGGTCAGCTGCCGTCGCGCAGGTCGGACGGGGCGCCCTGGCGCAGCGCGATTCGATCGAAGGTGACCGTGCATCCCTGGCCGGTCGGTGACTGGGCCAGGAAGCCGACCCGCACCGGACTGGCCGGTCCCGTGGTCACCGCGGGGCGGCGAGACCTGGGCTGGCCAGGCGGCCCGGCCGGGTCGTTCTCCTCGCCGAGCGAGAAGTAGCGGACCAGGCGCCACCACTGGCCGTCGGGCGAGGCATGGAACGCCCACGCCCTGCCCGTACGGGTGACGCGCAGCCACAGGGTGCTCGCGGCCACCTCGAAGGAGTTGCAGTCGTCCGAGGTGCCACGGGTGACCACGGTCACAGCCATCGGAGTGCGCTGGGGCGACAGCTCGAAGCAGAGCTTGGCCCAGCGGCGCTCCGCCGCGTGCAGCAGCAGGACCCCCGCGTCGTAGGTGCTGCGGAAGCCGACGGTAACGCGGGAGCTCAGGGTGAAGTCGCCCGCGGGCGGCATTCCGGTCAGCCGTCCGGCGTCCGGCAGCGACCCGCTCCCTGCGGGGTCAGCGAAGAGGTCACTGCCAGGTCCGCTGACCATGATGAGCGCGCCGTCCTCCACCCGGTGCTCACACGGCGGATAGCCAGCTCCGGTCAGCGGAAAGGGCAGCCCCGGAATGGTCAGGGTGGTCATTGCGCAAGTGTGGCACGCAACCAGGCCCTGTCAACGCTTACCCGGACGTACCAGGCCCGGCCAGGGCGGGCCTGACCGGGACCTGCCATCCGGATGTGTGATGATCTGAGCGGTACGGACAAGGAGCGCAGATCTGCAGTGAGAATCGCCGCCGTCTCGCCGCATCTCGATGACGCCGCCATGTCAGCCAGCGTCCGGCTGGCGGCAGCCGGGGCGACCGTCCTTACCGTCTTCACAGCGCTCCCGCCGGCCGGCCTGGAGGCCAGCTGGTGGGACCGGCTTACCGGCGCGACCAGCTCGGCGGCGCGCCAGCGCGAGCGCATCGAGGAAGATCATGCGGCCATGCAACTGCTGGGCACGCGGGCCGTCCACCTCGGCGCGCCCGACGCGCAGTACCGGGCCGGTGCACCCGACCTGGACCACGCCGTCGAGCGCATGACGCGGGAGTTCGCCGACTGTGACCAGGTGTGGCTCCCGTCGGCGATCGGCGGGCACCGGGACCACCGCGCGGCCAGGGACGCCGGGCTGCGCGCGGCTGTCGCGGCCGGACACGCCGAGGTCGTGCTGTATGCCGACTTCCCCTACGTGGTCGCCTTCGGCTGGCCGTCCTGGGTGACCGGCGAGCCAGCCGACCCGTACGTCGACGCGTCGTTCTGGCTGGACGACCAGATCCGGGCCGTCGGGCTGGATGTTGGAGCGCTGACCCCGGAGGTCATCAGGCTGAACGCCGAACAGCGTCAGCGCAAGGCCGCCGTCATCGCCGCCTACCGGACGCAGGCTCCCGTACTCCGCCTCAGCCCGGCCGACCTGGCGCGGGAACCCGGCAAGTTGGATTACGAATTGGCCTGGCGCATGTCCCTTACCGGCCCGCCATCCCCGCGGAATTCCCCCTCCGGCGATTGATCGGAATCAGTGCGATAAGTAGACTTTAATGGTATTCCAGCGGGACGGAGATCGCGGCCATGGCGCGCAGGCGGGACGGCGACGGCGAACTGTCGGCACTGGGATATATCGAGCAGAGTCGGCGGCGAGGGCTCGGCGCACTGGGCCCGCGGCGAGCCTGGCCGTATGGACGCCGCGTGCCGCACCTGCATGTACGCCGGTGGATCGGGTGGATCCTGATAGGAGTCGCGCTTCCCGTCGCGGGAACGGGACTGCTGGTCTTCGGCAGCATTGAAATCGGGCCAGCCTACGCGGCAGCGCAGGGACATGGCACGCTGGGCACCTATACCACGACGAGGATCGCAAGCTGCGAGCATCCGGCCGAGTGCTCGTGGTACGGAGACTTCGTCTCCGCTGACGGTCGGCACACCCGGCTGAACGTCAGATTCGACGGGGTCTGGACGAGAGGAACTCCGGGAACTACGACCCCAGCCCTGGATTCCGGCGACCCTTTCACCGTCTTCCCCCGCACCGGCACTAATCTTTGGATGCGAGATCTGATGGCCCTGATCGGCGGCACGGTGATCATGGTCCCGTGGCTCGGGTGCGTGCTGCTGTGGCTGACGCGGAAGCTGCGGATGCCCTGGCCGACGATCTGGCGCAGGCTCCTCAACGGGTAGCGCGTTGCAGGTGATCTCCGTGGAGGTCCCGCATCGCAACTCGGCGTTCCGGCCCGTCGGACCTCAGCCAGGCCGGACCGCGAGTGCGGACATCATCCGGCCGAGCGACCCGCCCAGGTCCCAGCGGGCATCAAGGGCGGCCAGCGCGGCCGGGTCCGGCGGGTGGACCGGCAGCGAGCCGTCGATCTCGGGCAGCGGCGCGTCCGAGGCGACCCGCACGACTGGCATCGCGGACTCCAGGTAGGACCTCGCGGCGACGAGCTTGGCCCGGCTG
>DASWAA010000392.1:0-8028 GCA_036391385.1 Streptosporangiaceae bacterium
CGGCTTGGTGCGCAGGCCGCCAGCGATGAGGAGCGGCAGATGACGTTGACCCTTCGACCACAGGACGGCGCATGCTGACCGCGTTCTACCAGGCGTTCCGGACTCCGGACCTGCGCAAGAAGCTGCTCTTCACGCTCTTCATCATCGTCATCTTCCGGCTCGGTGCCTCGCTGCCCACCCCGGGCGTCTCCGAGGCGGCGGTGAAGATCTGCACGAATGCCAACAAGGGTGGCCTCCTCGGGCTGGTTAACCTGCTCAGCGGCGGCGCGCTGCTGCGGCTGACGGTCTTCGCGCTCGGCATCATGCCCTATATCACGGCGAGCATCATCTTGCAGCTGCTCGCCGTGGTGATCCCGCGGCTTGAGACGCTGCGGCAGGAGGGCGCGTCGGGTACTGCGAAGATCACGCAGTACACCCGGTACCTGACGATCGGCCTGGCGATCCTCCAGTCGACCGCGATCATCGCGCTCGCCCAGAGCGGCAACATGTTCCCGGGCTGCACCGCGACGCTGATCCCGAACCCGACGCCGTTCAAGATCATCACGATGGTGATCTGCCTGACGGCCGGCACCGCCGTGATCATGTGGCTGGGCGAGCTGATCACCGACCGCGGCGTCGGCAACGGCATGTCCCTGATGATCTTCACCCAGGTGATCGCGGTGATCCCCGGGCAGATGAACCGTATCCTGCAGCTCCAGGGCGACGTCATCTTCCTTATCGTGCTCGCCGTGGGCGTGCTCATCATCGCGGCTGTCGCCTTCATGGAACAGGCGCAGCGCCGGATTCCGGTCCAGTACGCCAAGCGGATGGTGGGCAGGAAGATGTACGGCGGCACGTCGACCTACATCCCGCTGAAGGTCAACCAGGCCGGTGTCATCCCGGTGATCTTCGCCTCGTCGCTGCTGTACATCCCGTCGCTCGCGGCCAACCTCTTCGGCAGCAGAAACGCGACATCTGGCTGGACACTGTGGGTGCAGACGCACCTGACCAGTCAGGGAGCGGACCCGTACTACATGGCCACGTTCTTCGTCCTGATCATCTTGTTCACCTACTTCTACGTGTCGATCACGTTCAACCCGGACGAAGTCGCCGACAACATGAAGAAATCCGGTGGTTTTATCCCCGGCATCAGACCCGGCGGGCCGACGGCCGGGTACCTGCGGTTCGTGCTCAGCAGGCTGACCGCCCCAGGATCGCTCTACCTGGGCATCGTCGCCCTGATCCCGATGATCGCCATCGGGCTCGTCGGCGCGACGCAGCAGTTCCCGCTGGGCGGCACGAGCATCATGATCGCTGTTGGAGTCGGTCTCGACACCGTCAAGCAGATCGAGAGCCAGCTGCAGCAGCGTAACTACGAGGGCTTCCTCAGGTAGTGCGAGTCGTCCTCGTAGGGCCACCCGGAGCGGGCAAGGGGACGCAGGCCCAGTTCATCGCCTCGCACCTGGCGATACCGAAGGTATCGACGGGTGACATCTTCCGGTACAACGTCACTGCTGGCACTGATCTCGGGCGGCAGGCCAAGGCATTCATGGACCGCGGTGACCTCGTGCCTGACGAGGTCACCGTCGCCATGGTGGCGAGCAGGCTGGCCGAGGACGACGCTCAGGCCGGATTCCTGCTCGACGGCTTCCCGAGGAACGTGCCGCAGGCCGAGACGCTCAAGAAGCTGCTGGCCGACTGGGGTCTGCGGCTTGACCTGGTGCTCGAGCTGGTGGTCGACCACGACGAGGTGATCAGGCGGCTGTCCGGCCGGCGGACCTGCCGTAAGTGCGGGCGGGTCTGGCACGTCGCCTTCGACCCGCCGTCGATCGCCGGCCGGTGCGACGAGTGCGGCGGCGAGCTGTTCCAGCGCGACGACGACCGCGAGGAGACCATCAGGCACCGCCTGGAGGTCTATCAGCAGCAGACGCAGCAGCTGATCTCGTACTACGCCGACGAGGGAATCCTGCTCGGGATCGACGCCACCGGGCCGGTCGAGGACGTGACCGAGCGGGCGCTGGTCGCGCTGCGTCGCTTCGTCCGCTGATGGCTCGCCGCCCGAGTTCGCGGGTACGGTGTAGTAACGGGAGGCAGTAGGCGATGCGGTTCAGCCGGGGAACTTCAATTGAGGTAAAGCAGCCAGGTCAGCTCGCGCTGATGCGGGAGGCAGGCCTGGTCGTGGCTAGAGTGCTGCGCGTGGTCGCGGCGGCGGCCGAGCCGGGAATCAGCACCCGCGAGCTGGACGCGATCGCTGAGCGCGAGATCGCGAGCGCGGGTGCCACGCCGTCGTTCAAGGGTTACCACGGCTATCCCGCGACGATCTGCACCTCCGTGAACGACGAGATCGTGCACGGCATCCCGCGCGATGACGTCGTGCTCGCCGACGGCGACGTGCTGTCCATCGACGCTGGTGCGATCGTCGGCGGCTGGCATGGTGATGCCGCGGTTACCGTCGCGATCGGCCCGGTCCCCGACGAGGTGACGGCCATGATGCGCGCCTGCGAGCTCGCGCTGTGGCGCGGGCTGGCGACCGCTGTGGCCGGACGCCGGCTGACCGACATCTCGCATGCGATTGAGTCGAGCGCGCAGGCGAGCGGGCCATACGGAATCGTCGAGGAGTACACCGGGCACTTCATCGGCTCGGCGATGCACATGGACCCTCCGGTACCGAATTACGGCAGGCCGGGCCGCGGGCCGTTGCTGACCGAGGGCATGGCCATGGCCATCGAGCCGATGCTCGTTCTCGGCGGGCGCCACACAACGGTGCTCGACGACGGCTGGACGGTCGTGACGGCCGACGGGAGCCCGGCTGTCCACTTCGAGCACACGGTGGCGGTCACGGCTGACGGGCCCTGGGTGCTGACGGCGGAGGACGGCGGCGAGAGCGGCTTCGCCATGCTGAACGGTGCCGCCGGCGCGGCCCCGGTGAGCGGAGCGCGGTCGTCCGTTGCGGAACCGAGCGGAGCGGGGGCCGCGTAATGACCGCCGATCCGCGGATGCGGGCATCGGATCAGGACCGTGAGCGAGCCGCGCAGGCGCTCAGCCAGCATCATGCCGTAGGCCGGATCGATGCCGCCGAGTTCCACGAGCGGCTGGACCGGGTCTTCGAGGCGAAGACCATCGGCGATCTGGACGAACTGACCGCCGACCTGCCGGACGTCGACCTGTACCCGCTGCCGACGTCCTCGCTGCGCCGCACCGGAGGATCGGGCGGGCTGCCTTCCTCGACGATCGCCGGAGGGACGGCGGGCGCCCTCAGCCGCCGGCACGGCAGGCTGTCGCCGCCATGGCTGGCCGCCTGGAGCTCGTGGCTTGGGGTAACGTTGCTCTGCACGGTAATCTGGCTGCTCAGCGGGGCGGGCTATCCGTGGCCCCTCTGGGTGGCCGGGCCGTGGGGCGCGATCCTGGCGGCTGGCTGGATCGTGGGCCGGTAGCGATTGCCGACCCCGGTTCGCATTGCTGGCTCCGCTCAAGTAGACTCTGCTGCGGCCCTTAAAATTGATGCCTGCCCTGGCTGCGTGCCGGGCAAGCTGACGGTTTCCACCGGGCCGTGCGGTCCGCCCGCGGTGCGCGAGCATCCGGCGGTCGCGGAGACACCATCCAGCTGACTCTCCGAGCCTGCGCTGTGGGTGCGGCCGGCGACGGGCGCGCCCAGCGGGAATCGGGCCTGGGTGTCAGCAAGCAGCAGGACAAGCAGGCAAGACAAAGAGCCAGTAGGACAAGCCAGCCAAGCAGGCGAAGCAGGCCGGTCAGCGCAGGCAGTACGATGACCGACCGGTCGGCGAGCCGACGTCAGTGAAGCGCGGAGGATATGCCCAAGAAAGACGGTGCCATCGAGATCGAGGGCACGGTAGTTGAGTCCCTGCCCAACGCCTTCTTCCGGGTAGAGCTCGACAACGGGCATAAGGTTCTTGCTCACATCAGCGGCAAGATGCGGATGCACTACATCCGGATCCTGCCGGACGACCGGGTGGTCGTGGAGCTGAGCCCGTATGACCTGAGTCGCGGCCGGATCGTCTACCGGTACAAGTAACAGGAGATCCACCGTGAAGGTCAAGCCGAGTGTGAAGAAGATCTGCAGTAAGTGCCGGATCATCCGTCGGCATGGTCGTGTGATGGTTATCTGCTCTGACCCGAGGCACAAGCAGCGGCAGGGCTGACAGTAAGACACGCGCCGCACTCCGGTCGCGCAAGCGGACGGAGCACCCCCGGAGGAGGCCGGGGCCACGTCGACGGGCACAGACGTGGAGCGGTGTGGCAGACCTCCAGCAGAGAAGGAGAGTTGCCCGCATGGCACGTCTTGTAGGCGTCGACCTACCGCGAGAGAAGCGGCTTGAGGTCGCCCTCACTTATGTCTACGGGATCGGCAGGACTCGCGCCGCCGAGACGCTGAATGCCACGGGCATCAGCGGCGACACGCGCGTCCACCAGATGACCGACGAAGATCTGGTGCAGCTCAGGGACTGGATCGAGGCGAATTACAAGGTCGAGGGTGACCTTCGCCGCGAGGTCCAGGCCGACATCAGGCGCAAGGTCGAGATCGGCTGCTACCAGGGCCTGCGGCACCGCCGGGGGCTGCCCGTGCACGGCCAGCGCACCCAGACCAACGCCCGCACTCGCAAGGGCAAGAAGAAGACAGTCGCCGGCAAGAAGAAGGTCGGCAAGAAGTAGTCCAGTAAGGCGCCTGGCCTCGCCGCAAGCGGCGAGCCAGGCGCGCCATCGGACCGATCACCTCCGGAGTTGACGAGCAGGATGCCTCCAAAGAGCCGAACCGGCGTCAAGAAAGTACGCCGCAAGGAACGAAAGAACATCGCGCACGGGCACGCTCATATCAAGAGCACCTTCAACAACACCATCGTGTCCATCACCGACCCTGCGGGGAGCGTGATCTCCTGGGCCTCGTCCGGGCAGGTCGGCTTCAAGGGCTCGAGGAAGTCGACGCCGTTCGCGGCTCAGATGGCCGCCGAGGCCGCTGCCAGGCGCGCGATGGAGCACGGCATGCGCAAGGTTGACGTCTTCGTCAAGGGTCCTGGCTCAGGCCGCGAGACCGCCATCCGGTCGCTGCAGGCGACCGGCCTCGAGGTCGGCTCGATCCAGGACGTCACCCCGGTTCCGCACAATGGCTGCCGGCCGCCCAAACGGCGCCGGGTCTGAGGAGTAAGCGACAAGTATGGCTCGATACACCGGTGCGGACTGCAGGCTCTGCCGCCGCGAGAAGACCAAGCTCTACCTCAAGGGCGCCAAGTGCGACTCGCCTAAGTGCCCGATCGAGATCCGGCCTTACCCGCCAGGCGAGCACGGCAGGAACCGGCCGAAGGAGAGCGAGTACCTGCTGCAGGTCAGGGAGAAGCAGAAGGCTCGCCGGATCTACGGCATCCTCGAGAAGCAGTTCCACAACTACTACCAGGAAGCCACCAAGACCCGCGGCAAGACGGGCGAGGCACTGCTCCAGATCCTGGAGAGCCGCCTCGACAACGTCATCTACCGGGCCGGCTTCGCCAAGAGCCGTGACATGGCCCGTCAGGTAGTCAGGCACGGCCATGTGCAGGTCAACGGCCGCAAGGTGGATATCCCGTCCTTCCGGGTGAGCGAGAGCGACATCGTCGAGATCGCCGCGAAGTCGCATGAACTTACGCCGTTCATCGTCGCCCGCGCCGAGGCCGGCGAGCGGACCGTGCCCGCGTGGATCGAGGTCATCCCGACCAAGATGCGGATCCTGGTCCACACGCTTCCGTCGCGCGCCCAGATCGACACGCTCGTACAGGAGCAGTTGATCGTCGAGTACTACTCGAAGTAGCCGTACAACCTGGCCGGCCACGGGGGCCGGCCAGCCACCTGGCGGCGTGAGCCGCCAGCCTTAGTCGCCTGTCAAATAGCGGGCAGGCGGAAAGGACAGAACAATGCTCATCGCACAGCGTCCGTCCCTCACCGAAGAGCAAGTGGGGGAATACCGCTCGCGGTTTACCATCGAGCCGCTCGAGCCCGGGTTCGGGTACACGATCGGGAACTCGATCCGCCGCACTCTGCTGTCCTCTATCCCCGGTGCCGCAGTGACCAGCATCAGGATCGAGGGGGTACTGCACGAGTTCTCCACGGTGCCAGGCGTCTCCGAAGATGTCACCGACATCATCTTGAACCTCAAGGAACTGGTCGTCTCCTCTGAGCACGACGAGCCGGTGCACATGTACCTGCGCAAGCAGGGGCCCGGCGTCGTCACCGCGGCGGACATCGCGCCGCCTGCCGGCATGGAGGTGCACAACCCTGAGCTGCACATCGCCACGCTGAATGCCAAGGGCAAGCTGGAGATGGAGCTGACCGTCGAGCGCGGGCGCGGCTATATTTCCGCGTCGCAGAACAAGCAGCCCGGTCAGGAGATCGGCCGGATTCCGATCGACTCGATCTACTCGCCGGTGCTCCGGGTCACCTACAAGGTCGAGGCCACCCGGGTTGAGCAGCGGACGGACTTCGACCGGCTGATCCTGGACGTCGAGACCAAGCCCTGCATGCGGCCCCGGGACGCGGTCGCCAGCGCCGGCATGACCCTGGTCGAGCTGTTCGGGCTGGCCCGGGAGCTGAACCTCGAGGCTGAGGGCATCGACATCGGACCGTCGCCGACGGACGCGGCGCTCGCCGCCGACCTGGCGCTGCCGATCGAGGAGCTGAACCTGACCGTCCGCTCCTACAACTGCCTCAAGCGCGAGGGCATCCACACCGTGGGCGAGCTTGTCGCCCGCAGTGAGCAGGACCTGCTCGACATCCGTAACTTCGGTGCGAAGTCCATCGAGGAAGTCAAGCAGAAGCTGATCGACATGGGCCTGGCGCTCAAGGACTCCCCGCCCGGGTTCGACCCGGGGACTGCCGCGGACAGTTACGGGGCGGACGAGGACGACAGCTACGTCGAGACTGAGGAGTACTGACCGGGCCGGATAAGCGGCCCGGCCAGGTAGTGCGAACCGACCGAGGAGAGTCTTTCGATGCCCACGCCCACTAAGGGTCGCCGAATGGGCGGCAGCGCAGCGCACCAGCAGCACATGCTGGCGAACCTTGCTACGGCGCTGTTCGAGCACGGCAAGATCACGACGACTGAGTCCCGCGCCCGTCGCCTGCGGCCGGTCGCCGAGCGGCTGATCACCTTCGCCAAGCGTGGTGACCTGCACGCCAGGCGACAGGTCCTGACGGTGGTCACCGACAAGGCCGTGGTCAAGACCCTCTTCGACGAGATCGGCCCGAGCTACGCCACCCGCGAGGGCGGCTACACCCGGATCACCAAGGTCGGCCCGCGCAAGGGTGACAACGCGGCTATGGCCGTCATCGAGCTGGTTCGCGAGGCGCCTGAGGCCAAGCCGACGCGCCGCCGGGCCCGCCGGGCTCAGCCTGCCACGGCTCAGGCTCGCGCCAGAGGCGGCGCTGCGGCAGCGGCCGCAGAGGCGGAGGCAGCCGAGGCGGAGGCAGCCGAGGAGAGCAGCGCGGAGGCGAGCACGGCCGAGGCAGCCACGGCCGATTCAGCCACGGCCGAGGCAGCCACGGCCGAGGAGGCGCAGGCCGAGGTCCAGGCCGCCGACGAGGCTAGCGCCGCTGACGGTGAGGCTGAGGGCGCCGGGCCTGAGGGCGCCGAGCCTGACGCCGAGTAGGGCGACGGACAGTAGCGGCGATGTCGTCAGGCTGAGGCTCGACCTCAGCTATGACGGCTCGGAATTTCACGGCTGGGCTGGCCAGCCTGGCGTACGCACCGTTCAGGGTGTCCTAGAAGAGGCCCTGAGAATCGTGCTGCGGCTGGCCGGGCCCGCCGCGCTGACGGTCGCCGGACGGACCGATGCGGGCGTCCATGCGCGCGGTCAGGTCGCCCATCTGGACGTGCCAGCGCAGGCCTGGGACGCGGCAGCACCGCATGCGCTGCACCGGCTCGGCCGGCTGCTCCCCGGCGACGTGCGGGTGCACGCGGTCCAGGTGGCCGCCGACGGTTTCGATGCGAGGTTCTCCGCTCTCTGGCGCCGGTACTCCTACCGGATCTGCGACGACCCAGTCCGCGCCGATCCGGTGCACCGGCGA
>DASWAA010000393.1:0-2753 GCA_036391385.1 Streptosporangiaceae bacterium
AAGGCGCCGGCGTCCCACCGCACGGGAACCGAGCGTCCGTCCAGACTCACGATGAGCAGCGAAACGAGAGCGTTCGCCGTGCCCGCCGCGGGATAGCCGATCTCGGCAGCTGGCCGGTCAGGGTTCGCCGGGTCGGCGATATACCACCGGCGCACGGGCGAGTTGTCTACCCTCGCGACCAGCAGGGCTGCCCCGTCCGGCGCCCACCAGTAGCCGCGCATCCGGTCCATCTCCTCGGCCGCGACGAACTCGGCAAGCCCGTACGTGACGTCGCCGGGACGGCCGGGCGCCGCGCCGGGCTGCCGCCCGGCCGGGCCGATCAGCTCGCGGTCCCGTCCGCTGGCGAGATCGATGATCCGCAGCGCGCCGTCGCAGACGTAGGCGACCGTCAGGCCCGCCGGGTCCGGCCGCGGGTCGATCGCCGGAGACCGGGCTCCCGCGGCACGCGGGGCGGGCCCGTCTGGCGTGAGACCGGTCGTGTAGACCTCGCCGGCGAGCGCGAAGGCGGCCATCGTGAACCCGGCATCGGTGGCGAACGCCACGACGCCGCCGGCCCGCTCGCGTGAGCGCTCCCGGCGCGCCCGTTCCTCTTCAGGCTCGTCGCCCCTCCCGGCACCGATCGCGGCCGGATCGGCGACCAGCCGCTCGGACCCGCCGGCCGCACTCGCTGCGAACACGGGCAGGTCGAGCACCCACAGGCAGGTCACCGGGTCGCTGCCGCCCTGGCTGCGCAGGAAGGCGACCCGGCTGCCGTCGGGGGCGACGGCGAACGACCGCGGCGCGCCGAGAGTGAAGTTCTGGGTGCGGGCTTGCTGGCGCGGGAAGGTGTCGGTCATGACTGCCCATCCTGCCAGGACGTGCCGGAGTCGGCGGGCCCGGCGGCGGCTCGTTATCCTCACGACATGAACCAGCCGACTGCCAGCAGGCGCCTGATGCTCGTGCACGCCCATCCGGACGACGAGTCGATCGGGACCGGCGCCACCATGGCCAGGTACGCGGCGTCCGGGGCGGGAGTGACCCTGGTTACCTGCACGCTGGGCGAGCTCGGCGAGGTCATCCCGCCCGACCTGGCGCACCTGGCCTGGGACCGGGACAACCGGCTGGGCGAGCACCGGATCGGCGAGCTGGCGGCTGCCTGCGCCGCGCTCGGCGTCACCGACCACCGCTTCCTCGGCGGGCCCGGCCGCTGGCACGACTCCGGCATGATGGGCACGCCGTCGAACGAGTGGGACGGCGTCTTCTGGCGGGCCGACGTGGACGAGGCGGCCGCCGTCCTGCTTGAGATCATCGGCGAGGTCCGGCCGCAGGTGCTCGTCAGCTACGACTCGAACGGCTTCTACGGGCACCCCGACCACATCCAGGCGCACCGGGTGGCACGGCGGGCCTTCGAGCTAGCCGACGGGCTGGTGCGCAAGTTCTACGCGACCGCCATCCCGAAGTCGGTGATCGCCGAGGGGATCGAGCTGATGCGGGACGATCCGGCTGGCTTCCTGGCCGTCGACTCGGTCGACGACCTGCCATTCGGCGTGCCGGACGAGCAGGTGACGACCGAGATCGACGCGACCGGGTACCTGGACGCCAAGCTCGCGGCCATGCGGGCGCACGCGAGCCAGATCGCCGTGGACGACCCGTTCTTCGCGCTGTCGGACAAGGTCGGCCAGCGGGCGCTCGGCGTCGAGTACTACACGCTGCTCGCCGGGCCGCGCGGTCCTGGCAGGGGCGAGCACGGCTGGGAGGACGACCTCTTCGCCGGTATCGAGTAGCCTGCGACCGTGAGCCGCGCCCTGACGATCCTCACGTACCTCGCGCTCTTCGCATTCGGGATGGCGCAGGGTCTGCTGGGCACGTTTTTCCACGGTGCCGGGCCGGCTCCGCTGGCCGCGATCGGCTTTGCCCTGGCGATCTTCGCGACCTGCCTGCTCGGCGGGTGGGGAATGCGGCGATCGCTCGGGGGGGTGGCTCCGGCCCTGGGCTGGTTTCTCCTGGTGTTCATGCTGGGGGCCGCGGGGACGAGCAGCGGCAGCGTGCTGATCGAGGCCTCGACGGCCGGCGAGTGGTTCCTGTTCGGCGGGGCCGTCGGCGCGATGGCCGGGCTGGTGGCATCGGTCGTCTTTTTCGGCGGTCTGCGCCGGACTCGCCCGACTGGGTCCTAAGGGCAGCGCCGCCTGGCGGTTACCCCGGCGGCACTGCCGCCTGGACATCGCTACCGCCTGACCGGGGCGTGCAGATGGTCGCTGCGATGTGCTCGGCGAGCCGCTCGGTCGCGGTCCTGAGCCGGCGGAAGTAGGCGGCCCTGCTGAGGCAGAGCCGGGCCGCGGCCGCCTCGTGGCTGCTCACCGGCTCCAGGTATCCGGCGACGAGGACGTTCCGCAGGAGTTTCTCGGTGTCGCTGGCGCCGAATGCCTCGCTGGCTGACTGGCGCACCAGGCGCCGGACGTAATCCGCACGCTCGGTTACGGTTGCGCCCTGTGCCAGCAAGCTCCGGGCCAGTGCCTGCGGTACCTGGAAGTTCCTCAGTACCTCGCGGACCTGCTCGAATAGCGCGGAGCCGGTCAGGGCAGCCGCGACCTGTGCGGGCCTGCCGCTCGCCGCAGGCGGGGCCGCGGCGACCGGCGGGGCGGGCAGGCCGAGCTCGGAGTAGATCTGGGCCCGGAGGTGGGCGAACAGCCCGCCAGTTCCGTAGTCGAGGTGGTGGCACTGCACGACCTGGCCGTCGAGAGTGACATCGAGATGGGCGAGATGGGTCGCACCGA
>DASWAA010000394.1:0-25584 GCA_036391385.1 Streptosporangiaceae bacterium
GACGAGCGACTGGCCCGCCGCGCTGATCTGGGCCGGGTTGGTGGTGTTCAGGTCGAAGATCCCGGCCTTCATCAGCGCGAGGCTGATGCCCTCCCTGGCGTCGTCCAGGATCGCGACCTTGTCCTTGTACTTGCCCTGCCATGGCATGGCCCAGGGGTTGGCCATCGTGTAGGGGTTCTCGTGGACGAAGTCCTTACGCCAGGCGATGCCCGTGGTGTAGATCGTGTAGGGCACCGTGTACTGCCACTTCCCGTCGTAGAACGGGTTGGAGAAGTCCGGCCAGGCCTGTGCGATGTTCGGGATGTAGCCGTGGTTGAGCGGCTGGATCAGCTTGCCCTCGACAAGCTGCCCCATCACGTCGATGGTGGGGAAGAAGATGTCGAAGTTCACCTGGCCGGAACGAAGCTTGGTCATCGCCTCGTCCATGTTGTTGAACGTGGACAGCTGGTAGCTGCAGTTGTACTTCTTGCAGAAGTCCTTGATGACCTTCTCGTTGATGTAGGCCACCCAGTTGTAGATCTTGAGCGTCGCGTTCTTCTCTGGCTGCAGGCCGCTCGCGATCGCCTTGTTGTCGCTGAACAACGGCCAGGTGACCGGGTTGTTCGGCCGGGGCAGCGCAATGGCGCCGCTGCGCCCCGTGCCGCCAGGGGCGCCCGGGCCGGGGGACGACCCGCAGGCGGCCAGCAGCGAGCCGAGGCCGCCAGCGCCCAGGGCGGCCAGGCCGCCCGCGCCGACGCCGGAACGCAGGAAGCTACGGCGCGAAACGCCGGGGATTGCCGGAGTGCTGTCGGCTTGCCAGCCTTCTCTTGGGTGCATGATGTGCCAGCCCTTCGCTACAAGGGACCGGTGGGGGTCGGTCCGCTTCTGTGCCAATAGCTACGGTGGCAAAGGGACACCCGTCGCGGGACACCGTCGTCGCTCCGCGGACTGAACGGCCCTTCAACTACTCCTGATTACTCCTGTCCAATGCGCCGGGACAAGGCTTTTGAGGTTACAGGACGGTCACGCAAGGCTATGGACAAAAGTTACAAAGGGCGGTAACGGCTGGCTCTGCCTGTCGCGTCGGCGTGCTCAGCCGGTCTTGCCGCGGCGTGCGCTGACCGAGTTCCAGATCTGCCGCCACAGCGCGTCGGCGCCGACCGGGAGCCGCAGCTTCTTCAGGCCGTGGTCCTGATAGGTCGACAGCACGGCCGTCGACATCAGGCTTCTTGGCAGGATTCCCTCGTAGACCAGCCGGGCGGGAGTGACGTACGTGAGCGGCTGCATGAAGCCGATCCGAGAGATGTTGACCAGCGCGCTGAGCGGGTCGAGCAGGTAGTTGATGAAAAGGTGCGCGAGCACCGGGCTCTGCGCACCGCGCAGCACGGTCGCCGTGTCGTTGCCGACCGGGCCGATCCCGTCGGGCGGGAACCAGTAGCCGATCGCCTCGACAGGCACGCCGCTCGGCAGGAATCTGGGGGCTGCGGCCGCCTGTCCGGACCAGGCGAGATGGACCGCCGTCTGGCCAGCCGCGATCTCCGCGCTGGTGTTGTTGTCGACCCTGATCCCGACGAGCTGGCGCAGGCTGGCCAGCTGTGCCTGGGCGGCATCGAGGACGTACGGGTCCGTTGTGTTGATGTCGGCGCCTGCCCTGATCAGGGCGAGGCCGACGGACTCCCGGTAGTCGTCGAGCAGGGCGGTCTTTCCCCTGGCACCGGCGACCCAGGGGAACGTCCAGCCGTTGGCCATGGCGTACGGGTCCGCGTCGATGAGGTCCCTGCGCCAGGCGATCCCGGTCGTGTAGACCGTATAGGGCACGGTATATCGCAGGCCGACGTCGTAGAACGGGCTCGCGACCTGCGGCCAGGTGTGCCTGAGGTTCGGCAGGTAGCTGTGATTCAGCGGCCGCAGCAGGCCCTTTCCGACGAGCTGCCCGACCATATAGGCAGGCGCGCCCAGCAGGACGTCGAAGATGTCACGTCCGCCGGCCAGCGAGGCCAGCGCCTGCCCGAAGGTGCCGAACGAAGTCAGCTCGACCTGGCAGCCGTACTTCTGGGCGAAGTCGTCCAGGCAGCGCGGATTCACCCGGTCCGTCCAGCAGAAGACCTTCAGGGTGGCGTTGCGCTCGGCTAGCTTCCCGCTGGGGAGCAGCGGGTTGCTGGCGCTGATCGGCCAGGTGACCGGACTGCCCGGCGCCGGAATTCGTACCTGCGCTGGCGGCGCGGCCGCCTTCGGCCCGAAGCCGGCCAGCATGGCGCCGAGCCCGCCGGTGGTGATGCCTGCGCCAGCGGCCCTGGTCAGGAAGACTCGCCTGCTGAGCATGGGCCGCCGGCGCTGAGGGGGGGCTGGATCCACGCAGCGGAATCTAGCACCTTTCCCGATCAGGCAATGCAAGAAGCAAAGGTCATTACATTACGGTTAAAGAGATCTATATCACTCTGGTCGTGCTGGACCGAGATCAGCCACTGCTCGGACTTGCCCCACGGTGGCAGGAAGACGCCGCCGTTGTGCTGGAATAGCCAGTGCGCGTGACTGTAGGAGTCGTTGATCGCCATGAAGCCGCGGAAGTCCCTGACCGGCTCGGGACTGAACACGATGCAGCCCTTCGCGCCGACCGAGACCACCCTGGCTGGCAGCCCGTACCTCGCGATGGCCCGGGTCACCCCGTCGACCGCGCGCCTGCGCAGGGACTCGATCCGCTCGTAGGCCTGCGCGGTAGCGACGTCGCACAGCATCGCGCGGGCCGCCGCCATCGCCAGCGGATTGCCGCTGAAGGTGCCGACCATCTCGTACCTGCCCTCGGCAACGTGCCTCATCACATCGGCGGTGCCGCCGATAGCCGCGACGGAGATTCCGCCGCCGATCGCCTTGGCCAGGCAGATGACGTCGGGCGTGACTCCGGTGACCCCGGTCGCGCCGGCGGGCCCGGCGGTGAGCCCGGTCTTGACCTCGTCGAACGTCAGCAGCGCGCCGTGAGAGTGCAGCAGTTCCCTGAGCCCGGCCAGATAGCCAGCCTCGGGCAGGATGATGCCGGCGTTCATCATGATCGGCTCGAGGATCATCCCGGCTACCCGTCCGTGGTGCTCGCGCAGGATGCGGTCGACGCCGTCGAGGTCGTTGAAGCCGACGACAAGCGTCAGGTCGGTGACCGCGCGCGGGACGCCGGTACTCGACGGGACGCTGAGCGGCCGGTCGGCCGGGCCCATCTTGCCAGGGTCGGCATAGACAGAGACCTGCACGGAGTCGTGATGGCCGTGGTAGCAGCCCTCGACCTTGATGATCAGATCGCGCCCTGTGATCGAGCGCATCAGATGGACGGCCTCCATGGTCGACTCGGTGCCCGAGTTCGCGAACCGCCACTGCGGCAGCCCGAAGCGCCTGGCGAGCTCCCTGGCGACCGCGAGCGCGTCGCGCGTCGGCTGGGCGAAGTGGGTACCGCGGGTGACCTGATGCCGTACCGCCTCGACGATGGCCGGATGCGCGTGCCCGGCAAGGGAGACCCCGTAGCCGCCGTGCAGGTCGACGTACTCGTTGCCGTCGACGTCGTAGAGCCTGGAACCGCGGCCATGGCTGAGCCAGACGGGCTGCGGCCGGGCGATCTGCCAGCTCGACGTCACGCCGCCGGCGAGTGCCTGGCGCGCCACGCTGGCCAGCCGCGCCGACTCTGGCTGGCGGCCGATGAAGATGCGCTCCTGCTCGCTGATGATCTCCGCGAGACTCGGCCGGACCGGCGGCCTGCTCGTGCCGCGGGGGGTCACCGGGCGGCTCGGGCCGGATGGGGTCGACGGCCGCCGCGCGAGGCCGCCGGCCAGTGCGAGGGCGGGTGCCGGGGGCATCGCGCCCGCCGGTTCCTGTGCGGGTGCCGAGGCCGGAACGATGGCCGGTACCGGAGCGGGGATGGCAGCCGGACTGGTCTGTGCTGATGGTCTTTCGCTGTGCGGGGCCTGTTTATCGGCCATGACTGAGCTCCCAACGGAGTTGACTGAATGTTCAGTCTAAAACCGGGCTCGTTGGTGCCGCAAGCGCCGGGCGACGCTGATGCGACCCTGGCGGGGTCTCAGGGCCTACGCTCGAGCTATGCCGCGCCTGCTCGTCGTGCACCACACACCGTCGCCGGCAATGCAGGCAATGCTCGAGTCCGTGCTGAGCGGCGCCCGCACGGACGAGGTTGAGGGCGTCGATGTGGCGGCGGCACCGGCGCTGTCCGCCGGAGCCGCGGACGTGCTGGCCGCAGACGGCTACCTGCTCGGTACCCCGGCGAATATCGGCTACATGTCCGGAGCGCTCAAGCACTTCTTCGACTGCGTGTATTACCCATGCCTGGAGGCCACCCGGCGCAGGCCGTACGGGCTGTACGTGCACGGAGCCAGTGACACGACCGGAGCGGTCCGCGCTGTCGAGGCCATTACAGCCGGCCTGGGCTGGCGGCAGGTCAGGCCGGCAGTCTGCGTGACCGGCCAGCCAGCCAAGGCTGACCTCAAGGCCTGCTGGGAGCTTGGAGCCATCGTCGCGGCAGAGCTTGCCGAGTACTGACTATCTAGCCGACTGCCGCAGCCGGACGGCTAGCGGCTGGCCGGGCTAGCGGCTGGTCACGATCAGCGCGTGCCGTAGTTGTAGATCTGCTGGCTGACCGGGCTCTCGCTGGAGCTCGCCAGTACGAGAGTCACAGTGAATGCCAGGGCGAAAGCCAGGGCAGCGCCTGCAATGGCGGAGATCGCCAGCAGTCCCAGTCGCGACACGAGATCCTCCTTGCCGGACCCGCTAAGGACCCGGGCCGTTGGCGCACTAGCCTAGGGAATGTTCGGCCTTCTGACCAGGCTTATATCAAATAGTAACCTTCGCGCCGCTGATTCTCCGCCTGGCCTGTGCGGGTGCTTAGCCGGGCAGCCGGAAAAGGATCAGGTCGGGGCTGGCCAGCACGACGCGGGCTCCCGGCAGTCTGGCTCTCCCGGGCAGGTTAACGCGGCCTGTACCGAGCAGGGGTCCGGCGTCGACGACGACATAGCGAACGCCGGCAGCGGTCAGTGCCGAGGTGAGCTGTTTTCCAGAGCGGATGATCTGTTCGAGCGCGACCGCCCGCTCGCTTTCTGGCGCTACGTTCGTCGGGCCGACCCGCAGCGCGTCGTTCCAGACCATCGTCCTGGTCAGTAGGCGCGGCCAAGGGTCGAACACCGCCTCGCCGTTGTTCCACGGGTAGCGCCGGTACTGCGCCCACGGCAGCAGCAGCGCCGAGCCTGGCAGCGGGTCACCGTCGATGATGGCGCGGGCCCGCAGCCAGTCCGCGGGGTACGCGACTGCCTGCAGGCGACCTGCGGCGCCCCAGGCCAGTCCGGGCAGCAGGCAGAGCGGGGCGACCAGGGCGAGCACGGCGAGAATCGTCGCAGCGCCCGCCGCCGATTCCGGATCGCGCCGCGCCCGCCCGGTGCGCCCGCCGGTCCGTCGACTCCGGCCGGCCCCTTCCTGGCCGCCACCCGCCAATCGACGTCCTCCCGCGAGGTCCGGCTGCCTGGCGGACGCCCGGATCATCAGCGATCCAAGGCCGGCGCCCAGGCCCATGGCCGCCGCGAGAGCGACCGGCGCGACGAACTGCTGTCCGTCGCGGAGCACGGCGAACCCTGGCCACGCGGCGATCGCGGCGTGCAGTGCCGACAATGTCGGCTTCGTCAGTCCGAGCGCGGCTGCGGCCAGGCCGACGACGGCGCTGACGCCGAGACCCGGACTGAGCTGCCGCCGCTTCGCAGCCACGACGTAGCCGGCCCCGGCGATCAGCATGACCATGAGCCACAGCACCGAGATCGGGCCGCCGTATCCGGCCGGTACCGCCTGAGCGTTCCAGATCCCGCCCAGCATGATCAGGCTGCCGAGAGCGCCGAACGGGGTGTCGGCGCGCGCAGCGAAGGCAGCCGCGCCGTTCGGATCGGTGTGCACTGGATTAAGGAGCGAGGGAACTGCCCAGGGCAGGCTTGCCACCGCCAGTACGGCGACAGTGACCGCGATCGCTCGAAGGCGGCGAGCCCTGGACCGCGCGCACAGCGCGACGGGCACCGCGGTCAGAACGGTGATCGACATGGCGGCGAAGCCGCCGATGGCGGCGGGCAGGACCGCGACGGCCAGCCGGCCCACCCGCACCCTGCCCGCCTGGCAGGAGATCTCGCGCGCCACCCAGGGCAGGCCGGCGTAGCCGAGCAGCAACGCCCACTGACCCATGATCAGGCGCTCGGCGACGAAGGGGTTCCAGGTGTAACAGGTCCCGGCGACCAGCTGGGCGATCAGCGGCAGCCGGGAGCCGTCGGGGCGCTCGGGCCAGCTGGCCGCGAGCAGGGCGGCGGCACCGGCGCATGCCAGCACGAAGATGGCAATCAGGATGACCTTCTGGACGAGCTCAGCGGGGATGACCCTGGCCGCAAGGGCGACGACAAGGTCGCTGGGGACCGCACGGGGCGGGCCGCCCCGCAGGCCGAGATCGGCGTAGCCGATAGGCGGTGCAGGGACGAAGACCATGTCGTAGGAGAGAACGAATCCCCGCGAGAGCGCAGGCCCGAGCGCGAGCAAACCGAGCACGAGACCGGTCAGGGCGGGCCAGGCATGTGGTCTGGCCCGCTGAGCCAGTCCGCCCAGGACGTGGCGGACGCCGGGGGACTCGGCCTGCGCTGGCGCCTGCTGGGCCAGCTGGTGCGGGATCACTCCTTGCGTGCCTGCACGAGCAAGATCGAGGCCGCCGACGGCCAGTGACAGAAGAGCCGGTCAGCGGGGCGCAGTGGCGCCGGGACGTCGTGATAGCGAGCGCCGCGAACCCGCACGCTGCGCAGGCCATGGGCGGCAAGGAACTCGACCAGGGCACGCCGGGTGAACATGTGCAGGTGACCAGCGACCTGGCTGCCCGGGCGGCCGTAGACCCCGCGAAGGCTGACCTCGGAGAAGATCGGCTGGATGCCAAGGGCGAGCAGGCCCCGGTTGTACCAGGCCGCGAGGTTAGGCGTGGAGAGCAGTAGCGAGCCGCCCGGCTTGAGCACCCGGCGCGCCTCCTCGACGGCCGCGTCGGTATCGACGAGATGCTCGATGACCTCGCTCATCACGACGACGTCTATGGTCTCGGACCGGATTGGCAGCGGCACGTCTAGCCCGGCCCGCAGCACGGCGATCCCGCGCCCACGGGCCTGGGCGAGCGACGGGGCGGACCAGTCGAGGCCGGCGAAGTAGTGGGCCTGGTTGTGCCGCGCCGCGACCTGCGTGGCGAAGCCGTCACCGCAGCCGATGTCGAGGACCCTGCCGGGGGGTGGCGTCGCGGCAAGGACCTCGGCGAGCATCTTCGCCTGCCGGTACGCCCGGTCCGGGCCCGAACTGGCCGGGACATTCGGATCCTCGTAGAAGTCGCGAAGCGAACCGGCCGGAGCGACGTCCTGGCTATCCTGACCTGGCACCACCGATCGAGTGGTCATGCGGGCTCCGTTGGCGTGGCGCCCGACGTCTGCGGGGCGTAGCCGAGCGAGTTGTCGGCACCGGCCGCCTCGATCGGCAGGACCAGCGGCGTCGCCTGACTGGCGACCCGCGCTCTGGCGAGCGCCTCGTCGGCGACCAGCGAGAAACCTTCCACGGCGGCCGACCAGTGCAGCTGCAGAGCGCGCGCGCGTGCCGCCTGGCCCATCAGGTGTCGCCGTCGGTCGTCGATCGCGAGCGAGGCCCAGGCG
Source organism: Streptosporangiaceae bacterium (assembly GCA_036391385.1). Classification (GTDB taxonomy): domain Bacteria; phylum Actinomycetota; class Actinomycetes; order Streptosporangiales; family Streptosporangiaceae; genus Chersky-822. The sequence goes on from DASWAA010000394.1 coordinate 7,668, forward strand.
GAGGCGAACTCGCCCTCGGTACGGACGAGGATGCCCGTCTCGTTGTGCACGACAGAGTCGCGGAGGCCAGGAACGCTGAAGCCGACCGCCGGGGTGCCGCGGACAGCGGCCTCGGCGACGACGATTCCCCACCCTTCGATGCTCGCCGGGTGCAAGAGCAGCCAGGCAGCCGAGAGCAGCCTGTGCTTCTCTTCCTCCGACACTCGCCCGGTGAACTCCACTCCCGGACCGGCCAGCGCCTCAAGCCGCGCTCGCTCGGGTCCGTCCCCGGCGATGACCAGCCGTCCTCCGGTGACGTTACGTACCCTGTCCCACAGGCGGAGCAGCAGGTCGATCCGCTTGTACCCGGCGAGCCTGCCCAGCGCGAGGAAGAGCGGCTCTGGTGACGGGGGCGCGGGCGGCGGACCTGGCTCCACGCCGTTGCAGATGAGCCGGATCCGGTCGGTGTCCACCCCGATCTCCTGCAGCGCGGCGAACGTGGAGGCCGAGACGGTCAGGAACAGATTTCGACGGTGCACCCTGGGCATCACCTTCGCCTCGGTCAGCCGTCCGGCGACCGAAAGAGGCGGCGGGAAGCGGAGCCGCCACAAGTCGGTGTGGACGTGGTTGACCAGGCACACCACCGGCTTGTTTGTCCACAGCGGCGCCAGGTAGGGCATGCCATTGCACACCTCGACCACGAGGTCGCAGTCGCTCAGGTGGCGCCGGAAGGCAAGCGGAGCACGGGCGAACTGGCTATAGGTGCCGCCGCTGCGCCGCACCGCGTAAGGTCGCGGGCCCACTGGCCCGCCGCACAGCAGAGTTACTCGCTCCCCCCGCGCGGTCAGGCCCTGGGCAAGCCGATCGACAAGCAGTTCTGACCCGCCGGCATCCTTGTTCGCAAGGTCTCGCCAGGCGATGAACACGATATGGCGGCCAGTGCTCATGGTCGTGTTCTCATCTCTGGGTCGTCGGCGGTTGCCTTCTTCCCGCGGACCGCACCGTCCGCCGGCAGGTTGAGCAATATTGTGGCGGTATAGCCGAGATCGTCAAGGGCGATCTGCTGATTCGCAGATCAGGACATGCGAATAATCTGGGCGATAGCTAGGAAAGCGGGAGCTAGGCTGCGACCATCTGTTACTGAAAAGTAGCATGTTCCCCCTGCTGGTCACGGCGTCGTGCTAGCACTCGATGGGCAGCGAGACCAAGGAGCTGGCACACATGATGAGGTCCGTTCGCCTGTTCCGGCTGTTCCTTAGCGAGCAGTCGGATCCGGACCGCTTCTACGCTGCGCTGGCACAGGACGCCGCGAGCCAGCTCGCCGAGTTCGTGGCCGTCGAGGGCAAGACCGTGCTCGACATCGGCGGCGGTGCCGGTTACTTCACGCAGGAGTTCAGGTCCCGTGGTGCCGACTGCTACCTGTTCGAACTCGACGTCAGCGAGATGACTAGCCGTGGTGAACCGCCGCCCGGAGCCGTCGTCGCGGACGGATACTGGCTGCCGGTCCGCGACGGCGGAGCCGACATCTGCGTGTCGTCAAACGTCCTCGAGCATGTCAGTGACCCGAATGGCCTGGTCGAGGAGATGATCAGGGCGACCAGGCCGGGCGGGCTGATCTACCTCTCGTTCACCAACTGGTACTCGCCGTGGGGCGGGCACGAGATGTCGCCCTGGCATTACCTGGGCGTCGGCCGGGCCGAGCGCAGGTATGTGCGCACGCATGGCAAGCTGCCCAAGAACCGGGTAGGGACGAGCCTGTTCCGTATCCACATCGGGCCCGTGCTGAAGATGATGCGCGGCCGCGCTGACATCGAGATCGTCGCCGCAAGGCCGCGTTACTACCCGATCTGGTGCCGCCCGCTGCTGCTGATTCCCGGCGTGCGCGAGATCGCGACGTGGAACCTGCTGCTGATCATGCGGCGGACGGTGTGACCGCTGAGCAGAGTCGGCTAGCCGATTCTGTCCCGGTCCCGGTCCCGGGCCGCCGCCACCGCCTGGACGGCATGTCTCGCGGAGGGCTGCTTCGGATCAGGCCAGCCTTCGTGCTGGTGTGGCTGCTCGCACTGATCGTGCTGGTCGCCACCGACACCGGCCGGATCTTCTTCGACACCAAGCTCGGCGTCGACCTAGACCCCGTCGGGTTCTATCTGCGGCTGTGGCATCTATGGAATCCGCTCGAGTGGTTCGGCACCCTGCAGGACCAGTACATCGGCTACGCGTTCCCGATGGCGCCGTTCTACCTGGCCGGTCAGCTGCTCAAGGTGCCGGTCTGGCTGACCGAGCGGCTCTGGCTTTCGCTGCTGATAGTCGCGGGCTACGCGGGCCTGGTGAAGCTGGCCGAGGCGCTGCGGATCGGAACTCCGCGCTCCAGGGCAGTGGCGGGCCTGGCCTTCGTGCTCTGGCCGACCTTCACCATCGTCATCGGCTCTACCTCAGCGGGACTCCTGCCCGGACTGCTCGTTCCGTGGGCTGTGCTGCCGCTCGCCGGCGCCGCGAGCGGCCGGCCGATCGTGCGCGCGGCGGCACAGTCGGGGCTGGCCGTGCTCTTCATGGGCGGAGTCAACGCGGCGTCGACGCTCTACGTACTGATCTTGCCGGCCCTGTTCATCGTGACTCAGCTGCGCGGAGGACGCCGGGTCAGGCTCGGTGCCAGCTGGACCGGGGCGGTAGCGCTGGCCACCAGCTGGTGGGTGGTACCGCTGCTGCTCCAGGCGAAGTACTCGTTCAACTTCCTCCCGTACGTGGAGCAGTCGGCGACGACTACCGGCACGATGTCGGCGGCGGCCTTCCTGCGCGGCGCGGGGGACTGGACCGCCTACCTGAACCTGGGCCAGCCCTGGCTGCCCGCCGGCTGGGCCATGGTCGCCAACCCGCTCTCCGTCATCGCAGCGGCGCTCACGGCAGGCACCGGGCTGCTCGGCCTCGCCCGGCGCGACGTGCCCGCGAGCGGATGGCTGCGCATCAGCCTCGGCATAGCCGCGCTAATCGCGCTGGCCGGCTATCCGGGGCCGTTGGGGGGGCTCTTCCACCAGCCAGTCGACCAGCTGCTGAACGGCGTCCTCGCGCCGTTGCGCAGCGTCTACAAGGTCGAGCCGGTGGCGGCCGTGGTGCTGGCACTCGGCATCGCTCATGCGCTGGTGCTGCGGACCAGGCGGCCGGCGCTCACCTCCGATCCGGCTCCGCGAGCGCTGTGGCACCTGCTGGCGGCGCCCGTGATCGGCCTCGTGGTGATCGGGCTCGCCTATCCGCAGCTTTCTGGTCAGGTGCTGAACGCCGGGTCCTTCAGGGCCGTACCGGGCTACTGGTACCGGGTCGCCTCGTTCCTGCGGCAGCACTCGCCGAACGCGCCTGCGCTCGTCGTGCCCGCCGAGGCTCATGGCACTTTCCTGTGGGGCGAGACGGTCGACGACCCGCTCGAGCCGCTCGCCAGCTCGCCGTGGGTCGCCGACGGGCTTGTGCCGTACGGCGGAGCGGGCTCACAGCTGCTGCTGTCAGCGCTGGAAGCCGCCGTCACCTCAGGCGAGCAGGTGCGCGGCCTGGCAGCGACGCTGCGGCGGTCCGGGATCGGCTACGTCGTGGTGCGCAACGATCTCAGCCCGAGCGTCATTGGCTACACCCCCCCGCGGGTTGTGCACCAGACGCTGGTCAGCTCGGGCTTCCGCCGGATCGCCTCCTTCGGGCCGCTCATTACCGGCGCGCAGACCAGTCCCGGTGCCGGCCAGGTGCGGTACGCGCTGCCGTCCTACCGGGCCGTCGAGGTCTTCGTGCCATCCGGACCGTCCGCCGCGGTCATGCCCTCGCCCGTCGTCGCACTGCCAGTCAGCCGGACGGTGCTGGTAAACGGCGGCCCCGAGGCGATGCTTCAGCTCAGCGACCAGCACCTGCTCACGGCACTCGACCCGGCGGTAATCGCAGGTGACAAGCTTGCTGTACCACCGGCCCGGTGGGCGATCACAGATACGCTGCGCCGGGCTGACCACGCGTTCGGGCTGGTCGGCGCGCCAGCGTCGTATACGTACACGGCGACTGAGGTCAATCCTCCCGACGACCCGCTCGGCGATGCAGGGGGAGCTCCCAGGCAGATGCTCCCGGTCAGCCCGGCCGGGCACCAGACTGTCGCGGTGCTGTCCGGCGCCGCCGCTGTGACAGCCTCGTCCTCGGGTTCCTGGTTCGCGCAGACGCCGCAGATCGATCCGGTCAACGCCTTCGACGGGAACCCGAGCACGGTGTGGACCGAGGCCACCCCGTCGACTCCGGCTGGGCAGTGGATCCAGATCACGTTCGCCCATCGGGTGGCCTTGCCCGGCTCCGTCGCTGTCATGCTGCTCGACGACACCTCAGCAAGGCCGGTACCGAGCCGCCTGATGGTCACGACCGACACCGGCACGGTGACGAGCGCGGTCCGGCGTACTGGCCGTGCGCAGCCCCTGCGGGTGCCGCCCGGCCTGACCAGGACCCTGCGGATCACCATCGTGGCGGTCAGCGGAGGCGTGCCGGGCGGGCCTGGGGCGGGGTTCGCGGATGTCTCCATCCCCGGCGTCACCGTCACCAGGTACCTCAAGCCGCCGCAGAGCCCGGCCGGGCTACAGGCCGCCGTGACGGAGTTCTCGTTCCAGCGGCAGGTGCCGTCCCCGGCTAGCCTCGCTGACGTTGTCGCCTACCCGCCGCTCGCGAGGATGTTCACCGTTTCCCGTCAGCAGCCGTTCCGCCTGACGGCGACCGCGATGGGCATTCCCGGCGCCGGCCTTGACATGGTGCTCAGTACGCTGGCGCCGGCCCGTAAGGACACCCTCGAAGTGTCGGCGAGCTCGACCTGGGGATCGCTGCCTGGCCTGGCCGCCGCCCGCCTCTTCAGCCAGCAGCACCCCAGCCCGTGGATCGCCGGTGCGCGCAAGCCGGTGATCAGGCTGAGCTGGCAGGGCAGCAGAACTATCTCCAGCCTCGTCGTTCAGCCGCTGCCGGGCTTCGCCGCCGCGCCGGAGGCCATCAAGATCACCAGCCCGCATGGCGACCGGTTCGCGGAGATCGGGCTAGGCGGTCTCACCGAGATCGTGCCGCCGCTGCGCACCGACCGGATGACCATCAGCTTCCCCGTGGTCCAGTACGCCACGACGTCCCAGCCTGTCACCGGCGCAGCCGTCCAGCTCCCGGTCGGACTGTCTAAGCTGACCATTCCCGCGCTGGCTGACCTGCGCCCGGCCAGCCCAGCCCCCGGCGCACGTTTCACGCTGCCATGCGGCAAGGGTCCGCACCTCATGCTTGACGGGCACATCCTGTCCACCAGCGTGACCGGGAAGGTCTCGGATCTCACCGGATTCCAGCCGGTTCAGGTCTCTGTCTGCCAGCCTGGATCGGCCGTCCCGCTGACCCGGGGGCGGCACTGGCTGACAGCCGCCCGGCCTGGCACGTTCACCATCACCGACGTCAGCCTGACGAGCGTGCAGCCAGGTGCCGCCCGGACGGGTCAGGGCGGGGCCGTATCCGCGCCTGCCGCCGGCCCCGGCCGGCCTGTCCGGGTGCTGGCCTGGACCCAGGAATTCCGGCGCGTGCGGATCGGGTCGGGCGCGGAGTCGTATCTGGAAGTGCATCAGAATGCCAACCCCGGCTGGACCGCGACGATGAGCGGGCGAGCCCTGATTCCGGTTCGGCTGGACGGGTGGCAGCAGGGATTTCTCGTTCCGGCTGGTGCCGGGGGGACTATTACCCTGACGTTCTCACCTGTAAAGTTCTATCATGTCTGGATTATTCTGTCTGCGATCGCGGTGCTCGCCCTCTGCGCTGTCGCAATGGCAGGCCGATGGCGCAGGAAAGAGCCTGGACAGGTGGAGCGAGAGCAGGACGCCCCCGCCGCCCCCGAAGCGCCGGGCGGTGCGCACGCCAGGCATGCCGCGGCGCCGGGGCTCGGCTTGCTCATCCTGACCTTGCTGATCGCGGTTACTGGCGGCCCGGTGGCGATCGCCGTGCCACTGCTCGCCGTCGCCGCGTACCTGTGGCCCGGCTGGTACGGCGGAATCGCCTGCGTCGCCATGGCCGCAGCGGGCATTCTCACCGCGCTTGCCGCGCACCCGGCCGCGACCGGGTCAGGCGCGTTCGGCGCTCCCGCCCAGGCCTGCGCGCTTGTCGCATTGATCGTGGCGCTGACCCCGGCGCTGCCCAGCCGCCGCGCAGGTCGGTAATGGCCGAGCGGTTCGCGGTGGCTGACGAGCTGACCTGCTACTACGATCGGCCGGCCGAGCCCGCGAACGTGCATGTCGAGGTGCGCGTGGCCGGGCGCCTGGACGAGGCCGTGCTCCGCGGGTCAGTGCGAGCAGTCCTGGCGGCCGAGCCCAGGCTCCGGGCGCGGCGGCTTGCCGCCAGCACCTGGCACCGCAGTTACCGCTGGGAGTTCCCGGCGGCTCCGGACGCGGACCCGGTCCGGGTCGTGATCTGCTCGTCGGAGGCCGACCTGGTGGCGCACAGGGACGCGTTCCTGTCTCGTTCGCCCTCTCTCGACCAATCGCCGCCGCTGTTGCTGCTGCTTGCCCGCGGCCCGGCTGATGATCGGCTGATTCTCAACGCCCATCATGCCGCGTTCGACGGCCTGTCATGCTTCAGGCTGCTTGGCCGGGTGGCGGCGGAGTACGGGGCGGGGGCTGCCAAGGTCAGCCCGGGCGATCCGGTGTGCGGCGCCGCGTCCCGCTCTCCTGCTGGCATCGCTGCCCCAGCCGGTTTCTCGGTCCCAGATGGTCGGCGGTCGGTCAGCGGCGGTCAGCGGGCCGTCGGCGCCCAGACGGGCAAGCGACCGACCAGGAAGGCCGCAGGGCGCTCGGGCCGCATCGCGCGGATCGCCGCTGGCCAGGGTCTGGACCGCGCCGGATCTGAGCCTGGCTACGGCGCCTACCTGCTGGCCTGGGACGGCCTGCCGGCGACCGGCTGGCTCCGTGCGGCCGATCGCAGCGTCAACGACCTGCTCATCGCCGCACTGATGATCACCATTGCCGAGTGGAACGAGCGGTACGGCGGCCGTGGCAGCCAGATCCGCATCACCATGCCGATCGGAGAGCGCGGACAGGCCGGCGAGAGCGGCGACTGGGCGAACAGGTCCAGGCTGACCGCGGTCACCGCCCGGGTTCCGGCCGTGGTCTCGAGCGACGACCTGCTCTCCGAGGTGGCACGCCAGACCAGGTACGCCAAGGAGCACCCCGGTCCCCAGGTCGATCTGGTGTCCCGAGCTCTGGTGGCGGTTCCCGTTCCGGTCCTGGTCAAGGACAAGGTGCTGCGCGCGGCGCTGCGGATCGCCGGGCCGGTGCTCTGCGACACCTCGCTCGTGTCGAACCTCGGAGTGGTCGCGGCGCCTGCCTTCGGACCGCTCACGGCGACGGAGATGTGGTTCTCCACCTCCGCGCACATGCCACGCGGCCTGTCCGTCGGCGCCGTCACGGTCGGGAGCCGGCTGCTGCTGACGTTCCGCTACCGGCGGGCGCTGTTCACGCGGGCCAGCGCCGCCGAGTTCGCCGGGCGCTACGGACAGGTGCTCGATCGGTTCGCGCGACGAGAGGTGCCAGTCTCATGACCGGGCCGGGTCTTGCGGTCCTCGTGGCCTTGCTCGCCACCACGGCCTATCACGTCGGGCTGCTGGTCGAGAAGCGCGCTCTTGCGCAGCTGCCCGCGATCGACGCGCGGCACTGGCTCGCGCTGGCGCGCACGTTGCTGACGGCGCCTGTCTGGCTGATCGGCTTCGCGCTCATGCTCTGCGGGTTCGGCCTGCAGGTGCTGGCCCTGAGCCTCGCACCGGTAAGCGTGGTACAGCCGGTACTCGGCTCCGGCGTGGTGATTCTCCTCGTGATGTCGCGGATCGTGCTGCGCGAGCGGCTCGGTCGGCTAGAACTCGCCTGCGTCGTCGCGATGGCGGCGGCGATCATCGTCCTCGCGCTCTCGGCGACCGGCTCGGCCGGTCAGGTCGGGCATGAGGCCAGCGGGATCCTTGTCCTGGCGGTCGCCCTGCCCACCTGCCTGGTCGCGCTTGCCCTAGGCCGCAGCGCGCTGCGCCCGTCAGCGGGCGGCAGGCACCGGAGCCCAGCGACCGGCGTCTCCTACGGGGTCGCGTCGGGCCTGCTGTACGGGGTGGCGACCCTGGCCATCAAGGGCATGTCCGGGGCGATCCTGCGTTCCGGGTTCACGCCCAGGCTGATCCTCGCGATCGTGACCTCGCCCTATCCGTACGTGACCGTGGCGTGCTCTGGCGTTGCCCTGCTGATCTTCCAGACGGGCCTGCAGCGCTGCCGCGTGTCCATCGTCGGCCCGGTTTCCAACATCAGCGGCAGTGTCTACTTCATCGTTGCCGGCACCTGGCTTTTCAACGAGCACCTTCCGGCTGACCCGCGAAGGCTGGCACTCAGGCTGATTGCCATCGCCGTGGCCGTCGCCGTCGTGATCGTCCTTGCCCGCAGGCCGGCTGAAACGCAGGAGCTGACCAGATCGGGCGACCTGACCAGATCGGGCGCGCTGACCAGATCGGGCGACCTGGCCGGAGCGAGCGCGGCGACAGCCAGCGCGCGAACTGCTGGACGGGTCGCCGGTCAACGGTCCGCCGATTCACGCGCCGCCGCCCTTGACGCCACGCCGGGTGACGCTGATGCCGCCCAGGCGATCGGGACCGCATGACAGGCGACCACGCACCGGTGCGTGCCCGGTCGCAGTCCAGCCCACACCACCGCAGCAGAGATGGAGGCACAGTGCCGATCGAGCGTCCCTTGCTTGACATCCTGGCATGTCCGATCGACAAGAAGGGCCTGCTGTACTTCGCGGACGAGGCGATCCTGTACAACCCGAGGCTGCGCCGCCTTTACCGGATTACTGACAGTTACCTGGTGATGCTGGCCGACCGGGCGGAGCCGGCGTCGGAGTCCGAGCACCAGCGACTGCTCGCCAGGGCCGGACACGGCGAGGCGGTAGGCACGTCCGGATTGGTCGCCGACGCGCTAGCCTTGGCGCTGGCCCACGTCCAAATCAGCTTATAATGATCATGAGTGAGAACGTCGTTACCAGGACGTGTCCTTGTCCTAGTGACACCACTAGCCTCCTTCAGTATCATACGTCAAACCTCACATAGTCCCTGCTAGCCCGAGATTTAGCAGCGAATCCCCAGGAGGACACATGCGCCGCGTTGTCTGGTCAGTTCTGACCGGTCTGGGGGTCTTCCTCATAGCCCTGGCGCTGCTGTCGCGGTTCTACATCCCGAGTCAGTCGCTCAAGTTCCCCCTCAATGAGTTCAACAAGACGACTCTCATTGCCAATGGGGCGAGCTACTTCAGCAAGAAAGACGTCACGGAGAAGTCGGGCGTTACCTTGCAGACAACGAACACCACGAAGGGTGACGTTGCCGACGCCGTAGCGCTCGGCAGCGACCATATCGCTGTATGGCAGAGTTACTCGGCGGTCGAGGACATCACGAATCACACGTCGGTCAGCATCCCGGCACAGCCGGATACCCTCGCGTTCGACCGCAAGACCGGGGTCCTGATTCCGTGGAGCGGCAACTCGGTCGGCGGCCAGCATGTGTCGGTCAGCGGTCAGGGCCCGCTCTTCCCGCTCGGCACGAAGAAGCAGAGCTACCAGGTCTTCGACACCTCGCTCAGCAAGCCGGTGACCTTCACCTACAAGGGCACGGCGACTACCGACGGTGTCTCGACGTACGTCTTCACCGCCAACGTCCCCGCCACACAGGTCGGCACTGTGACGCTGCCCGGCTCCCTCGTTGGCATGACTCCGGTCGAAGTCAATCTGCCCGAGTACTACAGCGCGCAGAAGACCTACTACGTCGACCCGGTGACCGGAGTCCCGCTCAAGGTCGACCAGAACGTGCAGCAGGTGCTCAAGGACAGCACGGGAACGACCCGCCTTATCCTGCTCAGCGCCGACTTCAAGACCACGCCAGCGAGCGTGGCGGCCGGCGCGAACACCGACAAGTCGGCCGTCTCCAAGATCAGCCTGCTGACCGTCATCCTCCCGCTCGTGCTCGGCATCATCGGCATCATCCTGCTGCTGGTCGGTGCGGTGCTCGGCCTGCGCGGGGACGACGACGAAGAGTACGAGGACTACTCAGAGCCGGTCGGCGCCTCCGCGTAAGCGCTACCTGATGCGGGCCGTTTGATTGAAACAGCCAGCTGAGCTCCTGGGACCGAGGTACAGGTCCCAGGAGCTCAGCATTTTCCGTCCCGGTCAGCCGATTCCTCCGCCTGCAATTCGTCGGGATCTGGCGTGGCCGGGAGCACTTGTCGGGGCAAAGGAGAACGTGTTCTACTTCGGTCTGGCGGCGGCGTCCGCAGCAGGGCTGCATTCAGGTGCGAGAGAGCAGGATGATGACGATGGGGTTCTGGGCCCGGGCGCAGGAGGATCCGGAATGGCTCGCAGTCGTCGAGCCGGACGGGACCGAGCACAGGGCAGGTGACCTGCTCGGACGGGTTAACCAGCTCGTGCACGCGCTGCGTGCGCGCGGCCTGCGGGCGGGCGACGGGATCACGGCCCTGGTTCCGAACGGCGTCGCGCCGCAGGAGCTCTGCCTGGCCGCCCTGCAAGCGGGCTGGTACTACACCCCGATCAACTGGCACTTCACCGCTCCCGAGATCGCCTACATCGTCCGTGATACAGACTCGAAGGCCTTCTTCGTGCACGAGCGTTTCGCGCAGGCCGGCGCCGCAGCCGCCGACGAGGCTGGAATGCCGGCCGACGCCAGGTTCAGCTTCGGAGCGATCCCCGGATTCACCGAAGTCAGCGAGCTTCGGAACGGTCAGCCGACCACGTTGCCCGACGATCGCTCCGCCGGGGCAGCGATGCACTACACCTCGGGGACGACGGGGCGGCCCAAGGGCGTCCGGCGGGCCATGAGCGGGCTGGATCCTGACGTATCGGCCGACCTGCTGACCGGCCTGCTGCAGTTCTTCGGCATTACCGGCGGATCGCCGAACGTGCACCTGGTGACCTCGCCGAACTACCACACCGCCGTCACGATCTTCGGCGGAAGCGCGCTGCAGTTCGGGCACACCGTGGTCTGCATGGACGGCTGGAACGCCGAGCACGCGCTCGAGCTGGTCGAGCGGTACCGGGTCACGAACACCCACATGGTGCCGACGCAGTTCAAGCGGATGCTCTCGCTGCCGCCGGAGGTCAGGGAGAAGTACGACGTGTCGTCGATGCGCTGGCTGATCCACGCCGCCGCACCATGCCCCGTGCCGATCAAGCACGCGATGCTCGACTGGTGGGGCCCGTGCATCTACGAGTACTACGCGGCCACGGAGGGCGGCGGCACGCTCGTCACGCCGCAGGAGTGGCTGGAGCGCCCCGGCACTGTCGGTAAGGCCTGGCCTATGAGCGAGGTGATGGTCACCGACGACGACGGAGCGGAATGCCCGGTCGGCGTGCCAGGCACCGTCTACATGAAAATGGGCCTGGAGTTCGAGTACAAGGGCGATCCGGATAAGACATCCGCGAGCCGGCTGCGCGGGTACTTCACCGTCGGGGACATCGGTTTCCTCGACTCCGATGGCTACCTGTTCCTGTGCGACCGGAAGTCGGACATGATCATCTCCGGCGGGGCGAATATCTACCCGGCGGAGATCGAGGCAGAGATCATGAGCAACCCGAAGGTCGCCGACGTTGCCGTGTTCGGCATCCCGGACGAAGAGTGGGGCGAGCAGATCAAGGCGGTCATCGAGCCAGCCGACGGTGTCGAGCCGTCGGACGAGCTTGCCGCCGAGATCCTCGCGTCCCTCGATGGCCGGCTGGCCAAGATGAAGTGGCCCAGATCCATCGACTTCGTCGCCGAGCTACCGCGTGATCCGAGCGGGAAGCTGCTGAAGCGCCGGCTCCGTGACCCGTACTGGGCTGGCCGCAGCACGGCGATCTAGTCACCCCGACGACCGGCCCCTGAGCAACGGCCACGTCGGCTGCCGTACCGGCTGGCCCGCGGCGACGCGGCGGCGCCAGGCGATCCCGGACAGGGCCTCGAGCACCACCCGGTTCGCCAGGTACGCGGTGACCTCAGCATGGTCGTAGGGCGGTGCGACCTCGACGACATCCATCCCGGCCACGGGCAGTTCCATCGCGATCCTGCGGACCGCGTCGAGCAGCTGCCTGCCGGAGAGGCCGCCGGGCTCGGGCGTCCCGGTCCCTGGCGCGAGGCCAGGATCCACCACGTCGACGTCGACCGACAGGAAGACGGCGTCGCAGTCGTCGAGCGCGATCGCGAAGGCCTCGGTCAGGCACTCGTCGAGCCCGCGCGTCACGATCTCGGTCATCTCATAGCTGCGCATCTGCTGGCCGGCCATCCATTCCAGCGTCTCGGGCTCCGGCCAGTAGCCGCGCAGGCCGACCTGCAGGAACCTGTCGCCGCGGACCGCTCCGGACTCGATCAGTCTGCGCATCGGGGTGCCATGGCCGTACAGGGAGCCGAACTGGGTATCGCCGGTATCGGCATGCGCGTCGAAGTGGATCATCGACAGGCGGCCCCAGCCGACATGCCGGGCGACGCCGGTCGCGTCCGGAAGGGCGATCGTGTGGTCGCCTCCGAGAATCACCGGGATGGCCCCCGCCTGCGCGGCGGTCTGCACGGCCTCCTCCAGGCGCCGCAGCGACAGCTCGGTCTGGCCGGACGGCATCTCGATGTCGCCGGCGTCGGTGACCCTGAGATCGGCCAGCGGGTCGACGCCGAGTGCCAGGTGCGGCCTGGAACCGTCGTGCGGGAGGTAGTCGGTGAAGCGGATCGCCTGGGGTCCGAACCTGGCACCGGGACGGTGTGAAGTACCGCCGTCGAAGGGCGCGCCGATGATCATGATGTCGGTACCCGCCCAGGAATCCGGGTCCGACAGGTCGGCGCCTGGCACGCCGAGGAACGTCGCGTCGGGTCCGTACATATTGCCGATCCTGGTCATGGCTCAGCCCTCCCGGAACCTGACCCTAGCGTGATGGCAGGCCCGGCTGTGATGTCGGTGCGGCGCGGCATGCGCCTGGTGCGGATGAGATAGTGCTGTGGGCCGGCGCGACGAGCGGCACGTGCCACGGCGCGGAGGCGCGCGAACGGCGGAAGGATAGGCGAATGGCGGCACCGGATCCCGGCGAACTGATGCGGTGGCCCGCAGACGACATCCTCGGGCTGATGCGGGTCATCGATGCCATGCCCGGCCGGCGGGTCCAGGTTCCCGGCACCTTGAACTTCCGTGACGCCGGAGGCTACCCGGCAGCCGGTGGCGGAGCCGTCGGCTGGCGACGGCTGCTCCGCTCTGACGCGCTGCACCGCCTGGACGGCACCGCTGCCGACGTGCTCGGCCCGCTAGGCCTGCGGACCGTACTCGACTTGCGGACTAGCTACGAGGCCGACCTCGCGCCGAGCCCGCTCGACGACCTCGCCCGGCTCGGCGCCCTGACCATGCATGTCTCGCTGATCGGCGAGGATCTTGGTGCGATGCCAGCCGAACTCGGCGATATCTACGACTACGTCGTCGACGAGCGGGGAGCCGTGATCGGCTCGGCCATCAGGTCGCTGGCCAGGCCAGGAGCGCTGCCAGGCCTGGTGCACTGCACGGCTGGGAAGGACCGGACCGGGATCGTGGTGGCCTTCGCCCTCGCGGCGATCGGAGTCCCCGACCACATCGTGGCCGCCGACTACGCGCTGAGCAGCCTGTACCTGGACCCGCAGCACACGCCGACGATCGGTCACGTCCAGGAGAGCACCGGGCTGGGGGACCGGCTGACCGCTGCGCTGCTCGCCAGCCCGCCCGAGCTGATGCTGCGCGTGCTGGAGCGCGCCCGGCGCGGCGGCGGGTCTGTCGAGGGCTACCTTGCCCGGTACGGGGTCACGGCGGCCGAGCTGGGTGCCCTGCGGTCGGCTCTGCTGCCGGACTGGCCGGCGACATGATGGGAGCGCAGGGCTGTCATGCCTCACGATGACCTTGACCGGCGAATCCTGCGCGCGCTGGTGGAGGACGCCAGGGCCAGCTACGCCGAGATCGGGGCGGTGGTCGGACTGTCGGCCCCCGCCGTGAAGCGACGGGTCGACCGGCTGCGCGCGACCGGGGCGATTACCGGTTACTCTGCGCGGCTGAGCGCGGCCAAGCTTGGCTGGACAACGGAAGCCTACGTCGAGCTGTTCTGCCGTGGCCGCACGTCACCCGCGGACATCGGCATCGCCGCGAGCAAGCATCCCGAGGTGATCAGCGCGTGCACGGTCACCGGTGAGGCGGATGCGCTGCTGCATATCAGAGCCGCGGACATGCGGCACTTCGAGCAGGTCGTCGAGCGGATCGGCGCCGAGCCGTTCGTCGTCCGGACCAGAAGCTCGATCGTCTTGTCCAAGCTGGTCGACCGGCCGGACGCGCTGCCCGAGCTGAGCGGCCACGACTGAACTGCGCCGATCTGACCTGCTGGCCAGGCTGGATAAGTTAAAGTCGGGGCATGTCAGAGCGTGACGACCGGTATGCCCCGAACGAAACGAGCCGGACGGCCGAGTTCCGGGCCGCCCCGGATATCTCCGCCAGCACGGCGCAATTCAAGGCCTTCGCCTCAGGGCATGACGGCAAGGTCGAACAGGGACGCCAGGGCGGCTCCTGGCCGGAGCAGCCCTGGGCCGGTGACGCGCCAAGCCAGGGATCGAGCCGTCCGACCGCGCTGATCGTCGGCGCGATCGTCCTGGCACTGGTCATCATCGGCATCGTGATCGCCGTCGGCTAGGCAGCGAGCGGGCTAGAAGCCGCCTCCGACCTCGGTCCATCCGGACCAGCCACTGCCGGCGTTACTGGCCACCGCGACATTGCGGCTGCCGTCGAGCATCGCGACGCTTGCCGCGCCTGATGAGTTGAGCCAGCCAGCGGGGCTCCCCGTCATCGCGCCGCCTGGTGCGCTGCCGATCACGGACCAGCCTGACCAGGCGGCCGATCCGGCCGTGCCTTGCTGGCGGACATAGCCAGCAGCGCCGCTCGCGAGCCTGGCATAGACCACCACCTGGCCTGCTGGCCACGTCGCCGCCGACGGCGACCCCCCGATTCCCCCCGGGCCCTGCAGCGGAGCTTCCCAGGTCCAGGCGCCGCCTGGTGCCTGCCATGCGTAGTCGAGTCCGCCGGAACCCGTCGACGCGAAGAGCTCCGTCTGACCCGAGCCGTCCACGACCACGGCTGGCGTACCCGTGAGGTCCGCCGGGCTGCCCGGCAGGGTGCTCCAGTTGCCCCACGTCCTGCCATTCCACTGGATCATCGCCATTGACCCGCCGGCCGCGACGCAGAACACGTCAACCTTCCGGTGCCCGTCGACGACCGGCACGGGAGCGCTCATGCAGCTACCGCCGATGTTCCCCCACGCGACCCAGTGCCCGTTGGCGTTCGGCCGTCGCTGCACAGTCACAAGCACGGCCCCGCTCGCCGCCGTCTGGTAGAGGGCGACGGTACCGCGCGGCAGCAGCAGGGCGGCCGGGTCGGTTCCGGTGAGCGCGGGCACCGGCGGGGCCGGCAACGGCGCGCCCCACTCCCACCCGTTCGGGAATCCGGCTTGCTGCCAGGCATGCTGGATCAGCCCGCTGCCGTCTCGGGCGAACACGGTCAGGGTGCCGTCGGCCTGCGCCGCGACGGCCGGGTTGCTCGCGAACGTCGCGGGAGAGCGGCCGACGGCACGCGCCGCCGACCAGGTCAGGCTGCCGACCGGCCGCTGCCAGGAATGCGTGAGCGAGCCGCCCGCCGACCGGGCGAACCACTCTGCCGTTCCGTTCTTGTTGATCGCGACCGCGATCCGGAACCCGGCATTGCCGGAAGGCACCGG
This sequence comes from Streptosporangiaceae bacterium, assembly GCA_036391385.1. Classification (GTDB taxonomy): domain Bacteria; phylum Actinomycetota; class Actinomycetes; order Streptosporangiales; family Streptosporangiaceae; genus Chersky-822. The sequence goes on from DASWAA010000394.1 coordinate 23,427, forward strand.
TGCGCCGCCGAGGTCGACGTCGAGCTGATCGCTGTCGACGGTGATGGCGACGCCGCCGTGAACCTCGAGATGCCCGCCCCGGTACTGGTGCAGCCTGGCGTGCGTCGTCCACCATCCGGCCGGCATGTAGGAACTTGTCGTCGTTGCCATGCCATCCCAGTCCGCGTACCAGATGACGTCAGGCTCGGTGATCGAGCTCGCGGCGGCGACGAGCGCCCCGATGTTGGTGAACGACTCGTAGACGCCGGCCCGGTAGCCGCGGGCGTGCAGCTCACGGTCCCAGGCGGACAGGAACGTGACCACCTGGCGGTCGCAGGCCGGCCGGTAGGCCTCCATGTCGAAGATCAGCGGGGTTTTCGGCGGGATGCTGAGGCCGGCCGCCTGCGCCGCCGCGTCGTCGGCGGCCGCCGTTCCCTGCGCGGCGGCCCGGCTGTCGCTGATCGTCGCGTCCCCGGACGCCATGACGCAGCGGGACTGCAGCCCCGGGTAGAGGGGGACGTAGTGCCAGCCCTGGGCCTGGATGCCGGCCAGCCACGAGGGCGTCAGGTTGACCTGGGCGCAGGCACGATTCACCCCTCCGATGTAGATGCCGACCGCGCGATAGGAGGACGACAGCCAGCTGGTCATCGCCGCGGCACCCGGCGCGGCGCAGGTGTCGAAGCCGCCTCCGGCGAAGACTCCCTGACCAGCCAGCCGGTCACCGCTCGCCGGAAGCGCGCCGCGCTGCGGCCTGGCCGCCCGTGCGCCAGGAACCGTCAGCGAGGCCCCCGCTGTCGGCACCGGCCGGGCGCCGTGAGAGACCCGGATCGACGCCTGGATCGCGAGCGCGAGCGCGCGGTCAGTCCGGTAGGAGATCCAGACCCGCATGCCGGACCGAGGCAGCACGTCGGTGATGGTCCGGCTGACGCTGTTCTCGGCGGTGAGCATCAGTCGTCCCGCGGAGCCGGCCTGCGGCCGGGCCGGTCCTGCCAGGCGCTGGTGCCCGGCTCCCTGCCAGCCTGGCTGGCGGCCGCCAGGCCGGAGCGGTCCGATCATGACCGCCTCGCTCGTGCCGACCAGGTCAGCCGGGCAGGCTGGATCCGGTCCGGGCGTTCCGAGATAGACGGCGTGGACGTCGAGTCTGGGGCAGGCAGCCGGATTCGCCGTGAATCTGATCACCGGCCACGCCGCGGGCACCCGCACGCTGAGCCCGCCGTAGCTGACTATCTGCCATCGGCTCGCCGGCGCGGCCGCGGCTACCCCGGCGAGTGCGGCCGCGAGGCAGCCCGCGAATCCTGTCAGCAGGCCAGCACGAAAGGTCATGCTCGCCATGCTCGCGCCCGCATGCCGGAAACGCCGCGCAGTTTCCCTTAGCTGTGTGTAGTTGAGAACAAACTTTTGGTAAGTGAAACGGCTCGCACGTGCTGGTCGTCACCGCCGGGCGAGTCTGGTCGGCTCTGACCGGGTAACGGGTGGCTTGCCGGTTACCGTGTGGTCCGGTCATCGTCGGGCTGGAACCGGTATCCCATGCCAGGCTCGGTCAGCAGCCAGTGCGGCCGGGCTGGATCCGGCTCCAGCTTGCGGCGCAGCTGGGCCATGTACAGCCGGAGGTTGCCGGTCGCGTCGGCATAGCCGGGACCCCACACCTCGCGCAGCAGCTGCCGCTGGCTCAGCAGCTTGCCTGGATGCCGGAGCAGGACCTCGAGCAGGTGCCATTCGGTTGGCGTGAGCCTGATATCGGAGTCGCCCTTGATCACCCGCTTGGCCGCGAGGTTGATGATGACGTCACCGAGAGCGACCCGGGGCTCGGCCACTTCCGGCGTGCCGCGACGTACCGCGGCGCGCATCCTGGCCAGCAGCTCGTCCATCCCGAACGGCTTGGTCACGTAGTCGTCAGCGCCCGCGTCGAGCGCCTCGACTTTGTCGGTGCTGTCGGCGCGGCCGGACAGCACGATGATCGGCGCGTCGGTCCACCCGCGCAACCCGCCGATCACATCGACTCCGTCCAGGTCCGGCAGGCCGAGGTCGAGGATGACCAGGTCCGGCGGATGGTGCGCCGCTTCCGCCAGCGCCTGCGAGCCGGTCTGCGCGGTGAACACCTCGTAGTGCCTGGCCCGCAGGTTGATCCGCAGCGCGCGGAGGATCTGCGGCTCGTCGTCGACGACAAGCACCCGGGTCA
>DASWAA010000395.1:0-4287 GCA_036391385.1 Streptosporangiaceae bacterium
TCGGGGCGTCATCACCAGGCTGCTGCGCGGCGTCGCGCTCCAGGTGTCTCCGCCGTTCGTGATCACCGAGGCGGAGATCGACCGCATCGCCGAGGCGTTCGCCGGAGCGTTCGACGAGGTCACGCGCGGCTGAGAGCACGCTGCAAATCAGCTGACCGCGGGGTAAACCTGCCGTGCCGAACGAGCGTCGTACTTGTGGTGGTGGCGGCCTGGGGGCCCCGGCGGAGGTCATGGCCACGTCAGCCGCGGTACGGTCTCCACTAGGTAGCCGGGACGGGCCGCCACCACCTACCAGCGCCAGCACCTGCGCTGATCATGCGCTCACGAGCACGGCTGCCACGAGTCACAGCAGCACCGGCGGCGGTTAGCCTTGGGCAATGCCCATCGATTTGTCCCGGCCCGCGTCAGTACTCGGGCCGGCGGCCGGTCCGCTGCCCCCATCGGGTCCGCTGCGCTTCGGCCTGGTCGGCACCGGTCACTGGGCGAGCCTCGTGCACGCACCCGCGCTGGCATCGACCGAGGGCATCAGCCTCGCCGCTATCTGGGGCCGCGACGCACAGGCGGCGGCCGACCTCGCCGCTCGGTACCAGGCGGGCGCGCTGGCTGACTTCGACGCCTTCCTGGCCGAGGTCGACGCGGTCTGCTTCGCGGTGCCGCCGGACGTCCAGGCCGATCTGGCGATCCGGGCCGCTGCCGCGGGCAAGCACCTGCTGCTCGAGAAGCCGATCGCCACCTCCGAGCCAGCCGCGCGGGCGCTGACTGAGGCGGTCAGGGACGCGGGCGTCGCGTCTGTCGTGTTCTTCACGGCCAGGTTCCAGCCCGACGTCAGGGACTGGCTGACAGACGTCACGCGGAACGGGCCGTGGTCGGGCGGGAACGCGGTCTGGCTCGGCTCGGCTCTGGCGGAAGGTAATCCGTTCAATACTCCGTGGCGCAGGGACAAGGGCGGACTCTGGGATCTGGCGCCGCATCTGGTGTCGCTGCTGTGGGCGAGCCTGGGCCCGGTGCGCGACGTCACGGCGGACGCGTGCCCGGGCGATGTGACTCATCTCGTCCTGCATCACGAGGGAGGCGCGTCGAGCACCGTCACTGTCACCCTCTGCGCGGCCGAGGCAGCGGCCGGAGTCGACCTGTTCCTGTGGGGTACCTCGGGCCGGTCACATGCGCCCGGCGAGACCAGCCACCCGCAGCAGGCCCTGCGGGTGGCACTTACCGAACTCGCCGCCTGTGCCAGGTCCGGGCAGGTTTCGCATGACTGCGACACACGGTTTGGCTACGACGTGGCCGTGGTGCTTGCCCGGGCACAGCGCCAGATCAGTGCGATCAGGCGCCGCCAGGAGGCATCCTCGGCTAGCCGCCGTTGCCCGTGGTGATCTTGGCGCCCGCGGGCAGCTGGAATGCCGAGGCTGGCGGCGTAGCGGAATAGCCCTTGATCTCGAAGCTGGTCGGCTGAGACGCGACCTTCACGTAGCCGAGAATGCCCTGAGACGTCGTGCAGATCGTGCTCGTGCCCGCGACGTTCTTGGTCTTGAAGTTGACGCAGCTGAGCGAGAACCCGTTCACGGTCATGTTCGAGGTCGTGACCTTGTCGCCGGCCACGCCGGCGGCGATCGAGAAGGCCTCGAGGAACGTCACCCAGTGCGACGGAGTGTAGATCGCGAACAACTGGTTCTGCGCGACCGCGCTGGCGTTGCCGAGCTTCACGCACTGGAACTGTGCACCCTGGGTCGGCTGCGAGCAGGTGAACTCACCTGACGCGTTCGCGACCAGGTTCACGTCGGACGCTCCGCCGCCGGCCGCGGAGGTCTCCTTGAACGAGATGTCCTTCGGCGGCCGCACGGCGTACACCACGGTCGTCGGCGAGGTCCCCGTCGTCACGTAGGTGACCTGGAACGGGATCGCCTTGCTGTTCTTGAGCCCCTGCGTAAAGGTCTGGATAACCTGCCTGTTCGCGTCCACCGCATGCCGGATGTCGTTGATCTTCTGCACCACCGAGCAGCCGGCCGAGCCGAGGAGAACGAGGCCAGCCGCGGCCACCCCGGCTGAGCCGCGGATGCCGACGGCGGTAACGGCTCGGCTGAAACGTCCGGACATAAGGCTGCCTCCTGTGCGTCGGATGTGAGGATACGTGGTCGCGCGACTATTGGGCGACGAAATCCCCGAGTGCGACGTTCGCGCCAGCTCAGTGCCGTGGCAGGTTCAGCGCCGTGGCAGGTTCAGCGCAGTGGCAGGCTCAGTGCAGCAGCCTGGGCAGGAAGACGGCCACGGCCACCCCCACGGCAGCGATCGAGGCAACAAGCACCGCGCCGGCCGCGCTGTCCTTGGCGACCTTCGCGAGCGGGTGGTACTCGCTGGTCTGCAGGTCGATGATCGCCTCGACGACCGTGTTGAAAATCTCGGCGACCAGTACCAGGCCGATGGCCAGCGCGACGGCCGCCCAGCCGGCGGCTGAGATCCGCAGGACCACGCCAGCGATGACAACCGCGATCGCGGCGGCCAGGTGCACCCGCATGTTGCGCTGCGTGCGCAGTACGTGCCACACGCCCTGGCCGGCGAAGGAAAAGCTCCGCACGAAGCCAGCCACCGGACTGTGCGGCGGCGCACCCGGTCCGGGGCTCGACGTGCCTGGTCCCGGGCTCGGCGTCCCCGGCGAACTCGACGGCGGAGTCACCGGATCACCCTATTCCCGCGGATGCACAATGATCCGATGGACCCCAGGCACGCGATGGACCCCAGGCACGCGATCTTGTTCGAGTCCCTGGCGATCGGAACCAAGACGCTGCCGAACCGGTTCTACCAGGTGCCGCATGCCTCCGGGTTCGGCTCGAGCCGGCCAAGGACTCAGGCGGCGTTCCGCGGAGTCAGGGCCGAGGGCGGCTGGGGCGGGGTCTGCGTGGAGTATGCCGCGATCTCCCGCGACTCCGACGAGATACCCGAGATCAGCGCTGACCTGTGGGACGATCGGGATGCCAGGGCGCTGGCGCTGACTGCCGATGCTATCCACGCCCACGGGGCGCTGGCCGGCATCGAGCTGTTCCATGGCGGCGCGTCCAGCCCGAACGGCAGTTCGCGGTCGGTCCGCCTCGCCCCGAGCCAGATCTCTTCCGAGCCCCAGTGGGGCGGCCTTGCCAAGGAGATGACCGCCGCCGACATCGCGCGGGTGCAGCGCGACTGGGTGGCCGCGGCCCGCCGCGCGGCGGATGTCGGCTTCGACATCGTGTACGTCTACGGCGCGCACGGGTACCTGCTGTCCCAGTTCCTGTCCACGGTGACCAACCGGCGCACCGATGGTTACGGCGGCAGCGTGGCCAGTCGCGGCAGATTCTGGCTGGAAACCCTCGAGGCCGTGCGGAACGCGATCAGCGGCCAGTGCGCCGTCGCTACCCGGATCCCGCTGCACGGCCGCAACGAGCTGCCGGGCATTGAGATCGACGACATGCTCGAGCTCATCGCGATGGCGAGCGACCTGGTCGACCTGTTCGACGTGACGGTCGGGTCCTGGCCGGAGGACTCCGGGACCTCCCGGTATTACCCGGAGGGTCATCAGCGGCCGTGGGCACACCGCGTGCGGGAGGCCACGTCGAAGCCGGTCGTCGCGGTCGGCCGGTACTCGAACCCGGACCTGATGGCCGAGGTGATCAGTTCCGGCGCGGTCGACCTGATCGGCTCGGCGCGACAGGCCATCGCCGATCCGTTCCTGCCCGCCAAGGTGCGCGGCGGCCGGCTTGACCAGATCAGGGAATGCACGGGCTCGAACATCTGCATCCTGCGCGAGGAGACCTTCAAGCATGTCGGCTGCGTGCAGAACGCGACGGCTGGCGAGGAATTCCGCCGCGGCTGGCATCCGGAGTCTTTTCCAGCCGCAACGAATGCGCACCAGCCCGTCCTCGTCGTCGGAGCCGGTCCCGCCGGGATGGAATGCGCTGTCGTGCTCGGCCGACGCGGTTTCGAGGCGGTGCACCTGGTCGAGGCCCGGGACCACATCGGCGGCAAGCTCGCCTGGACCAGGAGGCTGCCGACCCTGGGCGACTGGGGCCGGATCGTGGACCACCGTGCGGTTCAGCTCGAACGCCTGCCCGGAGTTCAGGTCATCACGGGGCGGACGATGACGGCCGCCGATGTCCTTGGCTACGGCGCGGAGATTGTCGTGCTGGCGACCGGCTCGACCTGGCGCGGCGACGGAGTCCAGTCCGGGCTCCCAGTCCCCATGGCCGGTGCCGACCCGATGCTGCCATGGGTGCTGACGCCGGAGCAGGTCTGTGCCGGCAAGCGGCCGCCGGGCCGGCG
>DASWAA010000396.1:0-5725 GCA_036391385.1 Streptosporangiaceae bacterium
GGGGCGGATCGCCTCGGGAGCCGCGGCAGCGCCGATGCGGCTCTTTCACCTGTCGATCGGGTACCTGACGTTCTTGTTCGCCGCTGTGGCCGTGACCTCGTTGCTGCCGTGGGGCCGGTTCTAGGAGCCGGCTGCGGCGCGTCAGCGCCACCAGCGGCGCGTCAGCGCCGCGCCGCCGGTGACAGCACGGAGATCTCTCAGAGCGCGGCTTCCGTCAGTTGAATTCGACGGTTAGGGCTCCGCGCTGTTGGGGTGGCCAACTTCGGCCCAGTGCCCGGTCGTCGCGAGCGAGCGCACTCCCATCAACGTGGAGCCCTGCCAGCCCCATCAACGTGGAGCCCTGCCAGCGGAAATCGACTGCCGGGACTCCGAGCTCTGACAGGACACCACGTTGTTGGCTGGTCTGGGCGCGCCGCTGGCGGGCCTCTGGTCTCGCCGAGGGTTCTGGCGCTGGCAGGGGCGGTCAGCGCCGGAAGGTCAGTAGCTTTCCGGCCTGGGTGAGGACGAACATCTGGCGGTTGGCCCATAGCGGCCTTGCGGTGATGGCAGGGGTACCTGGCGGGACGGGGAGAGTGTGCCACTGGCGGGTGGCGGGGTCGTAGGCGGCCAGCGCGCTGAGCGTCGCCTCGCCGCTGCCTAGGGGGCCGGCCGACTTCGCGGTCGCGACGAGGGCGGCGGCGCCGTCCCAGAGCCAGATGCCGGGATCGAGGCCGTTAGGCGAGTTGAGCGGTCCGCCAGGGATTGCCGTCAGGGCCAGGGTGCGGGCGTCGGCGAGGTGGGCGGCAAGGAAGCCGCTGGAGCAGCGGCCTACCCCGCAGTAGATCAGGCCTGGCGGGACGAAGATCTGATGGCCGGCATAGGTCAGAGGGCCCTCGACGGTCATTTGGCCATCGACGGACTCGTGCTGGGGCCAGCGGGCCTGGACGGTGCGCCACCGTCCTGCGGAGTCCAGTGCCAGGACGTCGATGCCCGAGTAGTTGGCGTAGTCGTTGTAGCTGATCTTCTTGGTCCGAGTCCACATCGACCAGAGCAGGACGCGGTCGGAGGTCGCGACCAGCGACCCGGCGACCGGCGGATGGTCTGACGGCAGGGTGGGGGTGATCATCGACCAGCGTCGGTCAGCCGGGTCGTAGGCAGCGACGGCCATACCGAGGCGATAGACGTCGGTGCCGGCCAGGATGACTTCGCGGCCGGTCCAGACCGCGCCTCTCAGGTTCAGGTCGCGCATCGGCTTAGGCAGCGGCGTATAGGTCCAGCGGTCGGTCGCCGGGTCATACAGGCCCGCCGTCGGCGCGCACTGGATCAGCGCGGCGGCGCTGACCGGCCGGCGGAGCGCGCACTTGGCCGGCTGCCCGTTGGTCACGAAGAGCTGCCGGCCGGTCCAGGTGCTGACGGGGACAGTCGTCAAGACGTTGGCGCGGATCGGCGCGATCAGGTGCCAGCGGCCCGTGCCAGGGTCGAAGGCCGCGCCGTCCCTGGTCGGCTGGCCGGTCGGGCCGTTGATCCCGCCGATCTCGAGAAGCTCGTGCCCAGTCCAGGTCAGGACTGGGTCCAATCTGTAGCGAAGTGGAGAGGCCGGCAAGGTGGACCAGTGGAACCTGGCGAGCTGCGTCGCCGTGGGTCCCGGCGGCGGAGTCGGCGGCCCTTCCGCGCGACGGGCGGGCGGCCCGATGGGTCGGTCAGCGGTGCTGACTACCGCCGCCCCGGTGATCGCTGCTGCCACCAGGCCGCAGGCGGTCAGCGCCGACGCGGCCGCCCGCAGTCGTCGCCGGGACCGTCCACGCTCGACCAGCCGGAGCACTGGGGCCTGGACGTCGTCCGGCAGCTCGGCGGCGAGGGTCAGCAGGGCTCGGGCGTTCTTGTCATCGGTCATGACGTCCTCCGGTGAAATCGAGCAGGCCGGCCTGGCGCAGTGCGGCGAGCCCGCGTGCCGCCCGGCTCTTCACGGTGCCGGGCGAGATGCCGAGGAGCTGGGCGATCTCGGACTCGCTCTGGTCGTCGAGGTAGCGCAGCACGATCACCGCTCGCTGGCCCGCCGGCAGCGCTGCCAGAGCTCTGCGCACGTCCAGTGCGAGCTCGGTGTGCCCGGACTCGGTGACCTGGCCTGCGCGGGGCTCGGGGATCGCCGCGGAGGCGACCTCGCTGGTCCACAGCCGCTGCCTGGCCCGCAGGGCGAGGCGGACCAGCGTCCGCCGGGCGTAGGCCTCCGCGTTGGCGGGCTCCCGCAGCCGCCCCCAGGCCAGGTACGTCCTGATCAGCGCGGACTGGACGAGGTCCTCCGCGTGTCCGCGGTCACCGGTCATCAGGAACCCGGTCCGCACGAGCGCGCGGTACCGGGCCGCGACGAACGCGGCGAACTCCTCGTCCCGCGCCATTAGTACTCCCTTTTCCGGCATCTTCCTGCCATGAAAGAGACCGCAACCTCGCTCGCAGGTTCCATCTGTATCCGCTTTGGAGTTCAAGCTGACCAGACCCTGGGTGTCAGACCTCGTCCCTAACCTGGGTATCCAGGAGTCTCATGGCCAAGCGAAGCCCTATCAAGTCCGCCAGGTCGCAGCGTTGCGTATGGATCGATCAGCCATCGCCGGCCCGAGGGGTCAAAGGCAGTCAGCCTGACGAAACCATCCGCTAGCCGGCCTGCGGCGCGACTGCCGCTAGCAGGGCCTGCCGCCACTCCTGCGACTGGCGGACCTGGTTGAAGGTGAAGATGTGCAGGCCGGTCACCGCCATGTCCGGTGCGGTCAGCGTGCTGCCGATCCGGCTCAGCAACCGCTCGGGCTGGTAGGCGCCGGGTGTGGACAGCCTCAGGAAGGTCGAGGAGTGACCGGCCAGGAAGCGCGCGGAATCGGCCACGCCCACCTTCGTCGCCATCTGCATCAGCTTGGTGCGCTCGACCGGGCCAGCCAGGCCGAGCAGCAGGGGCAGCGTCACCCCGCGCTCGCGGACCCGCACGATCCAGCGCCGGAGCGTGACCGGGTCGAAGCACAGGTTGCTGACGATGTAGGTGGCGTGCCGGCGCTTGTCCCACATCGCCTGGATGGTGACGTCGTCCCCGATCTTCGGGTGGCTCTCCGGGTAGCCGGTAATGCCGACCTGGCTAAACGGCCTCCCCATCTCGGTCAGCAGTTCAAGCACCTCAAGCGCGCCGGTGAACTCACCGGCAGGCGGGTCGGCGTCGCCGGCCGGGACGAACACGTCGTCGACGCCGGCGGCGGTGAGCCGGGCTACCAGGTCGGCAAGATGTACGCGGTCCCTTATCAGCCTGGCGGACAGGTGCGGCACGGCCCGGTAACCCGCGCGCGTCAGCCGCTCGGCCAGGTCGAGCGTCGGCTCCAGGCCCTTGGTCGGGGACGCAGTCACGGTGACGGCGACGTCTCGCGGCACCGATTCAAGTACGGCCTGCTCCGCGGCCTCCGTGGCCAGCACCTCGTAGCGCGCGTGCCGCAGCAGAGGTGCCACCTGCCGCAGTCCGCCGCCTGCTAGCCGACCGCCCGGACGCAGTCGCATTCCGGCCATGCTCACCGCCCCGCCGCCGCGAGATCGCCTGTCAGCAGCCCTTCAAGAGCGTGCTCCAGCCGGCCGGTGCCGACGTCGAGAGTGATCAGGGGCAGCCCGAACATCGCCGCGACGGCTTCAGCCTCCTGCCTCAGCTGATCATCGGCCGACTGCGCGAGCCACGCAACCCGGCGGTAATGGCCGAAGTAGTCGCTCCACAGTTCCGGGTAGCGATCCAGGCCGAGCGGGACGATCACCGAGTGCCGGAAGCTGCGGACCAGGAAGTCGGTCAGCAGGTAGGTCCCTGGCTCGGCCTCCAGCGCGGCGCGGATCCGGTCAGGGCCTGCCAGGACGTCATAGCAGTGCAGTCCCGGGAGCCGGGCGATGCCGAGCCGGTCGCATACCTGGTCGAGCTCGCCGTAGGTGCCGCAGTCGGCGTAGGCCAGGACCACGCGCAGCCCCGCCTGCTGTAGCTGGGTCGCGAGCCGCTCGGCCAGCGGGGCGATCTCGCGCGGCGAGTTGTGCAGCATCGACGGCAGGCAGTGGATCTGCACGTCCCAGCCGCGTCGTCCGGCGATCTCGCGCAGATGGCCGCCGAGGGCGCCGCAGGCGATAACGGCGACAGGCTGACCGGGCGTGCCGGCCGGCTGGCCGCCGTCACTGCGGGAACTGCAGCTGCTCGACGAAGCTGTCGTTGAAGTCAGCCCGGTCGGAGAGCTCGACATATCTCACCTCCTCGAGCAGTGCCAGCGCGGCCGCTCGCTCCCGGACCGAGAGCAGCGCCATCTTGGCTCCCTCACCCGCGACATTCCCCGCCGGGACGACCCGGAGCACGGGCAGCCTCGGCACCAGCCCGAGCTTGATGGCGTTCCCGGGCGACAGGTAGCTGCCGAACGACCCGGCGAGCAGCACCTGCTGGACGTCGGCGGCGGTCAGGCCGGCTTCCTCCAGCAGGACGTTCCACCCCGAGGCGATGGCTGCCTTGGCGAACTGCAGCTCCCGGATGTCCCGTTGGGTAAGGAAAACAGAGCTCGCCACGTCCCCGGGCTCGCCCTTCCAGGCGAGCACGAAGACCCGTTCGTCCCCGAGCATGGTGAGCCGGCCGGCCAGTCCGGGAGCGACCTGCGAGGCGATCTCGGCCGGGACGAACCGGCCGGACCGGTCGAGCAGGCCGGTACCGATCAGGCTCGCCACCGCATCCACGAGCCCGGAGCCGCAGAGCCCGGCCGGCTCGCAGTCGCCGATGACCTTCAGCGAGACCCCGTCCCCAGCTCCGGCGGCTAGCTCGACGCCCTCGATCGCCCCGTCGGCGGCCCGCATCCCGCACCGGATCGCCGCACCCTCGAACGCAGGCCCGGCCGGCGCTGCCGTGGCGAGCAGCCAGTCGCGATTGCCGAGCACGATCTCGCAGTTGGTGCCGATGTCGATGAACAGCCTGATCCGCGAATCCCGGTTCATGCCCGAGGCAAGCAGTCCGGCCGTGATGTCTCCGCCGACGTAGGCGCCGAACGACGGGAACACCACGGCACGGGCCCGCGGATGCACCGCAAGCCCGATGTCGGATGCGAGCACCTCGGGAAGCAGCCGCGCCGACAAGATGAACGGAGCGACGCCGAGCGGCTCCGGGTCGATACCCAGTGCCAGGTGCGTCATGGTGGCGTTACCGGCCAGGGCGACCTCGTACACGTCCAGCGGGTCGACGTCCGCTGCGTCGCAGACCTCGCCGGTCAATTCGCCGAGCGACTCGTGCGCAAGCTGCCTCAGCCGGTCCAGGTTCTCCGGCTCCAGCATCACCGCGCTGATCCGGCTGATCACGTCGGCCCCGAACGGCTGCTGCTTGCTGAGCATCGACCCGACCGCCATCGGCGTGCCGGTCGACAGGTCAAGCAGTGTCGCGACGACGGTCGTAGTGCCGAGGTCGAACGCGATCCCGTACTGACTGCCGGTCGTGTCGCCGGCCTGGACGTCGATCAGCGCCTCGTCCACGATCACGGCGGTGACCTGGTAGTCGGCCGCCCGCAGCACCCTGCCCACGCGGCGCAGTACCGGCAGGTCGACCTTCAGCTCCAGGTCGTCCAGCGCGTCGAGCACCCGCTCGATGTCGCTGCGCTGGTCTGACAGCGACGGCTCGGCCAGCTCCAGATACCGCTTCTGCACGGCCGGCCGCAAGATCACCTGCCGCCCGACGCCGACCGTCGCGGCCTTAGGCCTGGTGGTCAGCGGCGGAACC
>DASWAA010000397.1:0-7231 GCA_036391385.1 Streptosporangiaceae bacterium
TGAGCGACGAGGCCAGGACGCCGTACCAGCACTCCATCAGCAGGCTGACCAGGCGCAGGTCGCGCGCGGTGGGGAGCTCGATACGGAGGATGGTGAGCACCGTGTCCTCCATCAGGGCATCGATCCGTCCGGCGTCGCTCACGGTAGCCGCGCTAGCGGCGTTGTTGGCCTGCATCATCGCGCTCGCGAGCAGCGGACGGCTCAGCAGCCCTCGAGTCGCGGAGGAGAGCATGTCGCAGACCGCCTCGACTGGATCCTGCCCAGGCGGCGCCGGCTTGGAGTGCCTGTTGAGGCGGTCCACCTGCGCGGCCATCACGCCGGTAAAGAGGTGGATCTTGGAGGGGAAGTACCGGTAGAGCGTCGCGATCGCCACCCCCGCTTCCCGCGCGACGTCGTGCATCTGCACCCGCTCGAGGCCGCGCTCGGCGCCCAGCGACGCGGCGGCCCGCAGTACCCGCGCGTACCGAGCCTTCTGCTGCGGAGAGCTCGGCTCCGCTGCGCTGCGGGCCCCGGCGATCCTGGGCATCTCTCCCCCTCGCTCGACGGCCGGTGAGCCGGTCAGATCATCGCGCGCATCGGGCCGGGCGGGGGATCGATGTCGAGCTCGGTCAGCGCCGAGACATGGAATACCGAACCGGGCACGTGAATCGCGTGAGCCAGGCCCATGTGCGCGTCCCGCCAGAACCGCTGGATCGGGCTGTCCATCCGCAGGCCGTTGCCGCCGGAGCGCGCGACGACCTCGTCCACGGCCCGCACGGCGCGCCAGGCGGCGGAGACCTGGGTTCGCCGGTTCACGGCGCGCTCACCGAACGTGATCTCCTGACCCGCGGCGACCTTGTCGTACATCCGCGAGACGTTGTCGATCAGCGTGACCCGCGAGGCGTGGATCTCGGCCGCGGCCTCGCCGATCGCGTACAGAACGTAGGGGTCGTCCTTGACCTTGGTGCCGGTGATCTGGACGCGGGTCTTCTGGTAGGCCAGGTGATGGGCCAGGGCACCCTCGGCGATGCCGATCACCGCCGAGGTGATGCCCAGGGGGAAGGCGGTGCTGAACGGGACGTGGTAGGTCGGATTGGTGAGCCCGGCCTTCCTGGGCGCGGAGCCGTCCATCACGTCCGCGAAGGGAATCATCCGGTAGCTGGGAACGAACGCGTCCCGGACGATGATGTCCTTGCTGCCTGTGCCACGCAGCCCGACGACATCCCAGGAGTCCTCGACGATCTCGTAATCCGACCGCGGCAGGATCACGTGGTAGAAGACCGGCCGCTGCAGCGGCTTGCCGTCCTCGTCACCGAGGAACGCACCAAGGAAGATCCAGTCGCAGTGGTCGGTACCGGACGAGAACTGCCAGTGGCCGTTGAAGATGTAGCCGCCGTCGACCGGTTTCAGCACTCCCATCGGGGCATACGGCGAGGCGATCCAGGTGTTGACATCCTCGCCCCAGATCTCCTGCTGCACCCGCGGATCGGCCATCGCCATCTCCCAGGGGTGCACGCCGACGATGCCGGCCACCCAGCCAGTGGAGCCGTCGTAGCAGGCGGTCTTCATGACCACCTCCGCGAAGTCGGCCAGGTGCGCCTCCGCGCCACCGTAGGCCGCCGGCTGCAGCATCCTGATGACCCCGGCATCGCGCAGTGCCTTCGCCGCTCGGTCGTCGAGCTTGCCGAGCCTCTCGCTGGCAACGGCCGTCGCGGCGATCTCCTCCGCCCGCTCCTCGATCGCCTTGAGCACGGGACTGGACATGCATGCCTCACTTCTTGCCGTTGTCGTGACCCTTGGTCATACCGGTCATGCCTGCGCCTGTGCTAACCGTTGTCCGGATACTAAGGAGCCAGGGTGCTCCGGTGCCGCCATGCTCCCGGTCAGCGGGACGCACGCATCCGGCCTTCCTCGTCGCCCGCCGAGATGGTGCGCAGGGACGGCCGGGGCGCGCGGGGCTCGCAGCAGAGGGCGAGCGAGACCTCACGTGCGGCCCGGACCACGAGCGGGGCCACCGGCTCTAGTGCGGCGCTCGTATCGCCCGCGAGGGAGATGCTCGCCAGCGGTCCCTCGGGGCCGACGGCCGCTGCGGCAACGCAGGCGATACCGGGGAAGCATTCGCCGCGCTCGAAGGCCACTCCCCGGCGCTGGCGGATCTGCCAGAGTTCCTGGTAGAGCATGCCGATGTCGGCAATTGTGGTGCTGGTCAGCTGCTGCAGCCTGCGGCCGGTCAGGGTCTCAACCCGCTCGGGCTCCATCCAGGCGAGCATCGACTTGCCTAGTGCCGTTGCGTGGGCCGGCGCCCGGCCGCCGACCCGGGAAGGGACGCTGAGGGCGAAGTGTCCGCCGGCTTTGTCAAGGTAGAAGACATCCGGGCCGTCGAGAACGGCCAGCTGGACCACCATGCCGGTGCGGAGCTGAAGGCTGTGCAGGATCGATGCCGCCGCTTCCCGGATCGCGGCGTGAGCGCCATCCTCGCAGCCGAACCCCAGCGCGCGCGCACCCAGGCTGTATCCGAAGGATGAGTGGTCGAGCCAGTTCAGTCGCACGAGCTGGTCGAGTATGCGGTGCGCGGTCGACCGCGGGAGGTGAGTCGCGCGCGAAACATCCTCCAGCGTGAGGCGGGCACGCGGTCCCGCGAACGCGTCCAGGATCAGGGTCATCCGCTCGACCATCGAGGACGGCAGGTCTCGCCGGACGGGTGCCGATGGCCGTCGCTCGGCGCTCAGAACGGTCATCCCACCTCCTCAGAACTGAAATGAATTCTTGCAGAGGAAGGTAGCAACGAGTCACGCCTGCCGTGCACGGCCATGGCTAGTGCGGCCGGCTTGAGTCGCGAGCCGCGCTCGGCGAACGCCCGTCGCCCGCAGGGCTTCAGGCCCTGGTGCCACGGGCCGCTGCCGCGGAACAGTGAGGAGCATGTCCTTCAGCAGGATCCGCACTGCCCTTGGCAAGCAGGCACAGCATCTGGGCGGCACTCGCCTGGGAGTGCTGGCCATCGGCCGGATCGTATCGCCGCTCCAGCGAAGGCTGTACCGCAGCAGCGGTGGCCGGCTCTCGCTCACCGGCCGTGCGCCCGTGCTGCTCCTGACGACGACCGGGCGCCGCACCGGGATAGCGCGGACGGTCCCGCTCTTCTACCTCCGCGACGGCGACCGCCTCGTCGTCTGCAACGTCAATCCCGGCTTCGAGCAGCCGAACCCCTGGACCTTGAACCTCCGCGCGAGCCCGCACGCCCGGGTCCAGGTCGGCCGCGACACCACCAGCGTGCGGGCGCGGGCAGCGTCCGAACATGAACTCGCCAGCTACTGGCCCCAGCTGACGCGGATATGGCCCGCCTACCAGGCCTTCTATGCCCGTGGCGGCAGGCGGTCGGTTTTCGTGCTCGAGCCGGACCGCCAGGCCTGACCCATTGGTCAGAGTCGGTTCAGGGCCTCGCGCAGGCCGGCTTCGGCCTCGCTGGCGAGGCGCTCGAACGCGGGCCTGAGCAGTGGAGCGGCAATGCGGGACAGGCCTTTGAAGGTGAACTCGGCGGCGTAGGTGACCTCGGTCCCGGAGGCCACGGACCGGAAGGTCAGGGTATCAACGGCGATGATCGTCTTATTCTCCCCGCGAAGCTGAATGAGTCGCTGGTGCACCAGGTCACCGACGACGTAGGTCAGCTGGGTCGTCCGGCCGAGAAACGTCGAGGTGTTGAGGTAGGTGGTGCCGACTCCGCCGTCGCCGTGCCGGCGCACAGTGGTCACCGTGCCAGGGTCCCAGTCAGTGGTCGTGGTGAAGTCGGAGAGGTAGTCGAACACTGCGTCAAGGGGTCTTTCGACGACGACGGTCCTGAGCAGCTTCATGGTGTCCTCTGCTTCCGGGTTAGCTGGAGCTGGCTCACGCCGAGGTAGCCGCTGCGGAAGCCGGCCTCGCTGTAGGCGAGATAGAACTCCCACGTGCGCCGGAAGGTCTCGTCGAAACCCTGGGCGTGGATGCGGGGCCACTGGCTGAGGAAGCGTTCCCGCCACAGGCGTAGCGTCCGGGCGTAGTGAGCCCGGAGCTCACGCTGCCGCGTCACCCGCAGCGTGGTGTGGGCCGCGAGAGTGTCGTCGACCGCCTGCAACGACGGGATGATGCCGCCGGGGAAGATGTACTTCTGAATCCAGCTGAAGCTGCGCCGGGTCGCGAGTAGGCGCTCGTGGTCCATGGTGATCGCCTGGATGGCGGCCTTGCCGCCGGGAGCCAGGAGCCGGTCAAGAGCCGCGAAGTAGGCGGGCCAGTAGGCCTCCCCGACAGCCTCGATCATCTCGACGCTGACGATGGCGTCGTACTCACCGCCGATCTCGCGGTAGTCCTGCACCCGCACCTCGACCAGCCCGGACAGGCCGGCGGCTTCCACCCGCTCGCGGGCCAGCCGCATCTGCTCGCTGGACAGCGTGATCGTCGTGACGAGGGCACCGCGTTGCGCTGCGCGGATGGCCAGCGTGCCCCATCCGGTGCCGATCTCCAGCAGCCGGGTACCAGCCCGGACTCCCGCGAGGTCGAGAATCCGGTCAATCTTGCGTAGCTGTGCCTGCTCGAGCCGGGTCGCGGCCTCTACGGGCTCGCTCTCGTCGAACCAGGCGCAGGAGTAGGTCATCGTCGGGTCCAGGAAGGCGGCGAAGAGGTCGTTGCTCAGGTCGTAGTGAGCGGCGATGTTGCTGCGCGAGCCAGCAAGGGTGTTCTCGTGGTCATGGGGGACGGCCCTGTCGACAAGGACACGCAGCCGCTGCAGGGCCGGAGGTATCAGCGTGGTCAACCGCGAGGCGAATGATGTCAGCAGGTCGGCCAGGTCGGTGTCGGGCCCGGCCCGCCAGTCCCCGGCCATGTAGGCCTCACCGAACCCGATCTTCGCGTCCCGGCCCAGCCGGGCGAAGAACGCCGCGGGGCGAACGACCTCCATTTCGGGCGATGCCGGCGGCCCTGCTGTGAGCACCCGGCCGCCACGGTAGGTGACGCGGACAGGGACCCGCCGTACGGCATGCTCGAAGACCACCCGCGCGATGGCGGCTCTGAGCGGCGCCCGCGGCGGGGCGGCGGCGGCGGACCAGCGGATGGCGGTGGAGACGGTCATGATCAGACTCCTTCCTGCGGGGTGTGCTGCGGGTGAGCGCGGACGGGCAGGCCACGAAGCCACAGCCAGATGCCGTGCACCCGGATCAGGGCCGAGACCCGCTGGGTCATGAGGGGCTGGCTGATGAGCCGGCGGGCCAGGTTCCGGCTGGTAGCGGGCTCGG
Source organism: Streptosporangiaceae bacterium (assembly GCA_036391385.1). Classification (GTDB taxonomy): domain Bacteria; phylum Actinomycetota; class Actinomycetes; order Streptosporangiales; family Streptosporangiaceae; genus Chersky-822. Next base: position 5,238 of record DASWAA010000397.1, read on the forward strand.
GCCGGCCACGGAAGGTCGCCGAGAACGCGACTGTGCCCGCGCGCCGCAGCGTCACGGCCGTGGCCACAAGGTCCGGCCTCAGGGTGAACCGCAGCTCGTAGGTACCGCTGACGTCGAAGAACGGGGAGACGTGGAAGCGCTTGCCCGTCGCGGCGGCACCCGTACCGTCCGGCCGCAGGAGGTAGGCGTGCCGTTCACCGAAGGTGTTGTGGACCTCCGCGACGACACAGGCGAGCCGCCCGCTGCTGTCGTAGCACCAGAAGACCGACAGCGGGTCGAACACGTGGCCCAGGACCCGGGCGTTGGCCAGCATGAGCACCCGGCCTCGGTCACCGAGACCGATGCCGTTGAGCGCCAGGTAGTTCTCGATGTTGCCCTTGATCGGCAGGCGGGGGTCGCCGAGGTGGTCAGCGCTGCTGAACCGCGCGAAAGCCCTGAGGGGCCAGGGCTGGCGGGGCAGCGAGTCCAGGTCGATCAGCCACTGGTAGACATTGTGCCGGAAATCATGCCGGATCGGCCCGGGGCGCCGGTGCGTGACCTGGCCGACGACCAGGGCTGGCAGCGCGGGCAGCTGCGGGCGGGCAGGAGCGGGCGCTGGCGAGCGGAGCGAGGCCGTGCTCACCAGGCCACTCCGAAGTGCCTGGCGGCCTCGACACCGGAGCGGCAGCCGTCCTCGTGGAAGCCCCAGCCATGGTAGGCGCCCGCGTACACGGTGCTATCGGTGGCGAGGCCACCGAGTTGCGATTGCGCCCGGACCGCCTCGGGCGTGTAGATCGGGTGCTCATAGTCCATCGTCGCCACGATGGACTCCGGGTCGAGGCGTTCGCGGTCGTTGAGCGTGACGAGAAAGTCCTGGGCGGCACCGTGCCCCTGGAGCCGGTTCATCCAGTACGTCACCGCGGCGGGCTGGCCTGGCTGGTGGCAGGACGTCATCCGGTAGTTCCAGCAGGCCCGGGCCTGCGCGGCGGCCGGCAGGACCGAGCTGTCGGTATGCAGCACGGTGACGTTATGCGAGTAGCCGAAATGCTTGAGGGTGCTGACCTCCGCGTCGCTCGGGTCGACGAGCAGGCCGAGAGCCTGGTCGGCGTGGGTCGCGATGACGACGCGGTCCGCGCGGGTGACCTGCCCGGTGACGTCCCGGATCTGGACACCGTCCTCGCACCGGGTGACGTCGGTGACAGCGTGGGCCGCGCGCACGTCCTTGAGGAGCCCGGCAAGCCGCTCGACGTAGATCCGTGATCCGCCGGCGACGCTGTACCACTGGGGTGACCCGCCGACCCGGAGCATGCCGTGATGGTCGAGGAACCTGAACAGGTACCGCGCCGGGTACAACAGCGTCGTCTCCCGCCCGGCGGACCAGACGCACGAGACGACCGGAACGGCGTAGTGGGCGATGAAGTAGCGGCTGAACCCCTCCCGCTCCAGGAACTCGCCGTAGGTCGTCAGGTTCTCGTCATCGGTCGTGCGCAGGAAGGCAAGGGCGCGCCGGCGGAACCGCCTGACCTGCCACAGCATCCGGAGAAAGCGAGGGTCGACGAGGCGGCGTGGCTGGGCGAATATCCCCCGCAGCCCGCGGCCGCCTGCATACTCCAGCCCGCACCCCTCACAGCGGACGCTCATGCTCATCTCGGCGGGACGCACCTCGACGTCCAGCTCGCCGAAGAGCCTGCGCAGCCAAGGGTAGGTCACGTCGTTGTGGACGATGAACCCGCTGTCGACGGCGTGCTGCCTGCCTTCGGAGTCGGTGACGTCGTGCGTATGCGCATGGCCACCGAGCCGCTCCTGCGCCTCGAAGAGGGTCACGTCGTGGGTGCGGGACAGCAGGTAGGCCGCGGTGAGTCCGGAGACCCCCGCGCCGATCACGGCAGCGGACGGCCGCCGTGCGTCCGCCGCTGTGCCGCGCTGCTGGGAGGCGGCGCCGGCGGCGATCGCCGGGCCGATGGCGTGGGAGTCCATGGTGTTTAACTTTCGTCTAAGGTTTGTCTAGATAGCAC
>DASWAA010000398.1:0-6505 GCA_036391385.1 Streptosporangiaceae bacterium
CTACGGTGTCAGCGGGTTCCTGCTAGCCGATTACTCCCGCAGAAGCGGATGGCTGCTCTCCGGCATCATCGCGCATGGCGCCTCGGTCACCGTGATGCTCGCCGCTATGCCCGTGCTTCCTGCCCTGCGCGAGCGGCTAGCACTGCGCGAGCGGATAGCACTGCGCGAGCGGATCGCACTGCGCGGCGGCGCCGTCGTCGGCTGGGCCGCCGCCGCCGGCCTGACCGACGCCGCCGGCCTGCTCGCCTACTCGCGCGGCTCCCAGGTCGGCCAGGTAGCTATTACCGCCGCGACGTCGAGCATCTACCCGGTCATTCCGCTGATCGTGGGGTTCGCGCTGCTGGGCGAGCGGCTGGCGCCCAGGCAACTGCTGGGCACCGCCGCGATCATCACTGGCCTCGTCCTGCTCGGCCTGGCATGATCCGGCACGGCGAGGAAGCGGAGTACCATGCCAGCACTGAATTTCCGGTTCGCGAAATTGGTGGTCTAACCTCTTGCTGGTACTCCCCGCACCCGTCAGGATCTAGGCTCAGTCACAGCATGATGCCGTACCGTTTGCTGACCGGGCCTTTGACCACCGCCCACGGCCCGGGGCCCGACCCGACCGGCTAGATCGTCATGGAGCTGCGCAGATGACACTTGCACTCCGCTACGCGGTCCGCTCCGATGTCGGCCTGCTCCGGGAAGGCAACGAGGACTCCGCTTACGCCGGACCGCACCTGCTCGCTGTCGCCGACGGCATGGGCGGCTACGAGGCCGGTGAGGTTGCCAGCGCAGCGGTCATCGCCAGCGTTGCGCCGCTGGACCGCCAGGCCAGGCCGGAGTCAGAGCTGATCGACGCGCTCGGCGCCGCCGTGACCACGGCGAAGCAGGCCCTGCGCCGGATCGTCGAGTCCGATCCCGCGGTCGGCAGCATGGGCACGACGCTGACGGCCATGCTCTGGGCCGAGGGATCAGCCGCCATCGGCCACATCGGCGACTCTCGCGCGTACCTGCTGCGCGACGGCGACCTCTATCAGATAACCCGCGACCACACCTTCGTCCAGGCGCTGATCGACCAGGGCAGGATCCGGCCCGAGGAAGCGGCCACCCACCCGCAGCGCTCGCTGCTGCTGCGCGCGCTCGACGGCCGCAGCGACGCCGACCCTGACCTGTCCATGCTCACCGCTCAGGCAGGCGACAGGTACCTGCTCTGCTCGGACGGTCTGCCCGTCGCCGCGAGCGACGAGCAGATTCTCCAGGCGCTGGCTCAGGCGGCCGACCCAAGCGACGCGGTCCTGCGACTGGTCGACCTTGCCATCGCAGGCGGCGCTCCGGACAACGTGACGTGCATCGTGGCCGACGTCATCGACACCGACCGCAGCGAGGCGGCGCCGACCAGGGCACCTGTCGTCGCGGGCGCCGCAGTGCACGGTAACTCGCATACGGATACGAGGACGAAACCCTTCACCAGGCCGGTCCTGGACGACGAGAGCGGGATCACGCGGTTCGGGACGGTACCCGCGCCCGCTTCGCGGGATCCGCAGCCGATGCCGGGAACGGTCAGCCCCGAGGCAGCGCAGAGTGCGCAGGCGGCGCCGGGCAGGCATGCTGTCCCCGACAGCGAGGAACCGGCGCCTGCGCCACGCCGGCGGCAGCGCCGCTGGCCGGTCATGACCTCGATCCTGGCGCTCTTCGTGCTGCTCATCGGCGGCGGGCTCGTCGTGGCGTACCAGTACGTGCACAGCCAGTACTACGTCGGCAAGAGCAGCGGCAAGGTGGCGATCTTCCAGGGGCTGAATCAGAGCCTGTTCGGAATGTCACTCTCCAGCGTCTACACCACGACCCAGATCCCGATCTCCGGCGTCCAGGTGAGCGACGCTCAGGCCATCACCCGCAGCATCGCGCGCGGCGGCACCGGAAGCCTGGCACAGGCTCAGCTGTTCGTCGCCAACATCCGCAAGGACTACCAGGCCTGCCAGGCCGCCTATGCCGCCGTGCAGCAGTGGCAGGCGCATAAGCCCAAGCCGTTCAAGAAGGTGATCAAGGGCGCGAACGGCAAGCCGAAGACCATCCTGGTGACGCCGCACTACCGGAAGAAGCCACCGGTACCGGCCGGCTGCCCGCAACAGCCGGCCAGCCACGCCTGAGCGCGGTCCGGATCACGCCGTCGTCATGAGCACGTCACGCAGCGGGCGCGCCGTCCTGATCACCGGTGCCTCGCGCGGTATAGGGCGTGCAGTGGCCCTGGCGTTCGCCGGGGCGGGCGACCGCGTCGCTGTGCACCACCGTGATTCCGCGGGACTGGCGTCCGGCCTCGTCGCTGACCTGCCTGGTACCGGACACGTCGTCGTCCAGGCCGACCTGACCGATCCGGCCGCCGTGCGGACCATGGTCGACCAGGCGGCCGCCGGGCTTGGCGGGCTTGACGTCCTGGTCAACAATGCCGGCGTGTTCACCCCCCACCCTGTGACCGAGGTCTCCTACGAGGAATGGCAGGAGCAATGGCGCTCGACGCTCGGGGTCAACCTGATCGGCGCCGCTAACGTCACCTGGTGCGCGGTGCAGCATCTCAGGCACGGCGGCGGCCGGATCATCAACGTGTCGTCGCGCGGCGCCTTCCGCGGCGAGCCGGACTCGCCGGCCTACGGGGCGAGCAAGGCCGGGCTGAACGCACTCGGGCAGTCGCTCGCGATCGCGCTGGCCCCGTACGGCATCGCGGTGGCGACGGTCGCACCGGGTTTCGTGGCCACCGACATGACGAACGAGCACCTGAAGCCGCCCCGCGGGGATCAGATCAGGGCGCAGAGCCCGTTCGGCCGTGTCGCCGAGCCAGCCGAGATCGCCGCCGCGGTGCTGTACCTGGCGTCGCCGCAGGCTCAGTGGGCGAGCGGGGCGATACTCGACCTGAATGGCGCCTCTTATCTGAGGACTTAACGGCCGGCCGCGCCGAAACCCGCTCGCTGGCCGGCGACGCGCCCGGTGGCTGCCATGTACTCGTCCCACGCCAGCTACTCGCGGCTGCCTTCACTCGGTTGTTGCAAGTTATTTGCAGGTAGCCTAGGGTTGCAACATGGCAAATCGGGGCAGCCGCCTGGAAACAATCAGGGCCGCACTGACGCCATCGGAGTGGACCAGGGTCGGCTGGATGACCGCTACGGTCCTCGGCCTGCACGTCCTAGGCTGGGGTCTGCTGATCGCCGCCGCCAGCGGGCACTACCGTGTCGGCCCGGGCCAGGTCTTCGGGGTGGGCACGGGGATCCTCGCCTACACCCTCGGCATGCGGCATGCGTTCGACGCCGACCACATCGCCGCCATCGACAACACCACCCGAAAGCTGGTCGGCGAGGGCAAGCGCCCGCTGTCTGTCGGCTTCTTCTTCTCCCTCGGCCACTCCTCGGTCGTCTTCGTGCTCGCCATGCTGCTGAACTTCGGCATCCGCGGGCTCGGCGCCCAGCTCAAGAACGGCGGCTCGTCGCTGCACCAGGTCACCACGGTGGTCGGCACGGCGGTGTCGGGCGGCTTCCTGTACCTGATTGCCGCGCTGAACCTGGTCGTGCTGGTCGGGATCATCAAGATGTTCGCCTCGATGCGGTCCGGTCAGTACGACGAGGAGCAACTCGAGGCGCACCTGGCCAGCCGCGGGCTGATCAACCGGCTCCTGCGCCCGCTGAATCGCCGGGTCGACACGCCATGGAAGATGTACCCGATCGGCGTGCTCTTCGGCCTGGGCTTCGACACCGTGACCGAGATCGCCCTGCTCGTGCTGGCCGGCAGCGCCGTCGTCAGCGGCCTGCCTTTCTACGCGGTGCTCTCGCTGCCGATCCTGTTCGCCGCCGGAATGAGCCTGTTCGACACGGCCGACGGATGCTTCATGAACTTCGCTTACGACTGGGCGTTCGCCCGCCCGGTCCGCAAGCTGTACTACAACCTGACCATCACCGGGCTCTCGGTCGTGGTGGCGTTCCTGATCGGGACGATCGAGGTCCTCGGCTTGCTCGCCCACCAGGCCGGGCTTCGCGGCGGGTTCTGGAGCTTCATGGCGAACTTCAATCTCAACACGGCCGGGTTCGCCATCGTCGGCGTGTTCGCCGTGACCTGGATCATCGCGCTGGCGATCTGGCGCTTCGGTCAGATCGAGCGGAAGTGGGACGCCGCCATGATCGAGGTCGCGTCAGGAAAGGCCGCCACGGCCGGGCAGGCGGACCAGGCCGCGTCCGCTGATGTGGCTGTCGGGCTGCCCTAGCCGGTGGCAAGATCGAGGCCGTGATCAGACAACTGACCACTGCGGCGAGGCCGGTAAAGGTAGAATTGTCCCACATCACGTGCTCGATCAACCGGAGGCCCCGTGACTTTCGATCAGGCTGAGATCTACCAGGCCAGCAGGCAGGACAAGCCATGGGGGCACGAGCAGATCTTCGCCGCTGTCGAGGGCAAGTACGTCGGCAAGATCATCCACGTGACCGCCGGGCACTCGCTGAGCCTGCAGTACCACGAGGCGAAGGAAGAGACGATCAGCCTGCTGTCCGGGGAGGCCGAGTTCCAGTACGGGCCGGTCGGCGGCGAGCTCACCACCGTGAGTTTCGGCCCCGGAGACACGATCCACCTGCCCGCGCGGGTCGTGCACCGGGTGACCGCCAAGACCGACATCGTCTTCGCCGAGGCATCGACGGCGCCGGCTGGCTGGCGCGAGGACGTCGTCAGGCTCGAGGACGTCTACGGCCGGACCGGCACGACCGCTCCCTAGCTCGGCGGCGTCTGCGAGCGGACCCGCCCGACCGCTCCCTGGCTCGCGCTCAGCTCCGGGCCCCGGCGGGCAGTCCCGAGGCGCGACCCGGACTCGGTGCGTCCCGAGTCAGATCCGGCCCGTGTCCTGCACGGCGGCGGCCCGTGCGGTCCTGCTTACCGCTCCGGCTCCGGCGATCCGCGCAGCCAGCAGCACGGGGATGATCGTCAGCACGATGACGATCGACACCACGGCGTTGACCTCGGGCAGCTGCTGACCGAGCCGGAGCTGACCGAAGATCCAGATCGGCAGCGTGTTCTGCGCGCCCGAGGTGAAGACCGTCACCACCACCTCGTCGAAGGACAGCGCGAAGGCCAGCAGCGCGCCGGAGATCAGCGCGGTGAGGACCGACGGGAGCGTGACGTAGAGCTGGGTCTGCCAGCCACGCGCGCCGAGGTCCATGGACGCCTCGGCCAGCGAGCCTGGCATCCTGCGCAGCCGGGCGATGACGTTGTTGAACACCATGACGATGCAGAAGGTCCCGTGCCCGATCACGATCGTCCACAGCGACAGCTGGGTGTTGCTGAAGGAGAAGAACGAGTTCAGCGCCAGACCGGTGACGATACCGGGCAGCGCGATCGGCAGCACGAGCAGGAACGAGATAGCGTCCCGGCCGAAGAAGCTGAACTTGTGCAGGGCATAGGCGACCGCCGAGCCGAGGACGACGGCGATCGCGGTCGCCATTAGGCCCACCTTCACCGACAGCAGGAACGCGGTGCGGACGCCCTGGTCATGCCAGGCGACCGAGAACCAGTGCACGGTGAAGCCCTGAATCGGCCAGCTTTCCACCGTGGCCGGGTCGAAGGAGTAGAGCACGATCAGCAGGATCGGCACGAACAGGAACAGCAGGACGAGCGCCACCCAGACCCGCAGCGCGACCTTCAGGCCGGTCGACTCCATCACAGCTCCCTGAAGGCGCCGAGCGATCGTGCCGCGAGCAGGTAGCAGATCATGATCGCGATCGGCACGATGGCCATCGCCGCGCCGAGCGGCACGTTGTTGGACAGGAAGCTGTCATAGGCGACGCTCCCGATGAACACCGAGTTGGTGCCGCCGAGCAACTCGGGCGTGATGTAGTCGCCGAGCGTCAGCGAGAACGTGAAGATCGAGCCGGCCACGATTCCCGGCAGCGCCAGCGGCACGATCACCGAGCGGGTCGTCCGCCAGGTCCTGCCGCCGAGATCCTGCGACGCCTCGATCATCGAGCCGGGGATCCGGTCCAGGGCCGCGTAGACGGGGATGACCATGTACGGCAGCCAGATGTAGCAGAAGGCGATGAACACGGCCCAGTTGGTGTTGATCAGGCTGAGCGGCCCGATGGCCAGCTTGCCCAGGCTCCAGTTCAGCACACCGTCATGGGTGAAGATCAGCTGCCAGGCGTAGACCTTGGCCAGGTAGCTCGCCCACAGCGGCAGCAGGATGGCGACGTACAGGACCGTCCTGGTCCGCCTGGAGGCGACCCGCGCCATGAAGTAGGCGAACGGGAACGCGATCGCCGCGTCGACCGCGGTGACTCCCGCCGCCATCCCGACCGTCCGGAAGATGATCGAGCGGTAAGCAGGCGTGGAGAAGAGCTGCTGGAAGTTGCCGAGATTCCAAATGTGCTCGAGGTTGTTGGTGAAGGAGTTCGTCTCCCAGAACGCGGTGACCAGCAGCATCACCAGCGCGGCCAGGTAGATCACCAGGAACCAGGCGAGCGGCGGGGTTAGCAGCAGCGTGGCTCGGGCCCAGGGCTTGCGC
>DASWAA010000399.1:0-3247 GCA_036391385.1 Streptosporangiaceae bacterium
GACGATGATCGTGCCGCACTTCTACATGGGCCCGGTGCCGGCGTTCATCTACGGAGCCGGCCAGCTCATGGACTTCGGCGTGCACACCTGGGACATCAGGGAGGGCCTGGGCCAGGCACACGCGCTGTCCGCGGACGCTGCCGACCTGCTGGTGCCGTTCATGTTCATCATCTGGCAGTCCACGATCAAGCCAGACGCCGACCGGACCCCGTTCACCATCGGCATCAACGTGACCACCGGGCACAACGCCGGGACGACCAGGGTCACGGTGAACGAGGAGGGCATGACGTACGAGGCGGGCAGCGTCGACGACCTGCCGGCGGTGATCGAGTTCGACGCCGGGAGCATGGTCCTGACCGCGTTCGGCCGGATCAGCGGCGGCGTGGTCCGCGGCGACCAGGCCCTCGCCGACCGCTTCCTTAGCCTCTTCTACCGCATCTAGCCGAGCCGCACGCTCGCCCACCCCACGCGCCGCGATGAATCGCGGGATCGATCCGCTTTCCGTGATCGATCCCGCGATTCGACCCAGGCGCACACCCACTGAGGCAGGGTCATGGCTGCTGGGTACGTCGCGCATGCGACGAACTTCTCGATTCGGGCGAGCCGTGAGCACAGCGCGCGCATGTCGGCGGTGTGGATGTGCGCGGGGTTCGCCTACTTGGTTGACACCCTGGTTGTCCCGTCGTACTCCGCCAGCCTATGGCCGAAGGTCGCGGTCTCGGCGCTGAGCATCGCCGGGCTCGCGATCGCAAGCTGGGCGTGGCTGTCGCTGACGACGACGACCCGCTCTGCCTGGGCGGGCTACGCCGGGCTCAGCGTCCGGTCGCCGCTGGTCCGGGGCTGGCAGCGGGCACTGCAGCCGCCCCCGCAGCCACTTGCCGACTCGCCAGCCCCCCGAAATACCCGTCAGCTCCTCTGGCTCGGCTACGTCCCGGCTCTCGAGGTGTCGTACCGGGAGACCCTGGCAAGGTACGGCCCGCAGCCAGCGGCGGAGACCCTGCGGGCCCGCAAGGCCGGCTTCGTAGCGCGCTGCGCGAGCTGGGTCCTGGCGATCTTCTGGCTCTGCTCCGTCAACATCTACTACGGCCTCGCGAGCTGGGCCTGGGTTCTCACGTTCTTCGGGGTCAGCATCGTCGGCCTCATCGCTGCCTTCGCAGCGATGATCATCTCTCTGAGAGCCGCCAGGCTCCAGCTCGGGCTCATGATCGAGGCGACCGGCGCGGAGAACCTGACCAGGCTTAGCGAGCCCTGGCGCCCCAGCGAGTACGTCGCGTGGTGCCGGACCAACGGCGTCCAGCCGTATCCGTTCGGCCGCCCGGACTGGAGGGAGATCGACGGCTAGGCCAGCGGCCGCCCGGCGCCGGCGCTAAGCCGGGTCGGCGTCGTACTCGCCAGGCTGATGCCCGGCGGGCAGCCTGTGCTTGGCGATCCGGGCCGTCGGGGTCCGCGGCAGCGCGTCGATCAGCTGCCAGAACCGCGGCACCTTGAACGCCGACAACCGCGCTGCCGCGAACGCGCGCAGTTCACCGAAGTCGACCGGCGCGCCAGGCTGCGGGACCACGAACGCCTTGATGTCCTCCTCCGTCAGCTCGGACGTGACGCCAATCACGGCGGATTCCAGCACGGCCGGGTGTGAGTCGAGCACCTCCTCGACCTCCAGGGGGGAGAGGTTCTCGCCGCGGCGGCGCAGCACCTCCTTGCGCCGTCCGACGAAGGTGTAGGTGCCGTCCTCGTTGACGTTGACCAGGTCGCCGGTGTGCAGCCAGCCGTCAGCGGTCTTGACCGCGGCGGTCTCCTCCGGCATCCCCCAGTACCCCGGCGTGATCACCGGGTTGCGCAGCAGGATCTCCCCGCTGCCACCCGGACCAACCTCGGTACCCGCCTCGCGCCCGTCCGCCAGCCCGTCCTCGGGCGGCACCACGACCTTCGCCTCGTTGATCTTCCCCAGGTACGGGTGCTGGCGGACGGTGCCGAGCGTGCCGTAGGGCCGCTTGCCGTGCGGCCAGATCAGCCCGTACGGCGACTCGGACATGGCGTAGCCGACCACGATCCGCAGGCCGAACCTCCGCTCGATCTCCAGGTGCCTCGCCTTCTCCGGCGCCGGCCCCGCGTAGCACAGCCGCAGCGGGTTGTCGGAGTCGTCCGGCCGCTCCGGCTGGCGCATCAGGATCTCGACCATCGCCCCGATCGCGTTGAACTCGGTGGCCCCGTGCCGGCGCGCCGTGTCGAGGAATCCGCTGGCCGAGAACCTCGGCACCAGGATCAGCCCGGCCCCGCAGGCGAGCGAGCCGAGCACGGAGTAGATCGGCGCGTTGATATGGAACAGCGGCAGCGACGTCATCATCCGGTCCGACGAGTCGAGCTCCATCCAGTACGGGAAGCCCTCGCCGGCCATCGCGTACGCGCGGTGCGTCTGCATGACCAGCTTGGAACGCCCCGTCGTGCCCGAGGTCGGGATCAGCACGGCCAGGTCGTCCGGCGAGACCCTGGCACGCGGCCAGTCAGCGAGCGGCTGGCCAGTGGGGCCAGCACCCAGCCGATGCACATCCATAACGGCCGGTACCCGCGGCTCCCGCACGCCCGCCGCATCGAGCACGTGGTCAAGGTCAGGGTCGGACAGCACCGCGCGCGGGTCGACCTGGCCCACGATCCCGGCCAGCTCGGCCGGGGTGCTCGCCGGGTTGACCGGCACCGTAACCGCTCCGAGGATCGCCAGCGCCAGCCAGCTGAGCAGGTACTCCGGGGTCGTCCTGGCGGTCAGCACGACCAGGTCGCCGTGGCCGATCCCGGCATCGCCGAGCTGGGCTGCTATCCCGGCGACCCGCCCGGCCGCCTCCGCGAAGGTCAGCTCCAGCTCGTCGGTCCGCAGCCAGATCCCGCCGGGGTCGCGCTGCACGGCCAGTTCGAGCAGCGCGGGGATCGTCCCGGTGTAGTCGGCCACGGTCGAGCCGAACGGACCTGCCATGCCATCAGACAATAACGGTGCCCGCCTGCTTCGCCGACGACCGCCCGGCCCGGCGCGCCTCGCGCGGACAGCGGTGAGCCCCTGGCGCGGCACGGCCGCGCCAGGGGCTCACCCGGTGCTAGGACCGGCTAGGGCGACGGGATGCCGCTGGCCGGAGCCGGGGGCTGTGGCGTCGAGTACGCCGTGACAGCGCCGGTCGCCGTGTCGTCGGTGACGAAGACGCCGGTGGACGGGACGAGAGCGCCGTTGGAGATGGCGCCGATGTAGGCGCCGGTGATCCCG
>DASWAA010000400.1:0-28311 GCA_036391385.1 Streptosporangiaceae bacterium
TGGCCACGCTACCGCTGGTGGAAGTGAACTGCCGGCGCGAATTGGCTTCGCTTAGTCCGCCTTAAAACAACCGGTGGCTGGCCAGCGGGCTGAAAGAATCTTCGGCAACGGCGCTCATAACATTAGTTATGAGCCGAATCGGGCAAGGTCGTGGAGGACGGATCAAGAGCCAACGGCTGCCGGAACCCAGCGGTCGTCCCGTCGTTCAGCGCGATGACGCGACCATGACCGGTGTTGCACAAAGTGCCGCTGACCTGACTGGACTCAGGAAGGTCTATCGCTGGCGAGTGATTCCAATGGTCATCCTCGCGATCGCTGCCGGGATCGCGTTCTGGGAGACGAGGTCCCCGGGAAGCGTGGTGCTGGAGGCCGTCAGTTCCGCAGCTGACGGCGACACCTGGGCAGCTGGGTGGTCCTGCTCCTCTTGTGGGGCCACTACAGCGACCTACCGGACAGTGATCATGCGCCGGCACGGGTCCTCCTGGTCGCAGGTCTCCAGCCCGAGCCCCGGTAGCGCAGCCCTGCTCCGCGCGGTCAGCGCGGGCCCTTCGGGCAGCGCCTGGGCAGTCGGATGGTCCTGCTATACAAAGTGCCTGACCAGCGCCGAGAAGGATCACGCGCTGATTATGCGATGGAACGGAAACGCCTGGTCGCAAGTGCCGGGCCCGAGCATCAGCAACGCCCGCCTCTACGCGGTCACCGCAGGGCTGGGACGCACCGCCTGGGCGGTAGGCGTGTCCTGCGCATCTTCCTGCGGCCCCGCGCTGGCACCTGACCGGGCGCTGATCCTGCGCTGGAATGGCTCAGCCTGGTCACGGGTCGCCAGTTCGAGCCCGGCCAGCGCGATTCTGCGGTCGGTGAGCACCGGCCCGGGCGGCACCGCCTGGGCGGTGGGCTGGTACTGCACCGCACGCTGCACCGGATCGTCTGCCGTGGCGGGGACGCTGACCCTGCGCTGGAACGGCTCAGCCTGGTCACGAATCCCCAGTCCAACCCCGGGAATTGCCGGGGGCCTTCGGACTGTAGCTGCCGCGCCCGATGGCGGCGCCTGGGCGGCGGGCTTCTCCTGTACCGCCAGGTGTGGCACGGCAGCGCCCGAACTGCGGACGCTGATCCTGCGCTGGAACGGGTCAGCCTGGACCGCTATCCCGGCTCCCAGCCCCGGCAGGAGCGCCATGGTGTCTGATGTGCAGGCCGCGCCCGGAGCACGCGCATGGGCAACTGGCTGGTACTGCGTCTCGTCGTGCGGCTCGACAGCATCAGAACAAGACCGCGCGCTGATCCTGCGCTGGAACGGAGCGACCTGGTCACGAGCAGCGAGCCCGGGCACCGGCAGTACGTTCCTCACCGGAGTATCCGTGCTCCCCGACGGCACCGCCTGGGCAATAGGCGGCTCATGCTCGCAGAACTGCGACACCACCGGAGAAGTCGACCAGCCACTCATCCTGCGCTGGAGTAACGCTGCGTGGTCGATCGCCCGGTCACATAGCTCTGGAGGCTAGGGCGGCGCCCGAATCCATGAAGCCCGGCCCCCTACTGCCTCAGACTGCATAATGCTCAGGGCGGTCAGAGGGGCTCCCGCCTCGGGGTGCCCCTCTGGCCGCGGATCGGCTTGAGTCCTAACGGTTGATGGTTCCGCTCCAGGTGCCGGAGTCGAAGCTGGTGAACTGAAGGCACGGGTTGTTGGGCGCGCCCAAGCAGTCCGAGCCCAGGTTGATCGCGGTAAGAGTGCCTATCTGATCGGCGGTGGCGGTCCCGGTGACGCCGACGAATTTGCCGGTCCCGGCGAGAATGTGCTCAGTAACCGTGGCCTGCGTGGTGCTTCCGATGATGAAGCCTCCCACGCTGGTGACTTGCCCGGTTCCCGCGAAGTCCACGGCCAGCGTGCCACCCTTGGCCGTCAGCACGAGCTGACCCGCATCGGTGAAGGCGCCGCCACCCGTGAAGCGAATCGCGACGGTGCCGGTCGCGCTGACCTGCCCGATATGAGAGAGCTTGCCGGTTCCTGTCGCGGTGCCCACTGCGCACGGCGTCGTGGTGTTGCATAGAGTCCCCGGGAATTGCGGTGGTGGCTCGGTGACAAAGTGGACGGTCGATGTTCCGGAGAACGAACCGCTAAACGGCGTGCCCGTCCCGGCGTCCGCCGCTACCGGGCTCAGGGCGAAGACGGCGAGCGCTAGGCCCGAGGAAATCGCGAGCTTTCGTACCAGTGCCATGTAAGAAACCCCCGTATGTGTTCTGGTTGCCGAGCTTGGCCCGCTCGGCGCTGGGCCCTATCCCGTAATAGGAATTGGACCTTCGTTCCTGGTCCTCGCCGCGCACCTGTTCCCGGCATTTGCACTTGGTACACGCCATGAAGGGTCTGGGCTTCCTTTGCCTCAAGCAGCTCCGGTGCGGCTCGTCGACGGGCCGGGCTGACGGGACCGGCGAGCACGCCCGCGCGCTACAGCAGGGCCAGGGCGCCGATCGCGCCTTCCAGCGTGCGGAGGTCGCCGCCGAGGTCGGCGGCTGCCGTCCTGACGGCCTCTACGTCCTTTTTCAGGAAGTCACCGACGGCTTCGGCGAACGCTGTGACAGACCCCCGCGACACGGCTCCGGCCAGGGCACGACTCGCCGAGCTCCCGTGCGACAGCGCAGTAAGCAGGACATTCTCGGCTATCCCAAGCTCGCTGCCGAGCCGGGCCGCGTCGGCCAGCAGTCCGATCTGGGCCGCGAACAGCGCGTTGTTGACCAGTTTCACGCACTGACCGGCACCTGCCTTGCCTACGTGCAGCACCGGGTCGCCGTAGCTTCGCAGCACCGGCTCGATCCGCGCCACCGCGTCGTCTGACCCTCCGACGAACAGAGTCACCCGGCCGGCCGCGACGTCGTGCGGGCCACCGCTGACGGGAGCGTCGATCACGCTGATTCCGCGCAGCGCCGCGCGGGCGGCGACGGCCTCCGCTGTGCGCGGGCTCCCCGTCGTGTGCACGACCACGATCGACCCGCCTGGCATCTCCGCGAGCAACTCGCTGTCCAGGCAGACCTCCCTGACCTGCTCGTCGGTGAAGACGCAGACCAGCACGACGTCGGCGCCGGCGGCGACGGCAACGAGGTCGCTGACCGGCTGCGCGCCGTCGTCCGCCAGGGCCTGCCTGGTCTGTGCCGACCGGCCAAGCGCGCGGACGTCGTAGCCTGCCGCGACCAGCCTGCGCACCATGGGGCGGCCCATCCGTCCGGTACCGATGAACCCTAGCCGCACCCCTCGCTCCTTTCGGCGCTGCCTCGCGTCTGCTCAGCTCTCGCGAGCGGGCTGGTCAGCCGTCGCAGGAGCATGCTGCGAGCCGCCCGCGCCCGGTGCGCTCCCGCGGCTACGCCCCGAAGCAGCCCGGCGGCGGGCACGCTCGTCCCAGGTCTTGCTGTAGTAGCGCCGGGGAGGCGCGGGTGGCTGAAGCCGGCTCAGCAACGAGGCAAGCGCCGCACGCTTCGGCAAGCAACGAAACATGGCCCGCTCCCGCCTGGTCGGATCTAGCTACTCGTATCTGCAAGAATATCATTCTCATCAGCGAGAATCTATGTATCATCGCAGCCTGCCGAAGGCTGGCCGCCTCGTGATCCAATCCCGGGCGGCGCGTTTGCCCGCGAGTGCGTGCCGCCCGAGCAGTAGCATGGAAGTATGCGCACACTCACCACGCCTGGCGCTCCGGAGGCGAGGGCACCTCGTGACTAAGTCGGCCACCAGCCCGGCCACGTCTGCCGGTGACACGCCACCCGTGCGTCGGCGGCTGACCGCCGAGGCTCGGAAGAGCTCGATCCTGGCCGCCGCGAGGCGCGCGTTCACCGAGACTGGCGACATGAACGGCACGACGATCAAGGTGATCGCCGAGCACAGCGGCATCAGCGAAGGCGTGATCTACCGCCATTTCGAGAGCAAGGATCAGCTGTTCTTCGAGGCCGTCGTCGAACCGCTCAAGAAGGCCGTGGATGATCTGGTCGCCGCGACAGCGGTCGTCGACCGGGACCAGCCGCTGACGCCCGAGCGTCAGCTTGCGACGATGACGGGCCTTTACCGGCAGCTTGTCTCGACGCTGGAAGAGGTGCTGCCGCTTCTTGGCCTGGTGCTCTTCGGAGATCCTCAGGTAGCGCAGCGGTTTTACCGTGAGAACTTCGCCGTAGCGATGGACCGCCTGGCCGAGGCGTGGCGTGAGGTCGAGGACAGGTACGGCTTCCCGTTCGAGTCGCCGGACATCTCGGCCCGCGCGGTCATGGGAATGGCGCTCATCCTGGCACTGGAGAGCCACCACTCCAAGAAGTTCGATCGCAATCGCGCCGTGACCCTGATCAGCGAGGGTACGGTCAAGGGCTTCTTTCCCGTCATCCAGCCGACCCGCCGACGGCGCTGACCGGTGGACCACCAGGTGAGCGGACCGGGTGCGGACACGAGCTCTGGCGTAGCGATCGTCACCGAACTGGCCCGTCGCTTTCAGGCTGGCGACGGCGCG
Source organism: Streptosporangiaceae bacterium (assembly GCA_036391385.1). GTDB lineage: Bacteria > Actinomycetota > Actinomycetes > Streptosporangiales > Streptosporangiaceae > Chersky-822. The sequence goes on from DASWAA010000400.1 coordinate 4,482, forward strand.
GGAGCACGCCAGCTCTTCCATCCGGACATCCGCATCGAGCAGCCAGCGTCTTTGCCGCACGGTGGCTGGCACAACGGTCACGACGGCGTGGCCAGGATGGGCACCATCTTCGGAAGCTTCTGGCAGCGCTCTATCGGCAGCCCCCGGATACTCGGCTGCGGCGACTGCGTCGTGCAGGTGACGACGCAGACCTGGACCGCCATGGCATCGGGCCGGTCGGCGACAGTCGACGTTGTCGAGCTGTTCTCGTTCTCCGGCGGGCTGGTATCGGAGATCAGAGTGTTCCAGCAGGACACCCACGCCCTGCTCGAAACCCTGAGCGAGAGCCGAGCTGACCCGACGCCAGGCCGCCACGAACCCGACCGGGCGTGAGGGCGGGAGCTCAGGCTGCCCGCCATCGCGACGCGGGTCCTGCCTGCATTCTGGCGGCTCACCGGAACACGTGACCGGGGCGCTCGCCGGTCAGCTCGTCGTGGTCGACGATCACCTTCCCGTTGACGAGCGTGTAGTCGTAGCCCTGCGCACGCTGCACGTAGCGGCTGGCGCCGAGTGGCAGGTCGGCCACCATGTCCGGCGTCCGCAGCCGAAGGCCTTCCAGGTCGACGACGTTCACGTCGGCGAAGGCGCCGGACGTCAGCCGCCCCCGGCCGGCCAGGCCGAACAGCTCGGCACCTTCCAGCGTGAGCTTGCGGATCGCCGTTCCGATGTCGAGCAGGCCCTCGTCGCGGACCCAGTGGCTGAGCACGTACGACGGCTGGCCAGCGTCCATGGTCAGGGCCACGTGCGCACCGGCGTCGCCAAGGCCGATCACCACGTCCGGGTTGGTGATCATCGCGGCGACGGCGCCGAGGTCGGAGTTGAGCACGGGGTAGTACAGCAGGCCGAGGCCGCCGGTCTGCACCGTGTAGTCGAGGAACGCGCCCGCAGGCGTCGTGCCCCGGCGCGCGGCCTCGGCGGCGAGGCTGTTCTCCGGCCGCACGTCGTAGCTGGCCAGGCCGGGCGGCAGCAGGTACAGCCTGGCCGGGTCCTTCGGCGCTAGCGGGCCTGACAGGCTGGCAGGCTGGCTGGCCTCTTGCGCCAGCCGGTGGCGCAGGTCGTCGTCGGCCAGCGCGGCGACGCGCGCCGGCCAGGGCCTGGCCATGAGCTCTGCCCAGGCGGGCAGCGCGTCGTATGGTGTCCGGCCCGCCAGTCCGTAGAGTATCGCCGTGCCGCGGGCCGAGGTCTGCGGCCGCAGATCGGCCCCGCGTCCGCGGGCCGCTGCGACCTCCGCCATCACCCAGGACCACAGGCCCGGGCGGCGGTCGCTCTGCGTGATGGCGAACGTCAGCGGCCGGCCGGACGCCCTGCTCACTTCCTCCATCCACGCCAGCTCGGCCACCGAGTTCTCCCGCTCGGCCCCGTCGCGCTCACCGATCCTAGGCACGACCTCGATCACGCCTCGCCCGCGCTCGCCCAGAGCGCCGGCGATGGCGGCGAGCTCGCCGGGCCGGGCGAACGTCCCTGGCAGCGGCGTCCCGTCGGGCACCGTGTGCAGGAAGCTGCGAGAGGTGGAGAAACCGAGCGCTCCGGAGTCCATCGCCTCGGCCATCACCTTGGCCATCGCGGCGATGTCGTCCGGCGAGGCCGGCGCCTCGTCCAGGCTCCGCGCGCCCATGACGTAGTACCGCAGGGCGGCGTGGCCCATCATGCCGCCGACGTTCACGCCGAGACGGCGCGCGGCTAGCGCCCGCAGGTACTCACCGTAGGTTTCCCAGCCCCAGTCCAGGCCGGCCATGATCGTGTCGGCCGGGATGTCCTCGACGGCGTCCATCATCGCGGCCAGGTACTTCTCCTGACCAGGGCGGACAGGAGCGAAGGTGACCCCGCAGTTGCCGAGCACCACCGTGGTCACGCCGTGCCAGCACGACGAGCTTGCGGCCGGGTCCCAGAACAACTGGGCGTCGAGGTGAGTGTGGATGTCCACGAACCCGGGCGTCACGAGCCGGTCCGTGGCGTCGATCTCGCGGCGGCCCCGGTCGCTCACGACGCCAATCTCGGTGATCTGCTCGCCGTCGATCGCCACGTCGGCCCGCACGGGGCCCGCGCCCGTCCCGTCGACCACCTCGCCGTGACGGATCACGATGTCGTGCATGGCTCATGTCCTTCCCGTGGCGACCTGGCGGCCTCCCCGCCAACAATAGAGAGTATGTGCTTACTTTGCTAGAGTGACCGGGGGCCGGGTGCTGCCGGCTCGGCCGGCTTACCTGGGAGTGCTCGTGGGACTGATGGATGGCCGGGTGGCGATCGTCACCGGCGCGAGCCGCGGCATCGGACAGCACATCGCCGAGCGGTTCGCGGCCGAGGGGGCGGCTGTCGCGCTGGTGGCACGAACGGTCGCCCCGGGTACGTCCCGCCTTCCCGGCTCGCTCGAGGAGGTCGCTGACCGCATCAGGGCGAACGGGGGCCAGGCGGCGGCCATCCCCGCCGACCTCACCGCGCCCGGGGACGTCGAGACCATCGTGGCCCGCGCGCAGGCAGCGCTCGGACCGGTGGACACGCTGGTGAACAATGCCGGCGTGAACTTCTACGGTCCCGCGCTCGACGTCCGCGAGCGCCGTTACGCGCTGATGTTCCAGATGATGGTGCACGCGCCATTCAGGCTGTGCCAGCTCGCGATTCCCGGAATGGTCGCCCGGAAACGCGGCTGGGTCCTGAATGTCACATCCAAGCAGGCCCGGCATCCGAAGGGGCCGCCCTACCCGGACTGGGCGAGTGACGGCTGCACGCCCTACGGAATGTGCAAGGCGTCGCTCGAACGGCTTACCACTGGCCTGGCGGCGGAACTGCACGGCTCCGGCGTGAGCGTCAACGCCCTCGGCACCTCCGGCCTGGTGATGACTCCCGGCGTGGCCGTCGTGTCGCCGCATACGCCGGCCAACGCTCCGGTCGAGCCTGACACGGCCATGGCAGATGCCGCCCTCGTGCTGTGCAGCGCGCCCCCGGGCACGACCACCGGGCGCATCGCCTACAGCATGCAGGTGCTCGGCCAGCCCTTCACCGAGGGGCCGTGGGCGCTGTCGGCTACGTTCTGATCTGACCTGAACCTGGAGGGAACGACCGATGAAGATCACCGTGGATCCAGACCTGTGCCAGGGCCATGCCCAGTGCTGGGCGCTCTGCCCAGAGGTGTTCTCCCTGGACGACGAGGGGCACGCCATGGTGACGGTCGCCGAGGTTCCCGCCGGGTTCGAGGCGAAGGCAAGCAGGGCAGCGGGTAACTGTCCCGAGCGCGCGATCAGCGTCACCTGATCACCGGTACCGCTATCACCGGTACCGCTGCGCCAGCCGCGCCCGGTGGGCCGCGGGCGATCCGAACAGCGAGCGGTTCAGGGACGCGCGCTTCAGGTAGGCGTGGATGCCGCTCTCCCACGTGTAGCCGATGCCGCCGTGCAGCTGCATCGCCTTGCCGACGACGTCGACCGCGGCGCCGCACGCGTGCGACTTCGCCATCGAGGCCGCCACCGAGGCGGCCGGGTCGTCGTCGGCCAGCCCCTGCACCGCGGCGAGCACGAGGTGCCGCGATACCGAGATCTGAACCAGCATGTCGGCGCAGGCATGCTTGACGGCCTGAAACGATCCGATCGGCCGCCCGAACTGCTCCCGTACCTTCGCGTAGGCGACGGTCGCGTCCAGCATCGCCTCGCTCAGGCCGAGGCTGTCGCAGGCCACGGCAACGGCAGCTCGGTCGAGCAGCCGGGCGACGGCGGCATCCGGATCTCCGCCGAACCGCCAGATGGAATCCTCGCTGACCTCGACGCCATCGGCGGTCACCAGGCCAAGACTGCGGGTCGCGTCCAGCACGGGCTGTCTGACGCAGCCGACTCCGCGCGCCTGCGGCTCGACCGCCGCGATCACGGCTGCTCCCGCGGGGTCGAGCGCCAGCAGCAGCAGGCGGTCGGCTTCGGTCACGTCGGGCACGAACGCCGCCCTGCCGTGCAGCCGCAGCCCGCGGGACGACCGCTCGATCCGAAACGGCACGCCGCCAGCCACGCGTCCGTCCGTGCCGTCCGCCAGCGCTGCGGCCGGGCGGACCGCGCCCGATGCCGCCTGGCGGAGCAGCTCGTCCCGGCCAGGGCTCGCCGCAAGCAAGGTAAGTGTCCCCGTCCCGAGAACGACAGCCCCGAGGTATGAGCTGCGTGCGGCAGCGCGGCCGAGCTCCGTCACGATGACGGCGACCTCGGCGAAGGTGGCACCTGCCCCGTCTAGCGCCGCCGGGATCTCCAGGCCGAGCCACCCTGACGCCGCGAGCTGCCGCCATTCGACCGCGGCAGGACGCCCCGCCCGGCCGGCACCGCGGCGAGCGTCGCGGGTAGTACCGCCCAGCAGGTCGCGTGCGACGGCCCGGAGCTCGTCGTGAATCTCGGCGAAGTCGGCGGACGTCACTGTCCGGCCGGCTCTCTGGGCAGCCCGAGGCCGCGCTCGGCGATGATGGTGCGCTGGATCTCGCTCGCCCCGCCTGGGATCGTCCATTCCCACGAGCCGATGAAGTCGAGGACCCACGCGCCCGACTCCCACCCGCTCGAGACCGGCTTAGCGAGCTCGGTGTGGGCCGCCAGCCCGGCGACGCCGGCGCCGAAATCCGTCATCCGCTGCAGCAGCTCGCTGTAGTAGAGCTTGACGATCGAGGCGTCGGCCGGGCCGGCGGTGCCCGCCTCGTGCCGTAGCACCAGATCGCGGCAGAGCGCCCGCAGGCCGGCGACCTCCGTCTCGAAGACCGCCAGCCGGTCGGCCACCAGCGAGTCGTCGACCGGGCGCCCGCCATCGGGCCTGCGCCGCGAGCAGGTCTCCACCAGCCACCGCAGGCCCGAGTTGCCAAGCCGCTCCGCCAGCTCGAGCATGGTCATGCCGCGCTCGGTGCCCAGCGTCTCCTGCGCCACCTGCCAGCCAGCGTTCTCCGGGCCGACGAGCTGCGTGGCCGGGATGACGACGTCACTGAGGAAGATCTCGCAGAAGTGGGACTCGCCGGTCGCCTGGCGAATGGGGCGGACGTCGATTCCAGGCGTCCGCATGTCGAGCAGGAAGTACGAGATGCCGCGCCGCTTGGGTGCAGCCGGATCGGTACGGGCAAGGAGCAGGCACCAGTCGGCGTGCAGGGCACCGCTCGCCCACAGCTTCTGGCCGCTCACGACGAAGGCATCGCCTTCCTTCCGCGCGGTCGTGCGCAGGCTGGCCAGGTCGGACCCTGCCTCCGGCTCGGAGAAGCCCTGAGCCCAGATCTCGCCGTCCAGGATCGCCGGGAGGTGGCGCTGGCGCTGCTCGTCGGTGCCGGCGGCGAGCAGCGTGGCAGCGGCGTGGTGGATGGCGACGAAGGCCAGGACCAGCCGGGGCGCGTCGTGGGCGGCGAGCTCGGAGTAGAGGACGACCTGCTCGGCGACGGACATCCCGCCGCCCCACTGCCTCGGCCAGTGCGGCACGGCGAACCCGGCGTCACGCAGCTCGGCGAACCAGGCCTGCTGGAAGCTGACGAACTCCTGGTCGCTCACTCCGGTCTGCGCCTGCCGCCAGCCCGCTGGCACGTGCGCCCGGCACCAGTCGCGCACGCCAGCCCGAAACTCGGCCACATCACCGGGCGCGGCAGGCATCGTCAGCGTGCCTTCTGCCGGAGGGCCAGGAGCCGCTCACGGTGCTCGGCGGACTGCATGGTGACCGCCTCGGCAGCGAAGCCAGCCTGCATGGCACCACTTAGTGCCTGAGACAGGTACATGTTGAGTACCCGCTTGGTTCCCCGAAGCGCCTCGGCCGGCTGGGCGGCCAGCCGCTCGGCCAGCCGCCTGGCCTGCGGCAGCAAGTCTTCCGGCGACGTGGCGCGGGAGGCGAGGCCCAGCTCGACGGCCGTGGGCGCGTCGATCCGGTCACCGGTGTACAGGTACTCGCGAGACCGCAGGATCGGGGTGAGCAGCGGCCAGAACGCCGCGCCTCCGTCCCCGGCTACCAGGCCGACCGCGACATGCGGATCGGCCAGGTACCCGGCCTGCGACATCAGCACGACGTCGCACAGGACAGCCAGGCTGCAGCCAAGCCCCACGGCCGGGCCGTTGACCGCCGCGATCACCGGCAGCGGGAAGCGGAGCATCTCCTCGATGATCTGCGCGCCCTCCCGGAGGCTCTCGTCCCTGGCGACCGGATCGTCGAGGAAGGAGGTGATCCAGTCGAGGTCGCCGCCCGCGCTGAACGCGCGGCCCGCGCCGGTGAGAATCACCACCCTGGCCGCGCGGTCGGCGGCTAGCTGCTGCCAGACGTTGGCGAGCGCCCAGTGCAGCGGCTGGTTGACGGCGTTCAGCTCGGCGGGCCGGCTGATGATGACCGTGCGCACCGGGCCGTCACTTTCGACGGTCAGCTCCCCTGGAAGGTTGTAGGCCATGGCGTCAGGAGCCCATCGGCTCGCTGAACGGCCCGCGCAGGCCCGTCCTGCCCAGCCGGCTGGTCAGCGCCTCGCGGGTCGCCGACGGGCCCAGCGGAAGCCGGCGCAGCGGCTGGCTGTAGCGCGACAGCCACGACAGCGCGGTCTCGTCGCAGAAGCCACTGGCGCCGTGCAGCTGGTGCGCAACCCGGAACACGACCTCGGCCGCCTCGATGGCCGCAAGCCGGAGCGCGAGTGCGTCGTCGAGCGCATCCACGAGGCCGGCCTGCATGCTCCACAGCGCGTACCTGGCGAGGACCTCGAGCCCGCTGCGCTCGACCTCGGCGTCGGTGAGCTGGAACTGGACGCCCTGGAAGGCTGCGAGCGGCTGGCCGAACTGCTCCCGGACGAGCACGTGCGCCCGGGTGAGGTCGATGGCCCGGTCCAGCATGCCGAGGAGCGTCCAGCACGGCAGGACCAGGCCAAGTGCCACATCCCCGGCGCCCTGCCCGTCCACCGGGTGCAGGTCTAGCTCCGCGGTGAACGCCAGCCCGGACGGCGTGCTCGACGGCCGGGCGACGGCCCTGCTGCGGCGCCCGTCCAGGGTGACCGCTGCCCAGCGCAGGTCGACGCCTGCCACCGCCGCCGCCGGAGCCGAGCCGGCCACGACGATCAGCCCGTCGACGTCCAGGTCGCCAGGGCGGGCGAGGCGCTCGGCCAGCGGATAGGCGACGGCCCAGTAGCCGGCGCTGCGGCAGAGCGCGGCCGCCGCCTCCAGCTCGTCGGCGTCACCCCGTGGATCGAGCTCCCACGCGCCCAGCTCGCCAAGGACCGGCGCGATGACACTACCGCGCCGGCCGGGCTCCTGCTGCGCCAGCACGGCAAGCTGGTCTGCGCCGGCCGCCTCAAGGGCCCGGAGCGCCAGCCGCCCGTACTGGGTCGCTTCCTCGCTCAGCTCGATATTCATGATGCCTTCCGCCCGCCGGGCGCCGCCAGCATGGACCTGGCCAGCAGGATCCGCTGCATCTCGATGCTTCCCGAGGAAACCGTGGCTGCCTGCGAGTAGCGCCAGTGGTCCTCCACCGCACCACGGAACCTGTGCCCGTCGGCGCCGGTGAGCGACACCAGCCCGGCGATCTCCATGAGCACTTCCGCGCTTTCCTGGTCGAGCCTGGTCACCGCGATCCGGTAGGCGGCGGCGTCGCCGGGGCTCACCCTGCCCTCGCTCTGCAGCGACACCACCCGGTACGCGAGCAGCCGGGCCCGACGGCAGTGCATGAGCATCCGCGCCCACCGGCCCCGGAGCTCGGCCGGGAGGGCGTCCCACTCTTCGCCGAGCACGGACGGCGCCGCCTGCAGCAAGCGCTCGCAGCGGGCGTAGCGGGCGATGCCCACGCGCTCGAACGCCAGCACCTCCTGCACCACCTTCCAGCCCTGGTCCACGGCGCCGAGAACGCCGGCCTCGCTCACCCAGACGTCGTCGAAGAAGACCTCGTTGAGATGGTGCGGGCCCATCAGGCACCGGATAGGCCGCACCTCGATTCCCGCGGCGGACATCGGAACCAGGAAGATCGTCAGGCCGTGCTGCTTCTTGTCCCCCGTCGAGGTCCGGGCAAGGAGGAAGCACCATTGCGCCATCGTGGCGTAAGAAGTCCAGATCTTCTGTCCCGATACGCGAAAGCCCGCACCGTCGCGCCGGGCTGTCGTGCGCAGCGATGCCAGGTCGGAGCCCGCATTCGGCTCGCTGAAACCCTGACACCAGATCACCTCACCGCTCGCGATCGGCGGGAGGTGGGCGCGGAGCTGCTCCGGGGTGCCGTGCCGCATGATCGTCGGGCCCACCCAGTTCACGCCCATGTACTGGGCGCCGCGGGGCTCGTGATGCGCCCACATCTCCTCCCGTACCACGGTCTGCTCCCACGCCGACGCGCCGCGGCCGCCGAACTCCTGCGGCCAGGCGAGGCAGAGCAGGCCGCGCTCGGCAAGCACCCGACAGAACCGCTGCGCGACCTCGAGATCGGCCGGGTCGTCGGTGAACGCCCCGATGAAGCCCGCTGGGACGTGCTCCCGCACCAGGCTGCGCAGCTCACCCCGGAGCGCCGTGGCGCCCTCGCCCATCCTGAAGTCCACGGTGCCTCCCGACGCCGATCACATCACTATAGTAGAGTAAGTGCTTGCTCAGCAGGGAGGGCCCGGGATGCTCGACGACGCGACGGTCGCGTACCTGCGGCGACACTGGGACGAGGGGTGGAACACCGGTGACCTCGCCACGATCATGACGCCGTTCGCCGCCGACGTCGTCTTCAGCTCGCCGTTCGTCCCAAGGCTCACTGGTGATCCGGCGAAGACGACGATCGACGGGCACGACGCGCTGCGCGCCTACGTCGACTACGCGCTGCGCCGTACGCCCGGGATCCGGTACACGCTCGACGCCACGTACGCGGGCACCGACGCAGTCGTCCTCGTCTACACCTGCTACTCCCCCGACGGGACCGTCAGGCACGGGGCCGACTCGATGCGCGTCGGCGCGGCGGGAAAGGTGGTCGAGTGGCGCTGCCACTACCGCGCCGACTCGATGACCTGAGCACCCCGTCCGCCGGCTGGACCCTGGCTAGCGGGCGGTCCAGCCGCCGTCGACGACGATCGTCTGCCCGGTCACGTACCGTCCGGCATCACTGACGAGCCAGAGCACCGCACCCGCGAAGTCGTCGGCGCTGCCGTCAGCCGGCAGCGGCGTGTTGCGCCGCAGCCACGCCGCGGAGCGCTCGTCCTCGAACAGTTCCCGCGTGATCTCGCTGCGGAAGAACCCGGGGGCAACCGTATTCACCCGGATGGCATGCCTGGCCCACTGCACGGCAAGCTCGGCCGTGAGCCCGGACAGCCCGAGCTTGCTGGCGGCGTACGACGCCTGCGGGATCCCGGGGATGCCGACCAGCCCGCTGATCGACGACACGTTGACGATCGATCCCCGCCCCGCCGCGACCATGTGCGGAAAGGCGTCCTGGGACAGCAGGAACGGCGCCACCAGGTTCAGGTCGAGCGTCTGGCGGATCGCCTCCACCGACTCGCGCTCGGCCGGCTCGCGGCTGAAGAAGTGGCCGGCCGCGTTCACCAGGATCTCGGGACCGCCCAGCTCGCCGGCGACCCGGCCGACGACCTGTGCCGCCTGCGCCAGGTCGAGCAGGTCACAGCCGATCGCCAGGCCCCCGATCTCCTCGGCCAGCGCAGCGAGTCGGTCGTAGCGGCGGGCCACGACTGCCACCCGAGCACCGACCGAGGCCAGCGCCCGGGCGAGTGCCTCGCCGAGTCCTGACGAGGCTCCCGTCACCACCGCCACCCGGCCGGTCAGGTCGAACCGCCGCAGTGCCCCGGGCACGGAACTAGACAATGACGGTCCGCACTCCGTCGGCCCGGGTCAGCAGGTCGATGCCGTCGTTGACCTCCTCGAGCGTGATGCGGTGCGAGATCATGGACCCGAGGTCCAGCTTGCCGGACTCGGCGAGCCTGATGAAGCGCGGGAAGTCGCGCAGGATCTGCGCCCCGCCGACAACGGACCCGGCGAGGCGCTTGCCGGAGAAGACCGCACGGATGGCCGGCAGCGTCAGAGTGTCGCCGACGGCCGGCATGCCGACGAGCGTCACCGTTCCCGCGGCGCGGGCCAGGTCGAAGGCCTGCACCATGAGCTCGGGCCGCCCGACCACCTCGAAGCTGTAGTCGGCCCCCCGCCCGCTGGTCAGACCCCGGACCTGCTCGACGGGGTCCGCCGCTGCCGGGTCGACGGTGTGCGTGGCCCCCATGGTCAGGCTGGCCTCGCGTCGGCCTTGCACCGGGTCGATGGCGATGATCGTCGCCGCTCCGGCGATGCGCGCACCCTGGATCACCGACTGGCCCACGCCGCCGCAGCCGATCACTGCCACGCTCGAGCCCGGGACGACCGCGGCGGTGTTGAGCGCCGCGCCCAGGCCGGTCGTGACCCCGCAGCCGAGCAGGGCGAGCTGGTCGTCGGCCAGGTCGGTCTGCACCGGGACGAGCGACGCCTCGTGCACGACCATGGCCTCGGCGAACGTGCCGCAGCCGCAGACCGCGGCGGCCTTGCGGCCGTCGCCGAGCTCGAACCTGAGCGCCGCCTTCACCGCCGGATTGAGCTCGCAGTGGTTAGACATGCCGTTCACGCACCACCAGCAGCTACCGCACGCGGGCGTGACCGACGCGAGCACACGGTCGCCGACTCGGACCCGGCGCACCTCGGGTCCGACCTCCTCCACGATCCCGCAGCCCTCGTGCCCGGGCACGATCGGCAGGGGCAGCGCCGACTGCCCGCTGATGACGTTCAGGTCCGTGTGACAGATGCCGCTCGCCGTCACCCGCACCAGCACGTCCCGTGGCCCGACGCTCGGAGCGGGCAGGTCCTCGAGCACGAGCGGCTTGCCGACCTCGTATGCGACGACAACTTTCATGGTGACACTCCTACCGGCCCGACACCGTGGAAGGAACGCTGACAGCCGACCGCGGCCGAGGCCGAATCGAGCGAAGGCTCACTCATCTTATGTAGTGGCCGCCCAGGCCGCCACGATATAGTGAGTAAGCGCTTCCTTGCTAGGGTCCCGGGTGGTCCTTGACGGCGCTCCTTGACAGGTCAGCGCGGGCGCTAGACGCTAATAACTGAGCATTTACTTCTTTAATTTGCCTCGGCCTTGCTGACGGGCCGTCCGGAGGTACGCGGCGATGGACTACCAGCTAATCGACGCCGACGAGCATTACTACGAGCCCGACGACTGCTTCTCGCGTCATATCGAGGCACGCTTCAAGGACGAGACCATCCGCGTCGAGCGTGGCGCCGACGGCCTCGGCCGCATCTTCCTCGGGAACCGGCGCACGTTCATGAGCGTGATGCCCGGCGACTACGCCTCGGCTCCCGGCGCCCTGCAGGGACTGTTCGTCGGCGGGGTCGCCGACGGGTTCACGCACCGTGAGGTGATCAGCGTCAGGGAGCACCCTGAGTTCATCGAGAAGTCGGCCCGGCTGAAGCTGATGGACGAGCAGGACGTCGAGGCCACGATCATGCTCCCCACCCTGGGCGTCGCCGTCGAGTACGACCTCCGCGACGACATCAGGCTCGCGTATGCCAGCCTCCGCGCGTTCAACCGCTGGCTGGAGGAGGACTGGGGGTACGGAGCCGACGGGCGGATCTTCTCCGTGCCGATGCTGTCGCTGCTCGACATCGATCACGCCATGACAGAACTGCACCGGGTCATGGACGCCGGCGCCCGCCTGGTGCACTTGTGCCCCGGACCGATCGGCGGCCGCTCCCCGGCCGACCCGGTGTTCGACCGGTTCTGGGCGACCGTCGCCGAGGCCGGGATCCCGGTGGTCTTCCACGTCTCGAACAGCGGCTACCAGCATTTCTACGGCACGCACTGGTCGGAGAACCCGGCCAATCCCTCGCACCAGCAGTCGCCGCTCCAGTGGGCTCTGTGCAACACCGAGCGCCCGGTCGTCGACACGCTCATCGCGCTGACGCTGCACAACCTCTTCGGCCGCCATCCCGCACTGCGGATCCTCTCTATCGAGAACGGCTCAGGCTGGCTGAAGCCGCTGTTCAAGACGGTCGACAAGGCGGCGGCGCTCGGCCGCCGCGGTCCCATGATCGGCGGCCAGCTTCCTCCCCGGCCGAGCGAGGCACTGGCGGAGCACCTCTGGGTCTGCCCGTTCCCTGAGGACGACGTCGGCGACCTTATCGACGCCATCGGTGCCGACCACGTCTTGTTCGGCTCGGACTACCCGCACCCCGAGGGCATCAGGACGCCGCTCGACTACGTCCAGCGGCTGGCAGGCTGCGATCCGGCGATCACGCGCAAGGTGCTGCGCGGGAACACCGCCGGTCTCCTCGGACTGCACTGATTTCTGTCGGTTCCTACCCCTAGCCGGCCGCTCATTTCCCGCCCATCGGGGAGATCGGCAGTGGCCCATTCGGGCTTCCGGCCGGCCGGCGCGTTAAGGTGCGGCCGGCCGGAAGCTCAGGCGCGTACCTGCCGGGCGATCGGAACGGCCCGCCTTGCCCCGATGACGCCAGACCAGGGGCGCGACAAGCTGGCGAAGAAGCGCAGCTTTCCGTGAAACATGGAGGAAACAATGCGAGAACGTTATTCTCTCGCACAGAGATGAAAGATTGCAGTCTCAGGAAGGGGCGTCATGGTGAAGCCGAGGCAGCGGGGCCGGGCCGACCAGGGCATGACCCGGTCCGCCGAGGCTATGCTGGCCACGGACCGCCTGGGCCAGGTTCAGCCAGGCACCGTCAAGCGGACCAGGACCCGGTCGATCCGGACGACGCTGGTCGGGCTGCTCCTCGTCCCGCTAGTGGCCCTGGTCTCGCTGTGGGTCTTTCTCGCGAGCATCACGCTCGGCAACGCCCTCGCCGAGCGCAATTTCAACCGCCTTGGCGCCGCGACCTCGAAGTCGACCCAGTCGCTGCTGACAGCGCTAGAGCAGGAGCGCTCGGCGACGTTCCTGTGGCTGAGCAGCCAGCGCCGGTCACCAGTCAGCCAGCTGGCCGCCAGCAGGCGGGCCGACGACGCCGCCATCGCGTCCTATGAGAAGAGCAACGCCGAGGGCCTGGTGGCCAAGCGTGCCCTGGTCGCGCAGCTGCGCAAGATTCCCCGCCTGCGGAGCGCCATCGACGCCGGCACGCTGAGCGCCTCCGGTGCCTTCCAGGCGTACAGCGGCATCGTTGACGGGTTGTTCGCCGTCTACACCTCGAAGGGCCAGTCCGACATATCGCTCTACCGGCACACACTCGGCGCGATCGACGCAGGCCGTGCCCTTGAGCAGCTGAGCCGGGAGCTGACGCTGGTCGCCGGGGCCGAGATCAGCCACGGCCAGATGAACGCCACGGACGGACGGCTCTTCGCCGACGCCGTGGCCGGCCAGCACCTGCTGGTCAATGACGCGATCACGCAGGCGGACCAGCAGTTGCGCACGCGGTTGCAGAGCCTGTATGACTCGCCGCTGCACCTCAGGCTCGCGGCGCTGGAAGACCAGATCGCGGGAAGTACGCGCGGCCGGCCCTTGCCCCCGAGCACCTTGAAGGCCTGGGGGTCCGTGTCGATGGCATTCCTCTTGCAGTTCCTGGCCGTGTCGAACGGCGACGCCGGGCCGCTGGCTGCCGAGGCAGGCCGAGTCGGCAGCACGCTTTTCAGGGAGGCCGGGCTCGCGGGCGGCCTCGGCCTGCTGGCGGTCCTCGCGGCGGTGTTCCTCATGGTCCGCTTCGGCCGCAGCATCCGCACGGAGCTCACCGGCCTGCACGACGGCGCCGACGTGCTGGCCAACCAGCGGCTGCCGCACGTCATCGAGCGGCTGCGGACCGGCGACGAGGTGGACGTCGCCGCTGAGTCCCCGCCGCTGGCCACCGGGAAGATCACCGAGATCGTCCGGGTAGCCGGCGCGTTCTCCTCCCTTCAGCGCATCGCCGTCGACGCGGCCGTGGGCCAGGCCAACCTGCGCCGGGGCGTCAGCCGGGTATTCCTCAACATGTCACTGCGCAACCAGTCGCTCCTGCACCGGCAGCTGCGCATGCTCGACGCCATGGAGCGGGCCACCAACGACCCCGCCGTGCTTGCTGACCTGTTCCGGCTGGACCACCTGACCACCCGGATGCGCCGCAACGCGGAGAGCCTGATCATCTTGTCCGGCGCGACGCCAGGGCGGGGCTGGCGGGAACCCGTGCCAGTCTTCAACATCCTCCGCGCCGCGGTCGCCGAGGTGGAGGACTACGTCCGGGTGGACGTGCTCAGGGAGCCGTCAGACTCGATCGCGGGCCCGGCAGTGAACGACGTGGTGCACCTGATCGCCGAACTTGTGGAGAACGCCACCGTGTTCTCCCCGCCGAACACGCGCGTGGAGGTCAGGGCCGACTCCGTGGGCCACGGCATCGCTGTGGAGATCGAGGATCGCGGGCTCGGCCTGACCCCAGCGGAACTGGACGAGATCAACGCCCGGCTGGCCAGCCCGCCAGGTTTCGACCTGGCCACCAACGACCAGCTCGGCCTGTTCGTGGTCGGTCAGCTCGCTTCTCGGCACGGCATCAAGGTCTCGCTACGGGAGTCTGCCTACGGCGGGACGAGAGCCGTCGTGCTCCTGCCGCACAGCGTCATCGTCCGGCAGGGCGAGACGTCGGCTCAGCTGATCCCGGCCGACGCGGGTCAGCAGGACACGGTCAGCCCGGACGCCGTGCTGCTTCCGGCGAGCGCTCCCGGCCTGATGGCGAACCGGGAACTGACGTCGACGCTAAGCGTGAGCGGCCAGTACCGGATCGACGCCGTCCCGCTGGGGAGCCGCACCGAGCCATGGGCCGAGGGCACCCGCGGACTCTGGGAGCCGATCAGGCGTCAGGCGCCGCCCGGCCAGTACACCTCCTGGGATACTCCGTCGCCGGCGCTGACGCAGGATCCGGCGACCGCGCCGCACGCGGCGGTCAGCCCTGCCCCGCATTCAGGGTCCGCAGGTGCGCACCGTGGACTGCCGCGGCGGGTGCGGCAGACAAGCCTCGCTCCGCAGCTTCGCAAGGCAGGCCCGCCCGGGGAGAATACGTCGGGACGGGGCACGGCGGCACAGGACGCGGCGCCGGGCCACGATCGCCGGGCCGCCACTCCCGAGGACACGCTCAGCAGGATGTCCGCGCTCCAGGACGGATGGCAGCGTGGTCGGGTAGATGACCTGGGCTGGCCCAGCGACAAGCCGGCCGATGCGCCGGACGCCCCCGAAGCGAACGATGGCGAGGCTTGGTGATGGCACAGGCAGACACGACCGCCGCCGGACAGTTGAGCTGGCTACTCGACAACCTGGTCGGCCGCGTTGATCACGTCCGCCAGGCGGTCGTCTTGTCCCGGGACGGCCTGATGGTCGCCGCATCGCAGAACATGAGCAGGGAGGAAGGGGACCACCTGTCCGCCCTGGCGGCTGGCCTGCAGAGCCTGGCTCGGGGGGCTGGCCTGCAGCTCTCCGGCGGCGAGGTGCGGCAGACCATCATCGAGATGGAAGAGGCCTTCCTGTTCGTCATGGCGGCCGGGGAGGGCACCGGTCTCGCGGCCGTGACCTCCGCCGATGCCAACGTCGGCGTGGTCGCCTACGAGATGGCCATGCTGGTGCGCCGGATGGGGAAGTACCTTACCGCCCCGCCTCGTCTCGACGCTCATGCGCCGGCTGCAGGGTGATCAGGCGTGTCCGCCCCGAAAGAGAGATGGCTCGACCGGGAAGCAGGACCTTTCGTCCGGCCGTACGCGATTACCAGGGGGCGGACCGCACCAGCCGCCGGCAGTGTCGGCCTGATCGACGTCGTGGTCGCGATGACCGATCCGGAGCTTGCGGCCGGGCAGCGGCTGGGTCCCGAGCACCGGCAGCTGCTGGCCCGGTGCAGGCAGCCGGTCACCGTGGTGGACCTGGCCTCCGACGTCGACCTGCCGGTCGGCGTAGTCCGCGTGCTGCTCAGCGACCTGAGCGAGCACGGGATTGTCCGCCTGGTCTCCACGCAGCGGGGACCGGTCACCAATCAGCGGCTACTGAGTGAGGTGCTCGATGGACTTCAAGCACTCTGATCCGGGCACGTTCGCCGCTGGCGTGCCCGCGACTGCCAAGATCCTCATCGCCGGCGGCTTCGGCGTGGGGAAGACCACCCTGGTCGGAGCCATCACCGAGATCCGGCCGCTGCGCACCGAGGAAGAGCTCAGTGACCGGAGCGTCGGGGTGGACGATACCAGGGGCGTGGGCGCGAAGACCACGACCACCGTCGCGATGGACTTCGGCCGGATCACCTTCCGGGCCGACCTTGCGCTCTACCTGTTCGGCATGCCCGGCCAGGAGCGCTTCTGGTTCATGTGGGACGAGCTGTCGCACGGCGCGATCGGCGCGGTCGTGCTGGCCGACACGCGACGGCTGGACAACTGCTTCGCGTCGGTGGACTACTTCGAGCAGCACGGTGTCCCGTTCGTGATCGCCGTCAACTGTTTCGACGACGCTCCTCGCTACGAGCCTGACGACGTGCAGATCGCCCTCGACCTCGACCCGGAAGTGCCCGTGCTGCTCTGCGACGCACGACACCGGGAGTCAGTCAAGAACGTGCTGATCGCGCTCGTCAGGCACGTGATCAGCCAGAACGCGGCCGGCAGCACGCCAACTCTGTCGCGCTAGCTTTCCGCTCACTGGATCTCCGCTCGCTGGCCCTCGGCCTGCCGGGCGACCCTGGCGTCGAGCAGCGCCTCGATCTCCTCGGCGCCGCAGCCCAGCTCGGTGAGGACCTGCACGGTGTGCTCGCCGACGCCCGGCAGCATCAGCCGCGGGCCCCCGCCCGCCTCCCCCGGCCGCCTGACTGCCTCGGGCCCGCACCGCAGAAGCGGCCCGATCTGCTCGAAATGGCCCCAGTCGGCGGTCTCGTACGACACCACGCGGCCGAGCTGGCGGTTGACCGGATCGTCGAGGACTGCGCGCCGGAAGGCGTCGCGGTCCAGCGGCTCGATCAGCTCCGCCAGCAGGCCCAGCCCGTGCAGGCGCTCGACCCACTGGGCGGCGGGCGCCGTCGCGAAGGCGGCTTCCAGGATCCTCTCGGCCTGCTGCGCCGCGGCATCCGTGCCGCCGCCGCGCAGCGGCGCGTAGGTCGCCGGGAGCGATCTGGCCTCCGGGAGGGACGCCAGCACGCGCCAGGCCTGCCGGTCCGGCAGCACGAGCGCGAACCAGCTGCCGTCGCTGCCGCAGTAGATCCGGTAGCCAGGGCCGTATCCCGTCTGCCGGGAGTCGAGCTCGGGACCGCGGACGAGCTCGCCATCCCGCTCGAACACCCCGCTGTGCAGCAGTACCCCGGCGCCCAGCAGGCTCGTCGCCACCCGCTGTCCCCGGCCGGCGGTCGCCCGCGCGTACAGGCCGGCCAGCATGCCCGCGGCGGCGAGCCATCCGCCGGCCATGTCGATCGGGATCCAGGTGGCAGCCAGCGGGTCGTTACCGGCACCGCCGATCGCCCGCTCGAACCCGGTGACCGCCTGCATGAGCGCGTCGTTCCCCGGGAAAGCGGCGCGGCGGCCGGTGGTGCCGAAGGCGCTGGCGTGGCAGTACACGGCGTCAGGGTTCAGCCGGGCGACCGTCTCCTCGTCGATGCCAAGCCGCTCAGACACTCCGACGCGGAAGTTGTGCAGGACGACGTCGGCCCAGGTCAGCAGTCGCCCTACGACGCTGCGGGCCTCCGGCGCGCCGATGTTCAGCGCCAGGCTGCGCTTGCCCCGCTGGCATGCGGCGACGGCGTACGCGGCGGCGCGCATCGCCTCGCCCTGCGGTGGCTCCACCTTGACGACGTCCGCACCGAGGTCTGCGAGAACCTGCGCGGCGAGCGGGCCGGCCACGAACGCCGAGAAGTCCACGACACGCAGGCCAGCGAGGAGTCCCGGCTCCGAGCCGCCGGCGGCCACTCGCCCGTCGCCGCGGGCGGACATGACCTGCACCCAGGCCTGCTGTACGGCCCGGCCGCCGGCCGACGGGCCAGCCAGATCACCCGTCGGGACATTCAGATCACCCGTCGGGACATTCAGATCACCGGCCGGCGGGACAGTCAGGTCGCCGGCCATAGCCGCGAGCGGGCGCACGGAGATCGGGGAGCCGACCATGACCTCACGATGGCCTCCCTGCGACAGCCGCACGGCCAGCCCCGTCTCGGCCAGATGGGGGTCGGACAGCACCTCCCCCGGGCCGAGCACCGGCTCACAGGCGACGCCCGCCTCCCTGAGCCTACGGATCCAGGCCTCACGCGGCCGGGCAGCGAAGAACGAGGCCCATCGGGCGGCACGCTCGCCCAGCTTTCCGGTCATCTGGTCGCTGTAGTAGCCGTCCGCGCTCGGCTCGTCCCCAAGGACCTCGATCAGCGAGCGGTACATGCCCTTGCCGCCGAACCACACCTGGATCAGCTCGCCGTCGGCGCAGCGGTACAGGAAGTTCGGAAACGTCGATCCCTTCTCCCAGTACCCCTCGATCTCCGGCGCGGCGCGCTCCGACCGGCCGATCATGCAGCCGAGCGTGGCAAGCATGCCGTCATAGAGCGACGTCTCCGCCCATCCCCCGGCTCCGGTGCTCGCCCGGCGCCACAACAGCGCGAGCACCGAGGTGATCAGCAGGGACGCCGTGCCGATGCCGGGCGCTCTGACGTCGACGAAGATCGGGCCAGGCCGGTGCCCGGCCAGCTGAGTGCACAAGCCCGCCCTGGCCTCCACCAGCAGGCCGAAGTCAGCCACCGTACCGGTGGAGGTCCGGCTGGGGCGGCAGCGGGCGTAGACGAGCGACGGGTTCGCCGCCCGCAGGTCGCGGTAGCCAAGGCCGCGGCACTCGACCAGTTCCTCCGGCCCGTACATGAGCGCGACGTCCGCGTCCTTGAGCAGGGCGAGTACCTGACCCGCACCGTCCGAAGCGACGACGCGCTTGTCCCGGTTCCAGGCCCGGCGCCACGTCAGGTCCTCGTCGATGGGCATCGCCGCCGAGCCCACCACCCGGACCACGCTGGCGCCAAGGTCGGACAGGATCATGCCAGGCACGCCACCGGCCAGCCCGAGGCCGAGGTCACTGGTGCCGACGCAGACCTCGACGACCGACAGGCCCGCACACGGCAGGCCAGCACGCGGGGCTGTCATCGGATCACGCTGCCGCCGGCACGGACAGCCGCGGCAGCACTTCCTGCGCGGCGAGCGTGACCACCTCGAGGGTATTGACTGGCGCGGCCGGTGCGATGACGAAGTGACGGACGCCAGCGTCTACGTACGCCTGCAGCCGCACGGCGACCTCTTCCGGTGTGCCGGCCGGCGCGATGCGGTCGAGCATGGCCCGGGGCCTGTCGCCGTAGGCGCCGCCGAGGAAGGTGCAGACGTCGTCCCGGGCCTGGTCGCCATCCCGGCGGACGGAGCAGTAAAGGTACATCATCCACTCGAAGCCCGTCAGGTCCCGGCCCGCCGCGCCCGCTTCGGCCCCGATCGTGCGCGCCGAGCGGGCGTAGGCGTCCGGCGACAGGAGATACGGCATCCAGCCGTCGCCCAGCCTGGCGGCCCGGCGCATGGCAGGCTCCTTGCGGCCCGACACAATCAGCGGCGGTCCCCCTGGCCGCATCCCGGTCGCAGCCGTCTCAGGCGGCCGAACCGGCCGGAGCTCCAGGTCGTCGAACTGGAAGAACCTGCCGTGGTGGCTGGCTGGCCCGCCTCGCCAGAGTGACCTGAGGATCTGCATCGCCTCGTCGGTACGGGGGCCTCGCTCGGAGACCGGCACGCCTACTGCCTCGAACTCGTGCCGGAACTCTCCCCCTACCCCCACGCCGACGCTGACCCGGCCACCGGACCGGGAGTCCAGGTCTGCGACCTGCTTCGCCACTATTACCGGGTGGTACAACGGCAGCAGGAGGACGGCGGTGCCCACCCGCACCCGCTCGGTCCATGCGGTCATCAGAGCGAGGCGGGTGATGGCCTCGCCAGTCGGGCTCGGCGGCAGCAGGTGGCCGCCCTGCCAGACCGAGTCGATAGGAAGGCGCTCGGCGGCAGCCAGCCAGTCCCGGTCCGGCTCAGGGATCGCGGCCGCACCGAAGCTGATCGCACCGTCCGGCAGCCCCTCACCCACCGCCCCATCTCCTCACCGCGATTCTCACCTGGCCTGCGCCGGATGACCCAGCAGCCACAAGATAGCAAAGGCTCACTTTGTTTGTGAGCAGCGTACCCGGCCAGACTGTCAGTAGGCCATGGCAGGCTGCGGCCATGTTAGGCATCGAGCACGAAGCGGCAGTGGAGGTGCTGCGCGGCAGCCCTGAGCTCGCGGCTACCCTGCTGGCCAGCGTGGGTGTCCGCGTCCCTGGTGGTGCCGCTGCGGTGGTCGCCGACAGCAACCTCACCATCCCGGCGCCGACCGAGCTGCGGGCGGACATGGTCACCATCCATCGCGGCCCTGACCGCAAGCTCGCCGTGGTCATCGAAGTCCAGAAGGACCCGCCCGATCGGAAGAAAAGACGAGCCTGGCTGGCATACCTGGCCGGCGCCCAGCTTGAGCACGACTGCGATGCCGTCCTGCTGGTCATTGCCTTGCGACCCGGCACCGCGCGAGTGGCCGCCAGGGCGATCCGCATCGGGCACCCCGGCCTGTTCCTCGCTCCGGTCGTAATCGGCCCGGCCAACACCCCCGCGGCTGGCCGCGGCACCGCGGCCGCAGCCGGGCTGACCGTGCTCGGCGTCCTGACCGGCGCGGTCGACCTGGCAGACCCGGATGAGCGGCTGAGCGCTCTTAGCGCTCTTGCCCGCGCTGACTCCCGGCACCGGGAGGCTTACACTCGGATTATCCGCGCCACCGCCACCATGGCAGTCCGGCAGGCTCTGGAGGACCTGATGACCACAGCGTTCAAAGACGAATTCGTCGATGGGCTCTTGGACCAGGGCCGGGCCGAGGGCCGGGCCGAGGGCGAGGCTGCGATGCTGCTGCAGGTCCTGCGGGCGCGTGGCTTCGAGGTCACCGCGAGCATCCGCCAGCAAGTTGTGAACTGCGCAGACACCGGGCAGCTTGAGGCGTGGGCACGACTCGCCGTCAACGCCACGTCGCTCAGCGAGATCTTCGCCGCCTGAAACCGCTGAGTCCGCACGGCTGCGGGCTTTGTGAGCGAGCGCTCCCTTAGTATCGTTGAGCGAGCCGAGGGGCGGTGCAGGCAAGGTCATCGTCGCGATCGAGGCCGCCGAGTTACCCGCGACGGGGGGCACATGGACGCGACGGTAGGAATACCCCCCGCGGTCACCGAGGAGACCGAGACGTTCTGGGCCGCGGCCATGCAGGGCCGCCTGGTCGTCGAGCGCTGCTCAGGCTGCGGCGCCGAGTCGTTCCCTCCGCGCGGGATGTGCCGCTCCTGCCACGGGCGGTCGATGGAGATCGCCGAGATCACAAGCCGCGGTCAGGTCTACAGCTTCACCGTCAACTACCAGCGCTGGCTTCCTGACCTGGAAGTGCCGTACGCCGTCGTCCTGGTGGAGTTCGGCGACCATCCCGGCGTGCGGGTGGCCGGCCGGCTCCGGGGATGCCAGCCGGAGCAGGCTGTCATCGGCATGGCAGTCGACGTGGGCTTCGAGCCCGGGCCTGGCGGCTTCGCCATTCCCAGCTTCGTGGCCGCGGGGTCAGCTCCTGGGGACAGCTGATGGGGACCGAACTGTTCGAGCGGCGGGCCGTGATCTCCGGCGTCGGTCAGTCCGTCATCGGCCGCCAGCTCGACCGGTCGGGCTTCCAGCTCACGATCGACGCCATCCTCGCCGCCGTCGACGACGCGGGCCTCACCATAGACGACATCGACGGGCTGGCCATGTTCCCGGGCGGTGGCGCGGCGAACCTCCCCGGCTACGCGAACGGGAACCTGTACGAGGTCCAGGACGCGCTGCGGATCACGACGACGTGGCGCCAGGGGATTGTCGAGGGCATGTCGCTGCCCTTCTACGGTCCGGCCCAGGCGGTCGCCACCGGCCAGGCACGGCACGCCGTCATCTGGCGCACCGTGAAGGAAGGCAGCGCCAGCCGCAACGCGGGTGGCCGGCCGGCGTACGGCTCGACCAAGCCGGTCGCCGAGGGACCGCTTGCCTGGCTGCTGCCAGTCGGGATGCTGTCGCCCGTCTGCCAGGTAGCCCCGTATGCCGCCCGGTACCTGCACGAGTACGGGGTGACCAGGGAACAGCTCGCCTGGATCCCGGTGACCCAGCGGGCGCACGCCGCGCTCAACCCGGACGCCGTCTACCGGTCGCCGCTGACCGTCGAGGATTACCTCAGCTCGAGGATGATCTCATCGCCGATCTGCCTGTACGACTGCGACGTCCCCGTCGACGGCGCGACCGCCATCGTCGTCTCGGCCGCGCAGGCGGCTGCCGATCTGCGCTCGCCGGTACGGATCGCGGCGATGGCCGGCGTTGTCGACGGCCGTCCGTCGTGGGAGCAGTGGGAGGACATGGGCCGGGTCGGCTACGGTGCCGCGCAGGCGATGTGGGCGCGGACCGACCTGCGCCCCGCCGATGTCGACGTAGCCGAGCTCTACGACGGCTTCACCATCGAGGCCATCTGGTGGCTGGAGGCGATGGGCTTCTGCGGGCCCGGCGAGGCCGGCGCGTTCGTCGACGGGGGCAGTCGCATCGCCCTGGACGGCGAGCTGCCGCTCAACACCTGGGGCGGCCAGCTGTCCGGCGGCCGCCTGCACGCTGCCTTCGGTCACACTGCCGAGGCAGTCCGTCAGCTCCGCGGTGAGGCCGGCGACCGCCAGGTCGCCGGCGCGCAGGTGGCAGCGGTGACCAACGTCGGCGGCTTCGAGGCAGGCGCGGCGCTCCTGACGCGCTGGTAGCCAGCAGGCGAATCGCAAGGAAGAAGGGAGGGCACATGGTGCAGCGCGCTGGCCGGGTCGAGGGCAAGGTGGCGATCGTCACCGGGGCCGGCTCGACGCCCGGCCCGGGGATCGGCACGGGGAAGGCCACCGCGGTCGTGCTCGCGAGGGAGGGTGCGAGCGTCCTGCTCGTCGACCTGCATCCAGAGCGTGCCGAGCAGACGCGGCAGCTGATCGAGGACGAGGGCGGCAAGGCCGTGGTGTTCGCCGCCGACGTCACCAGGGCGGCGCAGTGCGAGGCGATGGTCCGCGCGGCCGTCGACGCGTTCGGGACGGTCGACATCCTCGTGAACAACATCGGCCTGGCCTCGCTCGGTACCGTGGTCGACACCACCGAGGAAGCCTGGGACCGCGCGCTCGACATCAACCTGCGGACCGCCTTCCTCGCGTCCAAGTACGCGGTTCCGGTGATGGCCGCCCAGGGCGCCGGGGCGATCGTCAACGTGTCGTCGATCTCGGCCCTGCGTGGCGACGGCACGCTCGCGTACTCGGCGGCCAAGGGCGGAATGATCGCCATGACGGTCGACATGGCGTACTCGCACGGTCGGCAGGGCATTCGCGTCAACGCCGTCGCGCCCGGCCACATCACCACGCCGATGGTGATGTCGGTTTCCGCTCCCGGGCCCCGTGCCGAATTCATGAACACGATGCGCTCGGAAGCGGGACTGCTCGGGACACCGGGCACCGGCTGGGACGTCGGATGGGCGGCTACCTTCCTGGCGAGCGACGAGGCGCGCTGGATCACCGGCGTCACGCTCCCGGTCGAATCCGGCGTGCTCAGCGTGACCCCGCTGATGATGGCGCCGCACCTGCGCGCCGTTCCCGATCCGGGCGAGTGACCGAGCGCACCACCGCGGACGGCGGTGCCGCAGCCTGGTTGCGCGTCGCCGGAGCCGGCCTTTAGAGTAAGTGAACGAATACTCTCTAACCAGTCCCGACGCAGAAGGAGCTCATGCGGATGGCTGACCAGGACGTAGCCAGGGTCGCTCTCTGCGAGCGGTACGCGGTCGCCGACGTTGACTCCCACATCATCGAGCCAGCCGACCTGTGGACCT
>DASWAA010000401.1:0-11772 GCA_036391385.1 Streptosporangiaceae bacterium
CGGCTGCTCCCCGGCGACGTGCGGGTGCACGCGGTCCAGGTGGCCGCCGACGGTTTCGATGCGAGGTTCTCCGCTCTCTGGCGCCGGTACTCCTACCGGATCTGCGACGACCCAGTCCGCGCCGATCCGGTGCACCGGCGATTCACGCTCTGGCATCCGGCGTCGCTCGACCCTGACCTCATGAACGAGGCGGCAGCGGCGTGCCTCGGTGAGCACGACTTCGCCGCGTTCTGCCGCCGTCGCCCGGGGGCAAGCACGATACGGAACCTGATCAGGCTCGACTGGCACAGACACGAATCTGGCGCGCTCATCGGTACCGTGATCGCCGATGCCTTCTGTCACAACATGGTCCGGGCACTCACCGGAGCGAGTCTCGCGGTCGGTGACGGCCGCAGGCCGTCCGGCTGGCTGGCCGAGTTGCTTGCCGCACAGGTCAGGAACCCTGGGGTCACGGTCGCGCCGCCGCACCCGCTCTGCCTCGAGGAAGTCGGCTATCCGCCAGCAGCCGAGCTCCTCGCCAGGGCACAGCTCACTCGCAGGTTCCGGGGCGCACCTGAGCCTGTGGACTGACCCCGGCCGACGACCGATCAAGATCGCCTCGATTGTCGACGAGCGCACCCGCGAATGCCTCGGCGGACTAGCTATGCCGCCGCCTGCACCCACCGGTGATCAACGGTGCTCAAGTTGAGCCGCGTTCAGCCCGGCGGGCGTGAGAGAGTCGTGGCGTGATTTCGCCGCAGACGTTGAGCGAGGCAGACCGGCGGCTCGTCGCGGCTTGGGCGGCGGACTGCGCAGAGCGGGTGCTGGCAGTGTTCGAGGCGGAAGCTCCAGCTGACAACCGCCCTCGGGATGCCATCGCCCGTGCTCGGGCATATTCGCGCGGCGAGCTGGATACCGCCGGCGAGATCCGCCGTCGTTTCGTCGCTGGCCGTGCTGCCCGCGTCGTTCGCGCTCCCGCCGCAGTGGCAGCCGCCCGGGCCGCCGCCCAGGCCTGCGCTGTCGCTCACATGGGCGCACACGCACTGGGCGCGGCAGCGTACGCCGCGAAGGCCGCTGGACTGGCAGCCCCGGACCACCCAGAGGCCGTCAGTGAGGAAATCCGCTGGCAGCTCGCCCATCTGTCGACCGCAGCCAGAGCCGCATTGCAACAGTTGCCGCCAGCCGGCGAGAACTCGTCAGGCCCGCTCGGACCCGGCCTGCTTTCCACCGGCGTTCTCGGCTCCATCGTCGGCGAAATCCAAGCCGAGCTAACCAACCGCGGTAAGGCTGGTTGCCGTACTCGTTGATCGACTCTCGAACGATGTGGCTCAGTTCTCGGGGCTCAGCCGCGGAGCACCGGCTTTCCGTCCACCATCCGGTAGCTGAGGCTGACGTTAGCCGTGCGCTTGATCAGCAGGTTCATGAACGACTCGAGACGGGTGCGGTCAGCCGCAGACTTCGGCGCGCTCAGGTCCGTGGCCTCGGCGAATACGAGGACAAGGTAGTGGCCCTTGACCAGAGCCTCCTCGATTCCGGTGCCCTGGCCGATCTGGTGCGCGGGACCGGACTTCGACGGAAGCTGGGCGACGAATTCTGAGTGACTGGCCTTCAGTGCCGCCTTGCTGGCCAGGGTGGAATCGCTCAGGTTGAAGACACCGATCGTGGCCATTACCTTGGCGCTGCGAGAGAAGTACGTGGCCCTGACGGCTTGTGTGCACTTCCCGTTGCGGACCGCGTCCTGCAGCGCACTGCCGATGATCGCGGCCCGGCAGTTGGAGCTCTTGGCCTGCCTGGCCTTGTAGTAGGTCACGCCCGCGCTGGTGAAGCTCGCCGGGTACAGCTCGCGCATCGACAGCGGCAGCTGGTCCGTGCTCCTGCTCCCGATGTACTCCCATGGGCCGGCTGGCGGCGTCGGCGAGGGCGCCACTTTCCCTGGCGAGCTGCCGGTCTTGGGGTGGCTGCCCAGGCCAGCACCTGGCGACGTGACGACCAGGATCGTCGCGACCGCGGCGACGATCACCACGGCCGCTCCGATCGCGAGCCGGACGGGCTGACGCTTGCCGCGGGGGCGAGCCGCTGCCTTGCCCTTGTTCTTTCCCTTGCCAGCAGGCCGGTCCGGGGGGCGGGCGGCCCGCTGCCGGCTCTGGCTCGCGCTGGCCGGCGGCTTGCGGTCCGTCGCGGGGCCCGATCCTGGCCTGCCTGCCCTGCCAGGCACCGGATCCTTGATCGCGGTCATCGAGTAGTCGGTATCGAACTCATCCGGCGTGATCGTCGCGGCGGCGAGCTGCCGAGAGGAGTCGCCAGGTCCAGGCCGGCGCGCGCCACTCGGCGAGAGGGCCCGGTCGGTGCCACGCGAGCTGCCGCGGGCCCGGTCGCCAGGCCCGCGGTTCCAGGCCGCGAACGGGCCAGGCGGGTAAACCGGAAGGGGATCGCCCGCCGCCGGCGGGAATCCTCGGACGGCGTTGCTGACCTGCGGCTCCGCGTTCCGGTCGGGCAAGCCCGAGGCGGACCAGCCGGCCCCGAAGCCGGACTGGTCATCGGCCCAGCTGTAACCAGGGGAAGCGTCGGAATCGACCGGCCACGCTGATCCGCCGTTGTAGCCAGGCTGCTGGTACCCGATGCTCGCCTGGTCGGAATCGGCTTCAGCCCACGAATATGCCGAGGGCAACTGGCCGGTGCCACCGCGACTATCACCCGCGCCGCCCATGGCGCTGCCGCCAGTGCGGTCCTGGGCCGTGGGCCGGGTGCCCGCCGCCGCATGACTTACCCGGTATGCCGGAGTGAACAGCGACGCCCCGCCATTTCCGCCTGCCCGAGATGACGCTTCGGGCGCGGCCGGCCGCTGACGTCGGCCAGTCGGTCCGCCGGGCATTCTGTCACCTGCATTCCGCATGCGGTGAGCGTACCGTTATGCAGACGCCAGCGAGTCAGGTACCTTGATTGAGGGGTGCAGCAGGTCGGCACGGGGCTCTCGTCGGCGTGGCCTGCCCGGTCTATGCGGCACTCTTTTGACCATGGATGCTAACTGCCGGTATCCTTGGCTGGCATCCATGTGCGCCGGCAGGCCCGCGCGCCCGCTCAGCGGGTAGGTTAAGCTGCCGCCGGTGCTGCGGATACCCACGTCCGGCCAGCAGACCGGGCGAGGGCCCAACCATCAGGATTCACAACGCGAAGGCTCATGACTGTGCGCACTT
Source organism: Streptosporangiaceae bacterium (assembly GCA_036391385.1). Lineage (GTDB taxonomy): Bacteria > Actinomycetota > Actinomycetes > Streptosporangiales > Streptosporangiaceae > Chersky-822. The sequence continues at coordinate 3,174 of DASWAA010000401.1, forward strand.
TCAGCCCGAAGGCTGCCGATGTCCAGCGACAGTGGCATGTCATCGATGCGTCAGACGTCGTTCTCGGCAGGCTGGCGAGCCAGGCGGCCACCTTGCTGCGGGGTAAGCACAAGCCGATCTTCGCGCCGCATGTCGACACTGGCGACTTCGTCATCATCGTCAACGCGGCGAAGGTAGCGCTGACCGGCAACAAGCTGGCCGACAAGCGCGCCTACCGGCACTCGGGCTACCCGGGCGGCCTGCGCTCGATCGCCTACGGCGACCTGATGGCGACCAACCCCGAGCGCGCCGTCACCAAGGCCGTCAAGGGCATGCTCCCCAAGAACACCCTGGGCAGGCAGATGCTGAGCAAGCTCAAGGTCTATGCGGGCCCGGAGCACCCGCACCAGGCGCAGCAGCCGGTCCCGTTCGAGATCACCCAGGTCTCCCAGCAGGCCGGCTCGGGCCGGGCCGCGAAGTAACCGACGCTCCGTGGCATGACGACACCACGAGCCGATCAGGAAGCACGAGGAACTCACCGTGGCTGAGCCCAACCAAGCGCCGGAGTACGGCACGGGCGACGAGGTAGACGCGACCGCCGAGCACATGTCGCAGTACACCACCGAGACTGGCGAGACGGCTGGCACCTCGGCTAAGCCCGCTGCGCGCAAGCCGGTGGTTACCGGCCATGCGCTCGGCACCGGCCGGCGCAAGGAGGCGATCGCCCGCGTGCGGGTGATGCCCGGTACCGGCCAGTGGCTGGTCAACGGCCGCACGATGGACGTGTACTTCCCGAACAAGGTGCACCAGCAGCTGATCAGCGAGCCTTTCGTCACGCTCGGCGCTGAGGGGCAGTTCGACGTCGTCGCCAGGATCACCGGTGGCGGCGTGACCGGCCAGGCCGGCGCGCTGCGCCTCGGGATCGCCAGGGCGCTGATACTCGTCGATCCGTCCAGCCGCCCCGCGCTCAAGCGCCTCGGCTTCCTGACCAGGGACGCCAGGATCAAGGAGCGCAAGAAGGCCGGTCTCAAGAAGGCGCGTAAGGCACCCCAGTACTCCAAGCGCTAACCTCAGGCGTCGCCTCGGGCCGACGGTGCCGCGCCCATGGGCGCGCACAGGACCGGCTCGGGACGAACTGGTCAAGGGCAGCGTCAGGATCGTCACTGCGGGGGGTGCCACCACATCATGGGTCAGCTCTTCGGCACGGACGGCGTGCGAGGGGTCGCCGGTAAGGATCTCGACGCCAGGCTCGCGATGGGCGTCGCCGCCGCAGCGGCGAAGGTGCTCGGCGGCAGCCGGCCGGCCGGCTCGCGACGGCCCGTGGCCGTCGTCGGCCGGGACCCGCGTGCATCGGGTGAGTTCCTCGAGGCGGCCGTCGTCGCTGGTCTCGCCGGCAGCGGCGTCGACGTGCTCCGGCTGGGAGTCGTCCCTACGCCGGCGGTCGCCTACCTGACCGACGTGCTCGGCGCCGACTTCGGAGTGATGCTGTCGGCCAGCCACAACCCCGCGCCTGATAACGGGATCAAGTTCTTCGCCCGGGGCGGTCTGAAGCTGCCCGACGAGGTCGAGGACCAGATCGAGGCCCAGATGGCCACCCAGGCGGCGGCACCGGCCGGCCTGGGCATACCGACGGCCGGGTTCGGCAGGGTCACGGAGGCGGCGCATGAGGCCGAGCGCTACCTCGCTCACCTGCTGTCCAGCGTCGGCGTCGCCGACAGTGACGAGATCCGCCAGGTCGCCGAGCCTGGCCTTCCGCTTTCCGGCTGGCGCGTCGTCGTCGACTGCGCCCACGGAGCCGCGTATCACCTGGCGCCCCGGCTGCTCGCCGGGGCCGGCGCCGAGGTGATCGCGATCGGGGTGCGGCCTGACGGGCTCAACATCAACGACGGCTGCGGATCGACCAGCCTGGCCGCCCTGCAGGCGGCCGTCAGCGAGCACGAGGCGGACGCCGGCATCGCCTACGACGGCGACGCCGATCGCTGCCTGGCAGTCGACGCCACCGGCGAGGTCATCGACGGTGACCAGATCCTGGCCATTCTCGCCCTTGCGATGCATGAGTCAGGCACCCTGCCAGCGGGCACGGTCGTCGCCACTGTCATGGCCAACCTCGGATTCCGGCTAGCGATGGCCGATGCCGGAATCGATGTCGTGGAGACCCCGGTGGGTGACCGTTACCTGATCGCCGCCATGCTCGCGGGCAAGTACGCGCTCGGCGGAGAGCAGTCCGGCCACATCATCATGCTTGACCACGCAAGTACCGGCGACGGCATGCTGACCAGCGTGCACCTGCTCGCTACCGCGGCGCGCAGCGGGCGCTCACTAGCTGAGCTCGCCGCAGTGATGACCAGGTACCCCCAGGTGCTCGTCAACGTGCACGGCGTGAGCAAGGCGAAGGTCGCGGCCTCAGCTGACCTGGCCGACGCGGTGGCCAGTGCCGAGGCCGAGCTTGGCGGGTCGGGCCGGGTGCTCGTGCGGCCGAGCGGGACAGAGCCGGCCGTGCGAGTCATGGTCGAGGCGGTCGACTCCGGCCAGGCGCAGCACATCGCCGACCGGCTCGCCGACGTGGTCCGCAGCACCGGATAGGCGGCGCTTCGGGCTGCTCAGCCGTCACGGTGATCCGCGGTGACAGGCGGCGAGACGCCAGCTGCCAGGTAATAGCCTGGCGGGCATGTGCGGCATCGTGGGGTATGCGGGCGGCAGGCAGGCACTCGACGTGGTGCTGCAGGGCCTGAGCAGGCTGGAGTACCGCGGGTACGACTCGGCGGGCGTCGCGGTGGTAGCCGACGGCAAGCTCGCCTTCGCCAAGCGGGCAGGCAAGCTGGGCAATCTGACCGCCGCGCTCGCCGAGAGCCCGCCGCTGCCTGGCACGGTAGGCCTCGGTCATACCAGATGGGCTACCCACGGTGCGCCGACCGACCCGAACGCGCACCCGCACACCGACTGCGGCGGACAGCTCGCCGTGGTCCACAACGGCATCATCGAGAACTTCGCCGAGCTGAGGCACGAGCTTGAGGCGGGCGGCCACCTCCTGACCTCGGAAACCGACACCGAGCTCGTGGCGCATCTGCTCGAAGACGAGATGGCGGCACCGCAGGCGGTCCCGGTCAGCGGGGCTGGCCACGAAACTGGCTCTGGCCTGCTCGCCGGTGCCATGCGCGCTGTGTGCCAGCGGCTGGACGGCACGTTCACTCTCGTTGCTGTCGACGTCCGTGACCCGGAGGCGGTGGTCGGCGCGCGCCGCAACTCACCACTCGTCGTCGGCCGCGGAGACGGCGAGAACTTCCTGGCGAGTGACGTCTCGGCGTTCATCTCGTTCACCAGGGAGGCGACCGAGATCGGGCAGGACCAGGTCGCCGAGATCCGGCCCGACGGCGTCCTGGTCACGAACTTCGACGGCTCGCTGGCGCAGGTCCGTGACTACACCGTCGACTGGGACGCGGCGGCCGCCGAGAAGGCAGGCTTCCGGTGGTTCATGTCCAAGGAAATCGCCGAGCAGCCCAGGGCGATCGCCGACGCTCTGGTCGGACGTTCTGGCCGGGACGGCCGGCTCGTCCTGGACGAGATGCGGCTCTCCGACGAGGAACTGCGCCTGGTCGACAAGATCGTGCTGCTCGCCTGCGGGACGGCGTTCCATGCCGGACTGATCGCCAAGTACGCGATCGAGCACTGGGCGAAGATACCCTGCGAGGTGCAGCTAGCCAGCGAGTTCCGGTACTCCGACCCGATCTTGAGCAGGTCCACGCTGGTGATCGCCATCTCGCAGTCGGGCGAGACGCTCGACACCCTGATGGCGGTCAGGCACGCGAGAGAGCAGCACTCCCGCGTGCTCGCCGTCTGCAACGTTCGTGGCTCATCAATTCCCAGAGAGAGCGACGCTGTCGTCTACACCCACGCGGGGCCGGAGATAGCCGTCGCCTCGACCAAGGCCTTCCTGACTCAGCTGGTCTCGTGCTACGTGGTCGCGCTCTACCTGGCCCAGGTGCGGGGCAGCATGTTCCCCAGCGAGGTGCAGGCCGTGCTCAGCGAGCTGGGGAACATGCCGGGCGCGGTCGAGGAGGTCCTGGAGCGGATGGGCCCGGTCCGCGACGTAGCGCGGGAGCTGGCCGGCGAGCGGTGCGTGCTGTTCCTTGGCAGGCACGTCGGGTTCCCCGTCGCGCTCGAAGGCGCTCTCAAGCTCAAGGAGCTCGCCTACATGCATGCCGAGGGCTTCGCCGCCGGCGAGCTCAAGCACGGCCCGATCGCGCTGATCGAGCCCGGCCTGCCCGTGGTTGTCGTGGTCCCTCCGCCGCGCGACCAGGCGGTCCTGCACGACAAGATCGTCTCCAACATCCAGGAGATCAGGGCGCGCGGCGCCAGGACCATCGTCATCGCCGAGCGAGGTGACGAGCGGGTCGCGCCGTTCGCCGACACGCTGGTTGAGCTGCCAGCGGTCGCACCGCTGCTGCAGCCGCTCGTGGCGGCGGTGCCGCTGCAGGTGTTCGCCTGCGAACTCGCCGACGCGAAGGGGCACGACGTGGACCAGCCCCGCAACCTCGCCAAGTCGGTCACCGTCGAGTAGCCGCCGCCCGGGCCGCCCGAGCGGCAGGAGCTGACCCGGGCCGCCAGGAGCTGACCCGGTCGCGTCGCAGCCGACGCCGGCCACCTGGCCGTGGCAGGCTGAGAACCGTGATCGCTGGAGCCGGCCCATGAGAAACGCGCATGCCGTCACCGACGTCCGGGCGGCTGAGGCCGCGCTGATGGCGGTCCTCCCCGACGGCGCCCTGATGCAGCGCGCCGCAGCCGGGCTCGCGTCCACCTGCGGCGGCCTGCTCGGCCAGGTGTACGGCTCGCGCGTGGTGGTGCTGGCCGGTACCGGCGACAACGGGGGCGATGCGCTGTTCGCCGGAGCCAGGCTGGCCAGCCGTGGTGCGCGGGTCACGGTCATCGCCGCGGGAAGCCGGCTGCACGAGGCCGGAGCACGCGCGCTCCGCCTGTCCGGCGGCCGGATCATCGATGCCGCGGCGGCGGCGCCGGCAATGGGCGAGGCCGATCTCGTCATCGACGGCATTCTCGGCATCGGCGGTCACGGTGGCCTGCGCGAGCCGGCCGCCACGCTGGCCAGCCTGGCGGCCAGGGCGGCCGACGCGGGGGCACTGGTCGTGGCGACGGACCTGCCGAGCGGAGTGGACGCCGACACGGGCGAGACGGCGGGCGCGGCGATCCGAGCCGACGTCACGGTCTGCTTCGGTACCGTCAAGCCAGGGCTGCTCGTCGATCCGGGCGCCAGCCATGCGGGGACCGTGCACCTGGTCGACATCGGGCTCGGGCCGTATCTGGGCGCGCCAGCGGTCACCGCGATGCAGTCAGCCGATGTCGCGGCGCTGCTCCCGCGGCCGGGCGCGGAGTCCGACAAGTACCGCCGGGGAGTGCTCGGTGTCCTCGCCGGCAGTCGGCGCTATACCGGCGCGGCAGTGCTGAGCGTCGGAGGGGCGATCCGCGGCGGTGCGGGCATGGTGCGCCTGGTGTCGGACAGGCCTGCCGCCGACGTGGTCAGGCAGCACTGGCCGGAGGCCGTCATTACAGTGCTCGACGACCTTCCGGCCGGCACCGGGGCGATCGAGGCGGCCGGACGGGTACAGGCCTGGGCCGCCGGGCCGGGCCTAGGCACGGATGATCACGCGGCCGGGCTGCTCGCCGCCGTGCTCGCGACGCCACTGCCGGTCCTGGTGGATGCCGACGGGCTGACCGTGCTCGCCAGGCGCAGGGATCTGCTCTCCCGCCCGGCCGGGGCCGTGACGCTGATCACGCCGCACGCTGGTGAGCTCGCCAGGCTGCTCGACGGGGACCACGGCGAGATTGAGGCGCGCAGGCTCGAGTCGGTTCGCAGGGCGGCGGCCGAGCTAGGCGTGACCGTCCTGCTGAAGGGCTCGACCACGGTGATAGCGACACCCGATCCCGGCGACCCGGTGCTGGTGAACCCGACCGGGACGCCGTGGCTCGCCACGGCCGGGTCGGGAGACGTCCTGAGTGGCCTGGCCGGAGCACTTCTCGCCCAGGGTGTGCGGCCCGTGCGGTCGGCCGCGGCGGCGGCGGCTTTCCTGCACGGACTGGCGGGCCGGCTCGCGGCCGGCGGCGGGCCCATCGGCGCCAGTGACATCATCGGTGCGCTTCCGCAGGCCGTCCGGCTCGTGACGGCGCCCTGAGCCTGAGCAGCGGCGGACTCTCAGGCCAGGCCGTACCGGTCGGACAGCGCGTATGTCAGCAGCACGTCACCGCCGACGCGGCGGACCTCGATCAGGCGCGCCGGGTGCTCCGGACGCCACCGATACCGGCCGTCTCCGGCGAACCGGGGAGCGCGCGAGTCGCCGACGAAGACCGGTGCCACCACCAGCTGGAGCTCGTCGGCAAGCCCAGCGGTGAGGAACTGAGTGTGCACCGCCGTACCGCCCTCGACCAGGAGCCTGCGGATGCCGCGGCCCGCGAGGTCCACCAGGACCCGGCTCAGGCTGACGCCGCGGTCGCCTGCGTCGACGATCTCGGCGGCTCCGCGCAGGCGCTCGCGTGCCCTGCCCGTTCCGCCGGAGGCCGCATAGACGATCCTGGCCGACTCGCCGGTCGTGAAGAACCGTGCCCGGGGATCGAGCTCACCGCTGACCGTCAGCGCAACCTTGACCGGGTCGGGCGCCAGGCCGCGGGCGACCCTGGCCTCGCGCCTGGCGGGCGAGCGCACCAGGAGGCGAGGGTCGTCCACCCGGATCGTGCCGGCTCCGACGAGAATCGCGTCGCAGCTCGCCCGGACCTCGTCGACGCGATCGAGGTCCGCTTCGCCGGACAGCACCAGCCGCCGGTCACTGGCGTCGTCGATGTACCCGTCGATCGACATCGCGCAGCTCAGCAGCACATAAGGCCGGTCCACGGCCGCCAGCCTACGGCCAGTGCCTGCCGGCCAGCCCGATCGGCCGCTTCCCGCGGCCGGGTTAGCTGTATCCAGCCCGCGGAGCGCGGGCGAAGTTAGGCTGGAAGTGATGCTGGTGATGCGGCTGTGATCTGCGTTACGCAATCACGGCGGCAGCAGGGGCGTTGTGACTAGGTGCAAGGGTGCTCGTCCGGCCCTGACGAGTGCACATGCCGGGCGCGGACGAGTGCGCCCTCACCCCCACATCGAACGGAGTCCAGGATGCGCTCGCGGCGTACCAGCCACAGCCAGCAGACGCCTTCGGCAGGTGAGCCGGGTCGCGCCACGGCCCGTCGTGGTCGGTTCGGACGGCGAACCATCGCGGTCATGGCCGGCGCGGTCGTGGCGCTGGCCGGAACGGTGATCGGCATTGCGGCGGCCGGAGCCGCGGGTAACGGGGCCGGCACCGGCGCGCGAAGGACAGGAACCTCAGGCTCCCGGACGGCGGCCAGCCAGCCGGCTCGCGCAGGCCGTGGCGCGCACGCGGTACTGCGAACCTCCTGCCAGTCGGTCGCGCACATCGGTGACTCGACCTCGGTGGACCTGATCTCATCGGCGTTCCTGCCGGACAAGGCACAGCAGCTTCCCGCCCGGTATGCGAGCGTCGGCGTCCGGCACCTGCGCATCGACGCGTCGGGCGGGCGGTCGATCGTCGAGGCACTGCCCGGCCAGGTGAACGGCTACAACGTGGCCAGCGCATGGCGGAGCCGCGGCTACCACGGCTGCTGGGTCTTCGCTCTCGGCACCAACGACACGGCCAACGTGGCCGCGGGCTCGTCGGTCGCAATGATGGCCAGGATCGAGAAGATGATGTCGGTGGCGCACGGTCAGCCGGTCATGTGGGTCAACACCCGCACACTGCTCTCCAGCGGTCCCTGGGCGGGCGCCAATGAGCGCCGGTGGGACAACACCCTGGTCAGGGCGCTGCATAAGTACCCGAACATGCGGATCTTCAACTGGTCGGCCGTGGCGCAGCCCGGCTGGTTCCTCCCGGACGGCATCCACTACAACTCACTCGGCTGTGCCATGCGCGCGAGCGCAATCGCCGACGCGCTGGCCAGGGCATTCCCGCTCAATGGCCATAGCAAAGGCCAGATAGTGGGCTAAGAGCCGACTGCCGGGCCGCGGCCGGGCAGGCTGGGCAGTGACCCGGCCCATTCCGCGTGCGACGACCGGATCGGTGTCCGCCGGCGCGCTGTAACTCCCATTTCTTGCCAACGACAATACGTAGTCATTAAGTCACTCTGGGTAGTTCCATCCCAGCCCGCGAAACCCCGCGTTCTCGCCTGACACGAGCGAGACGGGCCGCGGCTAGGGGGGACAATGCCGAAGCCGGTGAGTTCTGGTCAGCGCTACCTGCCTGGCCTGGACGGACTGCGCGCGCTGGCGGTGCTCGCGGTCATCGCGTACCACGAGCAGTTCGCCTGGGCGCAGGGCGGCCTGCTGGGTGTCGGAGTGTTCTTCACCCTGAGCGGGTTCCTGATCACCAGCCTGCTCATCGGGGAGTGGTCGGCGAAGGGCCGGATGCGGCTGGGCCAGTTCTGGCTGCGGCGCGCCCGGCGGCTGCTCCCGGCGCTGTTCGTCATGCTGGCCGTGGTGACAGCGTGGGTCACCATCGCGGACCGGGCGAGGCTGGCCAGCCTGCGCGGCGCGGTAGGTGCTGCGGCCGGTTACTTCAGTAACTGG
>DASWAA010000402.1:0-2355 GCA_036391385.1 Streptosporangiaceae bacterium
AATTTCCCAGCCGCCAAGTGCGATCCGGTGACGGCGCACTGGCTCAAGGTCTTCCCGCCCGGCCAGACCGCCGCCGCCTATGTGCGTTTCACCACGCAGACCTGCGCCTCCACGTCGCAGCCGACGATGACGATCACCGCGATCGGTCCAGGCGCCTGAGCTCGGGCGGGAGCCGCGACTGTCCTTGCCGGATCGCCCCCGTAAAGGCAACTGCCTATTTGAACGGCAACGCCGCATTTAACGGGCATCGGCAAGCACATTTCAATTGATTGAAACGCCGTGTCACACAACCGGGAATTAGCAGGCTGCGTCATTATTAGTACAGCCATCTTCGCGATGCAATCTTCCAGCGTCAGTCACGACATAATTGAACACATCCGCACAATCCATGTCCGCATTATCCGATGGAGCACAGGATGGATAGTAGCCGCCCGACCTTGCGAGCAGCTTTCACTTCGATAGCGTGCTGGACGGTCATTGCCGGAATTACCGCGCTTGTGGCCTCCTGCTCCCTGCAGAAATCCCCGGCCCATAACAACGGCGCCTCGGGGACTAGTCCGGCCTCGGTCGTGCCGCAATGCCAGACGGCCGACATGAAAGTCCGGCTCGACCTGCACTCGGCCGGCGTGGCCGCTGGCACGTCCTACATCCCGCTCGACTTCACCAACCTGTCGGCGGGCAGCTGCCGGCTATCCGGGTTTCCCGCCGTGACGCTCGCGACCAGCGGCACCGGGAAGCAGGTCGGCACCGCCGCCGTCGACGCCCGCAATGAGACGGTCCAGGCCATGGAACTGCGCGGCGGGCAGACCGCCCACATCTGGCTGCGCCTAGCGAGCGTGGCCAACCTGCCCGCCGCCACCTGCCGGCCAGTCACGGCGGCCGGCTTGCGAGTCACGCTGCCAGGCCAGCGACGGTCCGTCTACCTCAGCCATCGACTGACCGTCTGTGCGGGCCGGGTGCCGGGCACTGACATCCTGACCATCGAGCCGTTCCATCCGGGCCGCGCCAAGCCAGGCACGGCTCAGTAGCCAGGCACGGCTCATGTAGCCAGTCATGGCTCGCCGGCTGCGCCGGTAGGGTGCTTGATATGAGCGACATGGACGACCTGAACGCGCTTTCCTCGCGCGAGCTGCACGACCTCGCGGTCCGCCGCGCCCGGCATCATCTGGATGTGGCGTTCTTGTGGGAGCTGCTGCGAGCGCTCCCGGCGGGCGAGGCGGTAGCCGGGCACCCCGATCACGCCAGCGCCGACGCGCTGCATCTGTCGGCACTGATCGGCGACGCGATGGACTCCGACGAAAGCGACATCGCCGAGGCGCTTAGGCCGTTCTACCTGGACTATCTCGGAAAGCACCTCGACGACCTGCCGGACCTGATGCGCAACTCCGAGCACTAAAAGGCCGTCGCCCGGGCACGACGTGCCCGGGCGACGGCTCCCCCGTGCCCTACGGCTGGAGAACGGCCTCGATCTCCAGGTGCAGGGATACCTTGTCAGCGACCACGACGCCGCCGGTCTCCATCGCGGTGTTCCAGGTCACGCCGAAGTCCTGCCGGTTGATCTCGCCGGTGGCGGTGAAGCCCGCCCGGGTGCCGCCGTAGGCGTCCGGCCCGAACCCGTTGACCTCCAGCGCGAGCGGCACGCTCTTCGTCACGCCCTTGAGGGTCAGCTCACCGTCGAGGATGTAGCTGTCACCGTCGGCGCGGATGCCGGTCGACCGGTAGGTCATCAGCGGGTGGCTGTCGGTGTCGAAGAAGTCCGGCGAGCGAAGGTGGCCGTCGCGCTGCTCGGCCCCGGTGTCGATGGACGAGAGGTCGATCTCAGCGGTCACGGAGGACTCCAGCACCTCCGGTGCCGTGACGAGCTCGCCTGAGAACTTCGTGAACTTGCCTCGCACCTTGCTAACCATCATGTGCCGCACGGAGAACCCGACCTCCGAGTGCACTGGGTCGATGGTCCAGGTACCTGCCACGTAGCCGGGGATCGTCCCAGCCTGCGTCATGGTCATGTCTCGCTCCGTCTGTTGATGAGGCTGCGTTCCGGGTTGTGGTCCCGGGGTTTCGTTGAATAATCAACTATTATCACGCCCGCCAGAGACTTGTCAAACGTTCAACTAATTGGGGTACTCTGGATGTCATGGACACGACGACACGCTGGCTTAGCCAGGAGGAGCAGGGCGTCTGGCGCACGTTCCTCGTCGCGTGCCAGTCGATGTTCGCCGGGATCGACGCCCAGCTCATGCGCGACTCAGGGCTGCCGCACGGTTATTACGAGATCCTCGTGCACCTGTCCGAGGCACCGGACCGGGCGCTGCGCATGAGCCAGCTCGCGACGGCCTCGACGTACAGCAAGAGCCG
>DASWAA010000403.1:0-6938 GCA_036391385.1 Streptosporangiaceae bacterium
GCCAAGCAGATGCAGCAGGTACGTGCCGAGGAAGGCCATCGGCACCGACCCGGCCACCATCCAGGCGACCATCCGCAGGTTGACGGTGCCCTTGCGCAGGTGCACGGCGGCGCCGAACGGGCGCATCAGCACCGCTGCCACCAGATCGCTGGAGATCGCGGACGAGGGCGTCACGCCGAAGAGCAGGATGAGCATCGGTGTCATCAGCGCGCCGCCGCCGGCGCCGGTGAGCCCGACAAGCAGGCCCACGATGGCGCTGCCGAGAACCATGTACAGATTCAGGTGCATCGCGATCCGTTCCCCATCCGTCCTGAGAGGTATTACCTATACTTCTGATCTACAATATGGACTAATTATAACGGTATTCCCTATCGATTTCCAATGAAACCCAGCATCACGGCCTGCCGCGGCGCCGAGCGCGGGTGCGGCCGGGTTCCGTCAGGGCCTCTTCAGCTGCTGCCGGCACCGAGCGCGAGCGCGCCTGGCGCCGCTGCTGCCGCCAGGCCGGGCGCTCCGCTTCTCCGTGCACCGCGCGGCGGTCGGTAAGCTATAACGATGCCTGTTCAGTCGGTCTACCCCCGGCTTGAGTCGCTGCTCCCGCTGGTGCGAAAGCCCATCCAGTACGTCGGTGGCGAGCTCAACAGCGTCGTGAAGGACTGGGACGCCACCGAGGTCCGCTGGGCGCTGATGTACCCGGACGCCTATGAGGTAGGCGTGCCGAACCAGGGCATCCAGATTCTTTACGAGGTGCTGAACGAGCGCGACGACGTGCTCGCCGAGCGGACCTATTGCGTCTGGCCGGATCTGGAAGAGCTGATGCGGGTCCATCACCTGCCGCAGTTCACGGTCGACGCGCACCGGCCCGTCCGCGCCTTCGACGTGCTGGGCGTCAGCTTCTCGACCGAACTCGGCTACACCAACCTGCTCACCGCACTCGACCTCGCCCAGATCCCGCTGTCCGCTGCCGACCGGGGCGATGACGACCCGGTCGTGCTGGCCGGCGGGCATGCCGCCTTCAACCCCGAGCCGATCGCCGAGTTCATCGACGGTGCCGTGCTCGGCGACGGAGAGCAGGCGGTCCTGGCCATCACTGACCTGATCAGGGACTGGAAGCGGGAAGGCCGCCCGGGCGGAAGGGACGGCCTGCTGCTGCGGCTGGCCACCCGTGGCGGTGTGTACGTGCCGCGCTTCTACGACGTCAGCTACGGGCCCGGCGGCGCGATCGTCAGCGTGCTGCCGAACCGCCCGGGCGTGCCGCGCGCGGTAGCCAAGCACACCGTCTCGGACCTGGACTCCTGGCCGTACCCGCGCAAGCCGGTCGTGCCGGTGGCCGAGTCGGTGCACGAGCGGTTCAGCGTGGAGATCTTCCGTGGGTGCACCCGGGGCTGCAGGTTCTGCCAGGCCGGGATGATCACCAGGCCGGTCCGCGAGCGGTCGATCACCACGATCGGGGAGATGGTGCAGGCCGGGCTCGCGGCGAGCGGGTTCAACGAGGTAGGGCTGCTCTCGCTCAGCAGCGCTGACCACAGTGAGATCGACCAGATCGCGACCGACCTCGCCGACCGGTACGAGGGCACCAGCACGGGTCTCTCGCTGCCCTCGACCCGGGTCGACGCGTTCAACGTCACGCTGGCCAACGAGCTCAGCCGTAACGGCCGCCGGTCCGGGCTCACCTTCGCCCCCGAGGGCGGCACCGACCGGATCCGCAAGGTGATCAACAAGATGGTCACCGAGGACGACCTGATCACGACCGTGTCGACCGCGTACGCGAATGGATGGCGGCAGGTCAAGCTCTATTTCATGTGCGGCCTGCCGACCGAGACCGACGAGGATGTCCTCGCGATCGCGCGGGTGGCGCACCGGGTGATCGAGGCCGGGCGGAAGGCCAGCGGCCGTCGCGACATCAGGTGCACGGTCTCGATCGGCGGCTTCGTGCCCAAGCCGCACACCCCGTTCCAGTGGGCGGCGCAGTGCGATCACGAGACGGTCGATGCCCGGCTGAAGTCGCTCGGGGCGGCGATGCGGGCCGATCGCGGCTACGGCTCGTCGATCGGGTTCCGCTACCACGACGGCAGGCCGTCTGTGGTCGAGGGGCTGCTGTCTCGTGGTGACCGGCGAGTGGCCAGGGTGATCAGGGCGGTGTGGGAGGACGGCGGCCGGTTCGACGGCTGGAGCGAGCATTTCTCCTACGAGCGCTGGGAGCGGTGCGCGAAGACGGCGCTGGCCGACGACGGCGTCGACCTGGCCTGGTACACCACAAGGGAGCGCCCCTACGGGGAGATCCTGCCGTGGGACCACCTCGACGCGGGGCTTGACCGGGACTGGCTCTGGCAGGACTGGCAGGCGGCGATCGACGAATCAGGCGCGGCCGAGGTGGACGACTGCCGGTGGACGCCGTGCTTCGAGTGCGGGGTCTGCCCGGCGATGGGAACGCAGATCGAGACCGGACCGACCGGTGCCAGGCTGCTGCCGCTGACCGTCGTCGGCGGCGCCTCGGAGGGCAGCTAGATGGCCCGCCAGGTGCCAGACGGGCCACCCCCGCTGCCGATCGTTCAGCGGCTGACCATCAGGTACGCTAAACGAGGCAGGATGCGCTTCGCGAGCCACAGAGACGTGGCACGCGCGATCGAGCGCGGAGTGCGCAAGGCCGGCGTGCCGGTGGCTTACTCCGCGGGGTTCTCGCCGCATCCGAAGATTTCGTATGCGGGCGGGGCTCCGACCGGATCAGCGAGTGAGGCCGAGTATCTCGAGCTGGCCGTAACCCGCCGTTGCGAGCCAGGCGACGTCGGTCGGCTGCTCAGCGCGGCCCTGCCGGACGGGATTAGCGTGATTGAGGTTGTCGAGGCGGATGGCAAGTCCCCCGCCGCGCGGCTGGAGGCCTCCGAGTGGGAGGTGATCTGGCCGGGCGTGGCGCCGGGCGCCGCTGCCAGCGCGGTCGATGCGTTCCTCGCCGCGCCGAGCCTCGAGATCGAGCGGCTCACCAGTAAGGGCACCAGGCGTGTGGATGCCAGGGCCGCGGTGATCAGCCTGACTCTAAGTCCCGGCGAGTCGGGCGGATCCGGCGGATCAGGCGGATCCGGTAGCCAGGATGGTGCCGGCGGCCCTGGCGACACCGGTCGGCGCGCCGGGACGGAGCCCGCGGCCGGATGTGCGATACTTCGAATGACTGTTCGGCAGATGACACCGGGCGTCCGGCCAGATGACATCTTGGCCGCGCTTAGCCAGGTCTCAGCCCTCGCGCCCACGTCGCCTCCGCTGGCGACCCGGCTGTGGCAGGGGCCGTTGTCGGAGCTGCCGCAGCTGACATTGCCGCAGTCGGCCCGGTCGCGGCCGACACCGCCAGAGCGAGCGCCGGATCAGGCTGCCTTCGCTCAGGCGGAGACGAACATCGAGCCAGAACGACACAGACCAGCACAGCAAGGGCCAGGACAAGACGGCCAGGCACCCAGGCCAGGGCGGTACCGGCCCGGGAGCACAGAAGACAAGGCAGTGTGCCTGGAAGCGGAGAGCGCCGAGATGGCGCCCGCCATCCAGGCGCGTGCGAACGAACAGCTTCCGCGCGGCGCGCGTGGTCAGCTCGCTGACCAGCGTGCCCGGGAGCCCTACGGAAGAGATTGCCCGGATGCTCGAAACCGAGCCGCAGGACCGACAGTCAGATCAGCATGAGCCAGAAAGCGCCGGTCAGGGCGCTGGCCAGGAAGGTGGCCAGCGGCGAGGCCTGCTGCGCAGGGGCCGCCGGAGCGTGACCAGGCCCGCAGGGCCGCCCGAGTTCAAGTCGGGCGCGCCTGCGGACGAGGGGAGCGCCGGCCAGCAGCCACAGCCAGCCGGACCGCCGTCCGGTTCGGTCCCGGCCGTACCGACGGTTCCCGGCGCCCAGCAGGCCCGGCCGGCCCAGGCCGCTCGCGGCGGCGGCCAGTCCTCCGGTGCCACGCCGCAGCCAGTCCCGGTACCGGCCTTCCAGCCACCGGTCCTGGTCTTCCAGCCGCCAGAGCTGACCGACCGGCCGACGGCCGAGCCAAGCCGGCCCCGGGTCGCCGCCTCCACCGCGACAGCGGGCGAGCAGGCACCCGCCGAGGGCCACGAAGGCACCGCGCGCCGGCGGCGGCGGGGCGGACGTGGCCGCGGCAAGGGTTCCGGCGGCGACTCTGGCGCGGCCCAGGGCGCAGGCCAGGCTGAGGCCGGACAGGAAGACGATACCGAGCCCGGCCCGGCAGCCGGCAAGCGCACGAGCGGCCAGGAGGCTGCTGGCGGCGGCAGGCAGGAGACCGCCAGGGCAGCGGCCGGCGCCGGCGCTGGCGGCCGGGAAGCGGCTGAGGATACCGCCGACGGCGAGGAGTCGGCTGGCACCGGGTCGTCGAGCAGGCGCCGCCGTCGGCGCCGGCAGCGCAACGGGTCCGCGCCTGCGGGCGGCGAGATCCCCTCGCCCGACGAGCCGGCCGACACCGTGGTGCACATCCGTGAGCCGCGGTCGGCTGCCGAGCCCGACGACGTGCGCGCGGTGAAGGGGTCCACCCGGCTGGAGGCCAAGCGGCAGCGCCGGCGAGAAGGGCGCGACACCGGCAGGCGCCGGCCGCCCATCATCAGCGAGTCAGAGTTCCTGGCCCGCCGCGAGGCGGTCGAGCGGGTCATGGCGGTCCGCCAGCAGGGTGACCGGACCCAGATCGCGGTGCTCGAGGACGGCGTGCTGGTCGAGCACTACGTCGACAAGGCCAGCCACCAGTCCTACGTCGGCAACGTCTACCTCGGCAAGGTGCAGAACGTGCTGCCCTCGATGGAGGCAGCGTTCGTCGACATCGGCAAGGGACGCAATGCGGTCCTGTACGCGGGCGAGGTCAACTTCGACGCCAGCGGCCTAGAGGGCGTCGCGAAGCGGATCGAGTCCGCGCTGAAGTCCGGCCAGTCGATCATGGTGCAGGTCACCAAGGACCCGATCGGCCACAAGGGCGCCCGGCTGACCAGCCAGGTGAGCCTGCCCGGCCGTTACCTGGTCTACGTCCCCGGCGCGTCGATGACCGGGATCAGCCGCAAGCTGCCGGATACCGAGCGGACCAGGCTCAAGCAGATTCTCAAGAAGGTCGCGCCGGAAGAGGGCGGCATCATCGTCCGCACCGCCGCCGAGGGCGCGTCGGAGGAAGAACTCGAGCACGACGTGACCAGGCTGGTCGCACAGTGGCAGGCGATCGAGCGCAAGGCGAAGACCGCATCCGCGCCCGACCTGCTATACGGCGAGCCTGACCTGACCATCAGGGTCGTCAGGGACATCTTCAACGAGGACTTCACGAGGCTGGTCATCGCCAGTGACAGCGAGTGGGACCTGGTCGACGAGTACGTTCGGTACGTTGCCCCGACCCTGTCCGACCGGATGGAGCGGTGGTCAGAGGACAAGGACCTGTTCGCCGCGTACCGGATCGACGAGCAGCTCACCAAGGCGCTTGACCGGAAGGTCTGGCTGCCGAGCGGTGGCTCGCTGGTGATCGATACGACCGAGGCCATGACGGTCATCGACGTCAACACCGGCAAGTTCACTGGCCAGGGCGGAAACCTGGAGCAGACCGTCACCAGGAACAACCTGGAGGCGGCCGAGGAGATCGTGCGCCAGCTCCGGCTGCGCGACATCGGCGGCATCATCGTCATCGACTTCATCGACATGGTGCTGGAAAGCAACCGCGACCTGGTGCTGCGACGGCTGATCGAGTGCCTGGCACGCGACCGCACCAAGCATCAGGTGGCCGAGGTGACATCGCTCGGGCTCGTCCAGATGACCCGCAAGCGGGTGGGCTCCGGCCTGCTCGCCGCGTTCTCGGTGCAGTGCGAGCACTGCAACGGCCGTGGCCTGCTCGTGTCCACCGAGCTCACCGAGCTGCCGCAGCCGCACGGGCGCAACGGGCAGGGAGCGCCGAAGCCGGGACCGGCCCGGTCCCGGTCGGCCAGGACGAAGGCAATCGCTCAGGTCGCAGCCAAGACCATCGACACCGGAGCGGCCGCGTCGTCAGCGGTCGCTGTCGAGGAGGAGGCGGCGCCAGTTCAGGTCGAGCCAGTTCAGGTCGAGCCAGAGCGGGCCGAGCCGGTGCGGGCCGAGCCAGTGCGGGCCGAGCCGGCAGCGGCAGCGCTGACTGGGCCGGACGCGGAACCAGTCGCGGCCATCGATGCCGCGGCAGCGGCGAGGAAGCGCCCCCGCCGGTCAGCTCACCGGGAGGCCGGTCCGCCCAGCGCGGTTACGGTACCCGCGACCGACGGAGCCGGTACCCAGTCCCCGGCGGCCGCCAGTTCCGATGGGCAGCCTGCTGAGTTCGCCGCCTCCGAGTCCGCCGCCTCCGAGTCCGCAGCGTCCGAGTCCGCAGCGTCCGAGGCAGCAGCGTCCAAGGCAGCCGCACCTGAGGTAGCCGCACCTGAGGCAGCAGCGTCGGCCGCACCCGAGTCGGCCGCACCGGTGTCGGCCGGACGGTCCGCCAAGTCGGCTAGCGCAGCCACATCGACTGAGGCACCGGCGGCAGCTGAGACGGCGGGGGCTGCTAGTTCGGCCCAGGCGGCTGCGGCATCGGCCGGGACCACGGGATCGGCCGGGACTGCGCAGGGGCCCGAGACTGCGGAGCGGGCCGAGATTGCGGCATCGGCCGGGGACGGCGCGTCCGAGCCTGAGACGGTCGATACGGCAGCGGATCCGGCGCCCGGCGACTGACGGGCGCACGGTCTGATATTCTTTGTCGTCGGCGTGTCTGACTGCCCTGCGGCAGTGGCGACGGAGATTCCTGGCCAGTTCGGCTGGCGAATCGCCGCGGTCACAGAGCACGGTGGGCGAGTGGCGCGTGATGTTGGCAGGCCCGGTCGCCTCGACGTCGGACGAGGCCGCGATTCCGCGGCGGGCTGGCACCAAGGAGAGAGAGTTCTTTCGTGTACGCGATCGTTCGCTGCGGCGGCAGGCAGGAGAGGGCGTCAGT
>DASWAA010000404.1:0-7476 GCA_036391385.1 Streptosporangiaceae bacterium
GCCACGGCTTCCTATCCGGCGCCCTGATCACCCGTTGCCCGAGCATTCGCTGTCCGGCGCGCCTGAGCTTTTCAGCCCTCGCCAAGGTGCTAGCTAGCGGACCCGATCCGCGCTCAATGCGTGCTCTGTGAAATTGAACGATCACAGTCTGTTATGAGGCGCGCGCGGGAGGGAATATTGTCGCGGTTGGGGAAGGGGGGAAACACACGTGGCACAGAAGGTCTCAGTAACATTCGCCTGCGACTACGACTCAAAGGAGATCCCGAGCGGGGAGCACCTGACCCGCGCGTTCAGCCTTGACGGCCGGGATTATGAGATCGACCTCTGCGAGAGGCACAGCCAGAAGTTCGACGAGGTCATGAAGCGCTTCGCGGACAAGGCACGTAAGGCCTCGACGAAGGTCGGCAGGACCAAGCGGCGGACGACGGCTCACCGTCGCCGCAGTGCCGAGATTCGCGCCTGGGCAAAGCGCTCAGGCATGGAGGTCAGCGACCGCGGCCGGATTCCTGCGCAGGTGATTCAGAAGTACGAGGCAAATCACTAGATGGGTCTGCCGTAGGACGGTGGCCGGTGCCCGCAGCGGGCGCCGGCCACCATCGCGTCAGGCCGGTGTTGGCACACCGCCGCGTCAGAGCCGCGGCCGCGGCGATGCCAGGGAACTGGCCGGGATCACCGGGGCGACCGGCGCGACCGGTTCGAGCCGCGCATAGGCCTCGCCCAGCGGTGGCCGCGGGTCCGCCTCCCCTCGGTTCGGCCACAGCGCGGTCGCCCGTTCGGCTAGGGCGGTGATCGTGAGCGACGGGTTCACGCCGAGATTGGCCGAGACGGCCGAGCCATCGAGCACGTGCAGGCCGGGATACCCGTACACGCGGTGATACGGATCGATCACGCCGGTTCGCGGCGAATCGCCGATCGGGCAGCCGCCGATGAAATGAGCGGTTGTCGGGATGTCGAGCAGATCGAGCCAGCTGCCTTCGGCACGGCCGCCGATCTCCTCAGCGAGCATCCTCGTCGCCTGGTGCCCCGACGGGATCCAGGTCGGGTTCGGCTCACCGTGGCCCCGCGAGGCGCGCAGGCCCCATCCGAAGAGGCCGCGCCTGGCCCTGACGGTGATCGAGTTGTCGTGGTTCTGCATGACCAGGGCGATGATCGTGCGCTGCGACCAGTGCCGCAGATGCGCCAGCCGGGCGATCTCCCAGGGCCTGCGAGCCGCTAGCCCGAGGAAGCGCAGCCAGCGCGGCGTGCCGTCGCCGTCAAGCAGGACGGGCGACCTGAGCAAGCCCATGGCGTTGGATCCGGCGCCATACCGGGTTGGCTCGACGTGAGTGTTGTCGTCCGGGTAGAAGGACGACGTGATCGCTACCCCGTGCGAGAAGTCCGGGCCGGCGAACCCGGGCCTCTCGGCTCCGATGACGGCCTCTGAGTTCGTCCGGGTGACTGTGCCAAGCCGGTCAGACAGCCGCGGGAGTGAGCCGGTGGCCCGCATCCGGTGCAGCAGCTTCTGGGTGCCGTAGGTACCGGCGGCGAAGATCACCTGGTCGGCGGTGAAGGTCTCGCGCCGGGCGGCGACCGACCCGCTCCGGCGCACCTCGACCGCGTATCCGCCGTCCCGCGGCCGGACATCCGTCACCCTGCGCCGCGGCATGATGGTGGCTCCGGCCCGCTCGGCGAGGTAGAGGTAATTCTCGGTGAGCATGTTCTTGGCGCCATTCCGGCAGCCCGTCATGCACGCGCCGCATTCGGTGCACGCGGCCCGGCGCGGTCCGGCACCGCCGAAGAACGGGTCGTCGGTCGCCTGACCGGGCTCGGGGCCGAAGAAGATGCCGACGGGGGTGAGCCGGAAGGTGTCGGCACGCCCCATCCGCTCGGCGACCCGTGCTATTGCCTCGTCGGCGGCGGTGACCGTCGGGTTCATTGTCACGCCCAGCATCCGCTCCGCCCGGTCGTAGTGCGGTTCGAGTTCGGCGTGCCAGTCCGTGAGGCGGCTCCACTGCGGATCATCGAAGAACGGCCTGGGCGGCCGGTACAGGGTGCAGGCGTAGTTCAGCGAGCCGCCACCGACACCCGCCCCCGCCAGCACCATGACCCGGGAGCCCTTCTCGCCGGGCAGCAGATGAACGCGCTGAATCCCGGTCAGGCCGATGGCGGGCGCCCACAGGTAGTCGCGGATTCGCCAGGATGTCTTCGGCAGTGCTCTATGACGGCGGTCAGGGGCACTCTGCGCAGGGTCGTCGAACCGGCGGCCAGCCTCGAGCACTGCGACGCGATACCCCTTCTCGGTCAGCCGCAGTGCTGCGACGCTCCCGCCGAAGCCTGAGCCGATGACCAGGACGTCAAAGTCATGATCGCTCATACCTCAGCCTAATCACGTCTGTGACCTGGCCATACTCTCGGTCAGACTCGCCGGCGGCCAGGCTGGCTAGCCGATGCCCGGGATGGTGTCCGGATCCGGTGATCCGTCGACATAGACCGGGCTGACTGCAGCGGCCAGCACCTGCGAATTCGGAACGAACACTCGTCCGTCGTCGGTCTCCAGGCGCACATAGGTGATGCTGAACTCGCTCACCGTGCCCTCGATCGTCCCGGAGAGAGCACCGGACCTGATCTGCACCCGGTCTCCGACCCGGAATGGGTGCGCGAACTGCAGCATCACGCCGGCGAACAGGTTGGACAGCGACTGCTGCGCCGCGATGGTGATCAGCACGCCGGTAACGGCTCCGCCCACGACCAGCTGTGCGACCCGGAAGCCCAGCATGGACAGCGTCGTCAGCAGGACGACGATGATGCCGCCCAGGATCATTACGTAACGAACAATCGCCCCGTAGGCCGCTCCGATGAAGCGCTCGAGCATCGAGCGCGCCCACCGGGCGAAGGCGAACGTGGAAATCAAGGCGAAGATCAGGAACACAACCGCGCCGGCGACTGTGATCAGGTGGCCGATGCCGATCGTGACGCTGGTATTGAGCCTGGCGGCCGCGGCACTCCTGGTTATCCCGAGCGGGATGCCGTACAGATGCACGCCGACGACGGCAGCAAGCGCGAGGGCGAGCGTCGTGATGGCCTGCCACGGCCGGTTGTGCTTTTTCTCCTTCT
Source organism: Streptosporangiaceae bacterium (assembly GCA_036391385.1). GTDB lineage: Bacteria > Actinomycetota > Actinomycetes > Streptosporangiales > Streptosporangiaceae > Chersky-822. Next base: position 3,094 of record DASWAA010000404.1, read on the forward strand.
TCTGCTCCACCCGCACAACCGTATCGAGAACCGCCGTGGCCCCGTAGCGCAGGCATGCTGCGGGCTACGAGACCACGGCGTTCGCGCGGGCTGGGACGCTTCCGGTATCAGCCGCCGATCTTCATCAGCGGCTTGCCGACCGGGAGCACAGGCTTGCCCTTCATCCCGGCGATCACGCCAGCCGCCGAGGCGTACCAGGCTACGAGTGCGGTCACGATCCCGACGTAGCCGCCGACCTTCGCAAGGCCCGTGCTGTTGCTGAAGTTGGCGACGAACAGGATGATCTCCGTCAGCTCCAGGGTCACGAAAACCCCGAAGACCGCGCCGCTGATCTGAGTGCTCCACATGAGCATGTACGTGTTGAAGATCGCGAATGCCAGGAGGATCCAGCCGAGGTCGTGGCCGGAGGCTGTCGCCTTCGGGGCAACGAGCAGCACCCACAGCCCGAGCCCAAGCCAGAATCCGCCATACGTGGAGAAGGCTGTCGAGCCGAAGACGTTCTTGTTCTTGAACTCCCACATGCCGGCCAGCAGCTGGATGAACCCGCCGTATGCGAATGCGTAGCCCAGCCACGCATCGCTAGTCGTCCAGTTGGCGTTCTTGGCCGACAGCAGGAAGGTGGTAAGTGCGAAGGCGGCCAAGCCGAGCGGCGCCGGATCGGCTACGGCCGAGATGACGGGAGACTCATCGGGTGTGCTCACGTGTGTCCTCCTTGGGACATTGGTGCCGTGCCGACGCTGTCCGGCCGGAACGGCTACGGGACAAGAACACGGTTCCGAACACAAACTGCGTCGCGGGCTTGCAGATGCCGCGACCGAAGGCCAGAGTTCCTGAACTGCCGTTCTCTGATCGGACCACAGGAGATAAAACGGATGGCGCGGACTTGATGTCGCCAATTGCCCATTTCTGGCCTTCCTGCTTCCACGCTGGGCTACGCTGACTTGCTCACCAGACTCATATGGAAGCCACTGCACTGAGCGTAACTCTGGTACAGGGTTTACGGGAGTCCCAGATTGCTAGGAATAGGGCACGACAAGCACGCATTAATGACCACACATAAATAATCCCGGCATATCTCCGCCAGAACGGGGAGGATCCAGGCTGGTGTACGCCTGCAATCGTGAGCCGCAGGGTTCCGCGAGTCAGGGCGAGGCGAGCCTGCTGAGCTGAACGGGGACCTCGGTGGCGGCAGCCTTGTCGAGCAGGAACAGCGTCTGCTGCACACCGCGGGCGCCAGCCGCCGGGACCTGAACAGGGCCAGCACCGGACAGGGCGAGCCGCACCGCGCCGGCCTTCTCGGCTCCCGAGGCGAGCACCCAGACGTCGGAAGCCGACCGGATGGCCGGCAAGGTCAGCGAGAGCCTGGTAGGCGGCGGTTTCGGCGCCCCGCGGACGGCGACGACCGTCCTGTCCTCCTCGTACAAGGCCGGCAGGCCGGGGAAGAGCGACGCGACATGGGCGTCAGGTCCGATGCCCAGCATCAGCACGTCGAACCGAGGCACTCCGCCTCGGTCCTGCGGCTGGGCTGCCGCCTGCAGCTCCCTGGCATAGCGGTCGGCCGCAGCCTCCGGTCTCGGGCCGTCGGGGCCGTCTGGCCCGGGCATGGGATGCACCCGCCCGGGCAGCACGTCCACGTGGTCGAGCAGCGCGCTCCGCGCGCCGGTCTCGTTCCGCTCGGGGTCTCCGGTGGGCAGGAACCGCTCGTCGCCCCACCAGATCTCGACCCGCCGCCAGTCAACCGCGTCCCTGGCAGGCGCGGCGGCCAGCTCGGCGAGCACGCGGGTGCCGATGCCGCCGCCGGTCAGCACGACGCTGGCCAGTCCCTTCGCGGCGACCGCGTCGACGAGCCTGGTCACGAGCCTGGCCGCGACCGCCCTGGCGAGCAGGTCGCCGTCACGGTGGATCAGGATCTGCGGAACGCCCACGGGGGTTCTCCTACCTCTGCGCGCCATCGCGCTGGCGGTCACGCTACTGGGCCACGAGGCGCCCGGTGTCGGCGGCCATCGCCTCGAGAGCCTCGCCGTACACCTCGTCGGGGTCGAGCCGGCGCAGCTCCTCGGCGAGCAGCTCGGCGGTCTCCCGGCGGTGCAGCGCCACGTGCCGGTCGGGCTCGCCCGGCCTGCACAGCGTAGCGTTTCGGCCGTCCTTGCGGGTGAGCGAGATGTCGCCGTCGACGAGGCAGAAGGTCACGCCGGTGACGCCAGGGCCTGGCGAGACCTCGCGCCGGACCCGGACTCCGAGCCTGCCAGCCAGCCAGGCAGCCATCAGGCCCGCGCTCGGGTTCCCGGCCTCCGCCTCGACGACCGCCGTGGTGATCTCGCCGTGCGGGCGGTCAAGGGTGGCGGCGAGCAGCGACCGCCAGTTGGTCGTGCGGGCCCAGGACAGATCGGTGTCGCCTGGCTGGTACGTGGCGGCCAGCGCGGCCAGCGTCTCGGCAGGGGACTCACAGGCCGCGGAATCGGTGATCCGCCGCTGAGCCAGCACGCCGAGCGGGTGAGCGGCGGGCGCGGCGGGCGCGGCGCCCGGCCACCAGGTCACGACCGGCGTGTCGGGGACGAGCAGCGGGGCGACCACCGAGTCGGCGTGGTCGTTCAGCTCGCCGTAGATCCGCAGCAGCACCATCTGGCCGGGCGCGTCCTCGCCGACCAGGATCTGCGCATCCAGTCTCGGCTGGGAGCGGCCGTTCCTGCTGATCACGCCGAGTATGCGGCACGGATGCTCGCGTGCGGCCTGGCTCGCCGCGTTGACCGCGTCGTACTGCGTGGACTCGTCGGTCAAGATGATCAGGTTGAGGACCACGCCGGTCGTCAGGCCGCCGAGCTGCTGGCTCGACCGCATCAGCTCGGTGCGAACGGCGCTGGTCGTGGTGTCGGTCAGGTCCCGGCGCATGGCCAGCCTCCCGGTCTCAGAGCCGCCGCCAGGCGCGGCCGTCGCGCGCCATCATCGCGTCGGCGCACGACGGGCCTGGTGACCCGGCTGGATACTGCTCAGGGCGGCCGCTGGCAGCCCAGAACTCCTCGATCGGGTCGAGGATCTTCCAGGACAGCTCGACTTCCTCGTGCCGCGGGAACAGCGGCGGATCGCCGACCAGGACGTCGAGCAGCAGCCGCTCGTATGCCTCGGGGCTGGCCTCGGTGAAAGACTCGCCGTAGGCGAAATCCATGTTCACGTCCCTGACCTCCATCGCCGATCCCGGCACCTTCGAGCCGAATCGCAGCGTGACGCCCTCGTCTGGCTGAACCCTGATGACCAGGGCGTTCTGGCCTAGCTCCCGGGCGTCGGTGGCGTTGAACGGCAGGTGCGGCGCGCGCTGGAAGATCACCGCGATCTCTGTCATCCGCGTCGTCAGGCGCTTGCCCGTGCGCAGGTAGAACGGGACGCCGGCCCAGCGCCTGGTGTCCACGCCCAGCCGCACCGCCGCGTAGGTCTCGGTGCCCGAATCGGGAGCGATGCCCTCTTCGGCCAGGAAGCCGCGGACCGGCACTCCGCCCTGCCAGCCGGCCGCGTACTGGCCGCGCGCCGTGCCCGTCGCCAGGTCGTCCGGGATCTGAACGGCGGACAGCGCCTTCTGCTTCTCCGCGCGGAGCGCGTCGGCATCGAACGAGACCGGCTCCTCCATCGCGGTCAGCGCGAGCAGTTGCAGCAGGTGATTCTGGATCACGTCCCTGGCCGCCCCGATGCCGTCGTAGTAGCCGGCCCGGCCGCCGTTTACCGGTGCTTCGGTCGCCAGCTTCGGGGCGAACCCCTGACCGACTTCCTTAACATTCCGGCACCGAGCAGGCGTCATTCCGTATACATCCTCTTGCGAGTTAGCACGGAACTGTGTTTTTGATAAACAGTCGCCCGTCCCGATTCCTGCGCCCTCTTCCCGAAGGAAGGAGGGACCCCTTCTCCCGAAGTTACGGGGTTAGATTGCCTAGTTCCTTAACCGCAGTTCTCTCGAGCGCCTGAGGATACTCTCCTCGCCTACCTGTGTCAGTTTTAGTACGGGCAGCCGCCTTGTCAGCAATCAGCTTTTCTCGGTTCCTCCTCCACGGACTTCGGCAACAAATCGGCCTGGAGGTAGCCGGTTGCCCGGCTCCCAACCCCCACGTCTGACCGGGGGATCCGCCTTGGAAAAACGCACTGATCGCTTCAACCGCCGCGGCCGGTGCAGGAATATTAACCTGCTGTGCATCCACTACGCCTTTCGGCCTCGTGTTAGCTTCCGACTGACCCTGGGCGGATTTACCTTCCCCAGGAAACCTTAGGCTTTCGGCGCGCAGGATTTTCACCTGCGTTATCGTTACTCATACCGGCATTCTCACTTGCCTGCGCTCCAGCGATCCTCACGGTCCGCCTTCAACGCGGCAGGCAACGCTCTTCTACCGAACGCATTGCTGC
>DASWAA010000405.1:0-3385 GCA_036391385.1 Streptosporangiaceae bacterium
AGGCACTGGAGATCAAGCCGGCCGGCGGCCCCGATGGTGCGGAGGTTGTCAGCGTCGATCTGGACCGGATCGCGGTGACGGTCGAACCGCCGGCCGAATGGAGGCAGATGTACCACGAGGCATGGCGGCTGATGCGGGACAACTTCTGGCGCGCCGACATGGGCGGGGTGGACTGGACCGCGATGGGCGACCGCTACCGGCCGCTGCTCGACCGCCTCGGCTGCGCGGATGACCTGCACGATGTGCTGCGGGAACTGCAGGGCGAGACGCGCACCTCGCACACCGGGGTACTGCCGCCGGCCGCGGGCGGTGACCCGCCGCTGGCTCAGGGCCTGCTCGGCGCCGACATCGAGCCCGCCGGGGACGGGACCTGGCAGATCGCGCGGATCCTGCCCGGCGAGTCGTCGGTCATCGGCGCGCGCTCCCCGCTGGCCGCCCCAGGGGTCGCCGCGGCGCCGGGCGATCTCGTCGCCGCGGTGGACGGGCGGCCGGTGGACCCGGACCTCGGCCCGAACGCGCTGCTGGTGGGTAAGGCCGACGAGCCGGTCGAGCTCACTCTCCGCCGCGACGGGACGGACCGGCGGGCCGTCGTGGTTCCGCTGGCGAGCGAGCACGCGGCCCGCTATTACGATCTGGTCGCCCGGCAGCGGTCCGCGGTCCGCGAGGCCTCTGGCGGGCGGCTCGGCTACCTGCACATCCCGGACATGAGGGCCGCGGGCTGGGCGGAACTCCACCGGGACCTGCATACCGAGTTCGGCCGCGACGGGCTGATCGTGGACCTGCGAGACACGCAAGGCGGCGGCACCTCACAGCTCGTGGTCGAGAAGCTCGCCCGGCGCATCATCGGCTGGTACGAGTCCCGGCACGAGGAGGCGCCGTTGAGCTACCCGTTCGAGGCACCGCGCGGGCCGATCGTCGCGATCACGGACGAGTACGCGAGTTCCGGCGGCGACATCGTGGTCCAGGCGCTGAAGTCCTACGGCGTCGCGACCGTGGTCGGCACCCGTACCTGGGGCGGCGTGATCGGCTGTTACTTCAACGAGCTGGTCGACGGGACCCTGGTGACGCAGCCGACGTCCGCCTTGTGGCTCGCCGACGTCGGCTGGGCGGTGGAGAACCACGGCGTGGATCCGGACGTCGAGGTGACAATCGCGCCGCACGACTGGGCAGCCGGCCGCGATCCCCAGCTCGACACCGCCGTCCGGCTGGCAGTGCAGGCGCTGGAGCAGCGCGTACCCGCCGTTCCGCCAACCGTTTGACCAGGCGATCTCGCGATAGCTCCTGAGCCCACGTTCGCCAGGCTCTCACCGCTCAATTGCGTGATCGCCGGCTGGAAGGGATGATGCTACACGCCGCGAGACCGCAGGACCGCGGATCATTGCGAGGGAGGAGCGGTGCCGATGTCACGCCGCGAGGAAATCACCTGCCAGTCATGACCGGGGTGCCTGTCTTCACGTCCAGGCTCACCGGCCGCCGGCTGCTGGACGGCGAAGGTCTGGCCATCGGCCGGATACGGGATGTCGTGATCCTTCCGGCCGCTGGCAGCGAGCCGCCGTGGGTCCTCGGGGTTGTCGTTACCTTGCAACGGCGGCAGATCTTCGTCAATCTCGGCCGGGTCGCGGAGATCACCGTCGACGGCGTCCGGCTGCGAGGCGGCACCGTCGATCTGAGGCGGTTCGGCAGGCGTGCGGGGGAGATCCTGGCGTCGGAGCTGTACGGCCAGCCGGCCGGGGCTGGCCGGGTCCTGGACGTCGGCATTGTCGCCGCCGAGCACCGGCGTAGCGGCTGGGAGGTCTCCGTCCTGGCCATCGGCCAGGGGCGGGTGCTCGGCCTGCGGCATGACTCGCTGGCGGTCGTGCCATGGAGCGAGCACCCTGAGCTCTTTCAGGTCGGGCCGCTAGCGGAGCAGCTTGCTCAGCTGCGGGGAATGCACCCTACCGATCTGGCTGGCGCGGTCGGGGCCATGTCGGCCGGTCATCGGCAGCAACTCGTGGAGGCCCTGCATGACGAAGAGCTCGCCGATCTGCTCGCGGAATTGCCCGAGCAGGACCAGATCCGGCTCCTGGGTGGGCTGGGGCTGGAGCGCACCGCCGACGTCGTTGAGGAGATGGAGCCAGACGATGCCGCCGACTTGCTCGCTGAGATGCTCCCGGACCAGCGGGAACGCCTGCTGGCCGCGATGGAGACAGCCCAGGCGGGTGACTTGCGACGGCTCCTGCGCTACGACGCGACGACCGCCGGAGGGCTGATGACATCGCAGCCGGTTATCGTCACGCCTGACACGCCGGTTGCCGAAGTGCTGGCCCAGATCCGCATGTCCGACCTGGCTGCGACGGCCGCTGCGCAGGTTTACGTGTGCGAACCTCCCTCGACGACCCCGACCGGCCGCTATATCGGCACTGTCGGGTTTCAGCGGCTGCTGCGCCAGCCGCCAGGCTCAGGTGTCGGTGAGTGCATCGAGGAGAGCGGTTTCGTACGGCCGGATCTGCCGGAGGAAGAAGTTGCCCGCCGGATGGCCGCCTACAACCTGCTCGGAGTGGCCGTCTGCGATGAAACGGGCCGCCTGCTCGGCGCCATCACCGTCGACGATGTCCTGGACCGGATCCTGCCGGAAGGCTGGCGAAAGGGTGAGACCCGTGAAGATGTCGCTGCGCCTGGGTGACGGGGCGGATCTGAGCGCTCCCCGGGGCGCGGCGCCGCGAGTGGGCGCCCGGTACGACGCGGACGCCTTCGGCCGGATGTCCGAGGCTATCGCCAGGTTCCTCGGCACCGGCAGGTTCCTGGCCGGCCAGAGCATCTTCGTGGTGGGTTGGATCGCGCTCAACACCGTGGGGCTGGTCAACCACTGGGACCCCTACCCGTTCATCCTCCTCAACCTGGCGTTCTCGACCCAGGCGGCCTACGCTGCGCCTCTGATCCTCCTGGCCCAGAACCGGCAGGATGATCGTGACCGGGCCAGCCTCGAGCGCGACCGTGACGCCACGGCCCGGAACCAGGCCGACACCGAGTTCCTGGCCAGAGAACTCGCCGCCGTACGCCTTGCCCTTGCCGACGTGGTGACCGCGCAGGATCTGGACGAGCGGATGAACAAGCTGGAAAAGCACCTGGCCGACCTGCGCAGGCCATAGGGCCGGAAGGAGCTGACTGGTGAATCGGCGCGGGTTCCTGACGGCTGGCGGGTCAGTCGCGCTGGCCGGCGGGGTCGCGGTGGCAGCGGATGTCGCCGGGTGCGCAGGCCCCGGCCAGCCGCAGCGGCATGGGCACGGTCCGCAGGGGAGCCTAGCCTGGCGGACCTCGCCACCGGTCGAGGTCAGTGGTCATCTGCGCAGCCGCTACACCGGTCACAGCATGGGATGGACAATCTCGACGCCGGGGAACGGGAAGC
>DASWAA010000406.1:0-2135 GCA_036391385.1 Streptosporangiaceae bacterium
ATCGCCGTCTCCGAGGCGGCCCGCACCACCCAGGTCATCCACCTGGGCGGGGACGCGGTGTTGATACCCAACGGCGTGACCGTCAGCAGGTTCGAGAAGGCCGAGCCGCTGGCCGGGTGGCCGGGGGAGGGCGGTGCGATCGGGTTCCTCGGCCGGATCGACGAGCCTCGCAAGGGCCTGGCGGTCCTGATCCGGGCATTCGAGAAGGTCGGCGCCGAGCGACCGGGGCTGCGGCTGCTGGTGGCTGGCCCCGGCGACGCGCACGAAGTCGCCGCGACCCTTCCGCCTGGACTGCGGGACAGGGTCGTGCTGCTCGGCCAGGTCAGCGAGGCCGTCAAGGTGCAGGTCTACCACTCGGTCGACGTGTTCTGCGCGCCGAACACCGGCGGCGAGAGCTTCGGCATCGTTCTGGCCGAGGCGATGGCCTCCGGTGCCCCGATCGTGGCGAGCGACCTGGATGCCTTCCGCCGGGTGCTGCGCGGCGGCCGGGCCGGGGAGCTGTTCGAGAACGGTGACAGCGACCAGCTCGCGGAGGCGATCGGCAGGCTGCTCGACGACCCGGAGCGCCGGGCGGCGCTGTCCGCGGCGGCCTCGGCGGCCGTGCGCGACTACGACTGGCCCAAGATCGCGCGCGACGTGGTGAAGGTCTACGAGGCCGTGCTGCCTGCTGGTCCGTCGGTTAAGGCTGTAGGCGCCTGATGACTCCCGCCATCAGCCTCGTCGCCATCGCGGTGCTCTTCGTGGCCGGCGTGTACGTGTCCTGGCGGGCGGGCAGGCTCGACCGGCTGCACACCCGGGTGGAGACCGCACGCGCGTCGCTGGATGCCGCCCTGGTCCGGCGCAGCTCGGTAGCGCTCGAACTGGCTTCGTCTGGACTGCTCGATCCGGCGGCGAGCATCGTGGTCGCCGACTGCGCGCACGACGCGAGGTCGGCCACGGTCGGCCGGGAACTCGCCGAGAGCAATCTCACCCGGACGCTCCGCACGCTGCTCAGTCAGCCGGACTTCAGCGCCTGGATGGAAGGCAGGGACGGCGCGGACGAGCTGCTCGCCGAGCTTGAGTCGACCTCGCACAAGGTGTTCCTGGCGCGCAGGTTCTACAACGACGCCGTGGCTGCGACGGCCGCGGCTCGCCGTCGCTGGCTGGCCCGGGCGTTCCGGCTGGCGGGAGGCGCTCCCATGCCCGAGTTCTTCGACATCGACGATGTGCTGACGCCCAGCGGGATGGACGAGCAGGGCACCGACATGCCGCATATTTCGGGCTGAGCCGTCACGCGTGAGCCGCGCGCTAGCCGCGCGACAGCCACACGCTAGCCAGGTGCGAGCAGCGCTGCCTGGTCAGTCAGGCCCTGGCGGGACTGGGCCTGCCAGGGCAGCCTGGGCTGCGCCTACCATGGAAGACATCAGCTCGGTTACGAAGTAAGGAACTCCTGTGTCAGTCCACGGCTCAACCGACAGTCCCGACATCAGCGGCAGCCCGGCCCCGCAGACCGGTACCCAGCGGGTCAAGCGCGGCATGGCCGACATGCTCAAGGGCGGCGTGATCATGGACGTGGTCACCCCCGAGCAGGCGAAGATCGCCGAGGACGCGGGCGCCGTCGCGGTCATGGCCCTTGAGCGCGTGCCGGCCGATATTCGGGTGCAGGGCGGCGTCGCCCGGATGAGCGACCCCGACATGATCGACGGCATCATCGCGGCGGTCTCGATCCCGGTCATGGCCAAGTGCCGGATCGGGCACTTCGTCGAGGCTCAGGTGCTGCAGGCTATCGGCGTTGACTACATCGACGAGTCCGAGGTGCTCACTCCGGCCGACGAGGCGCACCACGTGGACAAGTGGCAGTTCACCGTGCCATTCGTGTGCGGAGCTACGAACCTTGGTGAGGCGCTGCGGCGGATCGCCGAGGGCGCGGCGATGATCCGGTCCAAGGGCGAGGCCGGCACCGGCAACGTGGTCGAGGCGACCAGGCACATGCGCTCGATCAGGGCCGAGATCCGCAAGCTTTCCACGATGTCGGCGCAGGAGCTCTACACGGCAGCCAAGGACCTGCAGGCTCCTTACGAGCTTGTCGCCGAGGTCGCGGCGGCCGGCAAGCTGCCGGTCGTGCTGTTCACGGCGGGCGGCCTGGCCACCCCGGC
>DASWAA010000407.1:0-5432 GCA_036391385.1 Streptosporangiaceae bacterium
AGCGCCTTCGGGCTGGCCTGGACCGCGGTGCGCTGCATGTGGTGCAGGACGCCGCGGACGCCGCCCAGCTCCTCGCCGCCGCCCGCCCGGCCCGGCCCGCCGTGCACGAGCACCGGCAGCGGTGAGCCGTGCCCGGTGGACTCCTTCGCGTCGTCGGCGTCCAGAACCAGGAGCCGGCCATGCCACGGCGCCACGCCGAGCACCACCGTGCGCACGAAGCCGGGATCACCGCTGACGACCGAGCCGACCAGGCTGCCCCGGCCGCGGGCCGCGAGCGCGATCACCTGCTCGGCGGTCTCGTACGGCAGCAGCGTCGACACCGGCCCGAACGCCTCTACTTCGTGCGGAGCGGCTGCGCCCGGGTCGTCGGCCCGCACCAGGATCGGCCCGAGGAAGGCGCCGCTGTCGCTGTCGGCATCAAGCACCTCGACATGCTCAGGATCACCGGCGACCAGCGTGCCCGCCGCAAGCAGGGCCTTGAGCGAACGGCGGACCTCCTCGCGCTGTTGCAGGCTGGCCAGCGCGCCCATGCTGACCGCTGGATTCGCCGGGTTGCCGACGATCACCCCGGCCAGCCGCTCCCTGACCGCCTGCTCTACCTCGCCGAGCCGGCTGGCCGGCACGAAGGCCCGGCGGATCGCGGTGCACTTCTGGCCCGCCTTGACGGTCATCTCCGTAACCAGCTGCGAGACGAATAGGTCGAACTCAGCGGTGCCCGGCGCGGCGTCCGGCCCGAGCACGGACAGGTTCAGCGAATCGGCCTCGGCGTTGAAGCGCACCGCGTTCGCCACGACGGTCGGGTGCGCGCGCAGCCGCTGCGCGGTCGACGCCGAGCCGGTGAACGACACCAGGTCCTGCTCGGTGAGATGGTCGAGCAGGTCGCCGACTCCGCCGCAGATCAGCTGGACCGAGCCGTCTGGCAGCAGGCCGGAGTCCACGATCAGCTCGACCAGCCGCGCGGTCAGGTAGGCGGTCTGGCTGGCCGGCTTGATCAGGCTGGGAACGCCGGCGAGGAACGCGGGCGCCAGCTTCTCCAGCGGTCCCCAGACCGGGAAGTTGAAGGCGTTGACCTGCACCGCCACGCCGCGCAGCGAGGTGCAGATGTGCTGACCGACGAAGCCGCCGCCCCGGCCGAGCGGCTCGACGTCACCGTCGATGTAGATCGTGTCGTTCGGCAGCTCACGCCGTCCCTTGCTGGCGTAGCTGGCCAGCACCCCGATGCCGCCGTCGACGTCGAACTTCGAGTCGCTGCGAGTGGCCCCGGTCCGGGCGGACAGCGCATACAGGTCCTCTCGGTGCTCGCGCAGGTAGGAGCCGAGTGACTTCAGCAGCGCCGCGCGCTGATGGAAGGTCAGCTCGCGCAGGGCCGGGCCACCGGAGGTCCGGCCGTAACGCAGCGCCGCGGCCATGTCGATCCCGGCCGAGGAGATCCGCGCCACCTCCTGCCCCGTAACCGCGTCGAGCAGCGGCGCGCCGCCGTCCGACGGCGTCCGCCACTGTCCTTCGGTGTAGCTGCGCAGCACGGTCATGGACCCAGCCTCCTTGATGGGTTGCGGTGCAGACCTAGCAAATCATCCGGGAGCCGCCATCACCATGCCGCCGGCACCGTGCCGCCAGCACCGTGCCGCCGGCACCAGCGCGGCATCACGACGACAGCAGATCGACCACCGCGAGAAGGTCGGTGAGCGTGCGGCGGAGCATCGGCAGCCGCGACGCCGCGACCAGGTCGGCGACCACCGGGACCGTTGCCCCGATCAGCTGATAGGTCCTGCCGCAGCCCTCGGAGCCGTCGTGTACCCAGAAGAGCGTGATGCCCAGTGAGTACAGCCACAAAAGCTCGGGCAGACGCTCGCGCACGTCCTTGCTCATCCGCGCGGTCGAGCCATCGACGACCTCCCGGTACAAGGCGATCGACGCCTGACGGGCCGGGCTGGACTGCGGGCTGAACGGGCTGAGCGGGCTGGCCGGCTCGGCCGCGTGCTTGTAGAACGCGGCCGCGAACGAATGGTAAGGAGCCAGCACGTCGACAAGCGCGCGCAGCGTGCCGCTGAGCCTGGCCGCGAGATCCGGCTCGCTCGCCAGCACTGCCCGCGAGGCCGCCAGGTGCGCCTCATGGTTACGCGCGTAGAACTCCTGGATCAGCTCTTCCTTGGAGCGGAAGTAGTAATAGGCGTTCCCGGTGGACACCCCGGCGCGCTGCGCGATCGCCCGCATGGTCGCCGCCTCGTAACCGTGCTCGCGGAACAGCGCCAGGGCGGCCTCGGTGATGGCGGCCCTGGTCTGCTCTGCTCGCGGGGTCCGTGCCGTGTCGCTGGTCGCGGTCACCGCAGTCCGGGCTCCGCCGCCAGCACCGATTCAGCCGCCCGAGCGGAGGCGACCGCCGGGGCGTGCCCGGCAGGTGCCGCGGCTCTGGCCCGCACCCGGCGCCGGGTCCTGGCAAGCGCTGCCAGCATGACGAGCGGCAGCACGCCGAGCACGAGCAGCACTTCGCCGATCTTGACCGACAGCAGCTGCAAGCCCGCCCTGGTGCTGACGATGTCACCGCCGGTCCGCATGGTCAGCGTCACGAAGCCGAGGCTGAGCAGGTAGAAGCCCAGCACGAGCAGCCGGCTGACGGCCCTGGCGAGTGAGTCGCTGCCGTCGAAGACGTCGAGCAGGAACGCCCGGCCGCTTCGCGCGAGGCCGATGCCGACCACGACGGTCACTCCCGTGCTGATGAGGAGGTAGAGGAGGTAAGTGCCGACGATGTCCACGGATCGCCTCCAGTCGGCAGTAGTGTTGAACACGTTCAAGTGTGACTTAGGCCGACGGCCAAAGTCCATACGTCGGCGCCATTACTTGAACATGTTCAGATGAGAAATCGCTCCGCGGCAGAAATCCGCGTCAGGGCACCGACCAGATTCCGGTCACCGCAGGCCGACCGGGTTCTGGGATCCGGACACCACGGTCAGGAACATCTGCCGGAGCCGCTCGCTCACCCGCTCGCCGGTCAGGTCCTCCGTCAGCGCGAGCTCGACCACTCGTGCCGTCGGGAGGTCGAGGCCGGCGGCTGCGGCGAGCCGGAGCGCCGGCGCGGTGTTCGTCACGCCCTCGACCGTGCTGCCGATCGATGCCATCGCGCCATCGACCGTTTCGCCAGAGCCGAGCAACTGCCCGAAGCGGCCGTTGCGACCGTGCTGGCACGTGACGTACAGATCGCCTGCCCCGGCCAGTCCGAGCACCGTCGCCTGGCGGCCGCCCTGCGCCTCGACGAGCGCGGTCATGTCCAGCATGCCGCGGGCGAAGACCGCCGCGCGGGCGTTATTGAAGCTCGCCACGAGGTCGCTCTCGCCTAGCCGGTCGGATAGCCCCTCGGCCAGGCCGACCGCCACCGCTACCACGTTCTTGAACGCCGCGGCCGTCTCGGCTCCGGCGACGTCACTTGTCGTGAATACCGCCGTGGCGGGCGAGGCGAGCGCTCGAGCCGCACAATGCCTGGCGCTCTGGTCGCGGGATGCGCAGAGCAAGCCGGTCGGTGAGCCTGCGAGCAGTTCCGCCGCGAGCGCCGGCCCGGCTAGCGAGACTACCGGCGCACCGCCGAGCACCCCGGCGGCCACCTGACTCGGGGTCTGCAGCGTGTCCGGATCCCAGCCTTTGGTGGCCAGCACCCAGGTCGCCCCCGGAGCGCCGGCCCGCGCGGCCTGTGCCAGCACGCGCTGCAGGCCCGCACTTGAGGCGGCGACGAAGACGACCTGCGCACCTGGCAGCACGTCGGCCCACTCCTCGGGCGGACGGCAGCGGACATACTCATGGAACGGCACTCGCAGTGCCGGGTGCGGTAGCCCTTTCCGCCACGCGTCGATGACGGCCTCGTCGTGGTCGGTCGCGAGCAGTGTGCAGGTTGCCCCGTTCCGGGCACTATGCACGGCCAGAGCGGTTCCCATGGCACCCGCCCCGAGCACCGCGACCGGGAAGGTTCCCCCCATGCGTCCAGTCAGCGGCAAGGCGGTCAGCCGCGCTAGGGCCATTGGACCTGTGTCAGCCAGGAAGGTGCTGGGACTTGTGTCACAGAACGCCGATCTTATTGCCACTTCGGCAGCCAAACCCTACGATTCATCAGCAATGTTCGCTGCGCCGGAAGTTCAGCGCATGCTGGTCGAATCGAGGAGTTCATGGTCAGGCGAGTACTTGCCAGGATGGCGGCCTGCGGGCTAGTTGTGCTCGGGATGAGCGCCTCAGCCCAGGCAGCGGGAAACAGTGGCACGGCGCATCCGCTGCCGTGGGTCCATGTCATCGACCTGCATAGCGCGTACCTGCGAGCACTCGGGCACGTCAGGTCCGGCCCGGTCAGAGGCATCGCCCGGCCGGCCGGGTACCGGCCGCCGCTGCGCTCCCATGCCGCGGGCGCTGCTCCTGCCGCCTGCACTGAGCCCAACTGCAAGCTGGCTTACCAGAACGGCCTGGTGCAACTGCATCCGCGGGTGTACCTGCTGCTGTGGGGACCGAACTGGCAGACCGACCCCGCCCAGCAGGCCAGCGCCGCCTACCTGAGGAGCTTCTACGCAGGCCTGGGCGCCGAGCCGCGGGACACCTGGTCGCAGATCCTGGCCCAGTACTCCGACAAGACCGGGTTCCCGACGTTCGGCAAGTCGGTATACGCCGGGTCCTGGATCGACACCTCGGTCCCGCCGACCGGCCCTAACAGGCTCAACTTCGTCGCCGAGGCGGCCGTCTTCGCCAGTCAGCAGCACTTGTCCAAGGACCTGACCGATGACCAGATCGTGATCGCGACCCAGTCGGGGACCTGCCCGGATGGATTCACTGACCCGAACTGCGGCAACTACACGGGCACCTACTGCGCCTACCACACCTGGATTACCAGCGGGACCTACACCAACCTGCCGGTCACCAACCTGCCCTATCAGATTGATGCCGGCACTGGCTGCGGGGAGAACGCGGTCGCCAACGGCACGAACGGCCAGTACGACGGATTCTCGATCGTCGGCGGGCACGAGTTCGCCGAGACGGTGACCGATCCGGTGGGCACCGGCTGGCTGGACCAGGCCGACACCTACAGCGGCGGTGAGATTGGCGACAAGTGCGCCTGGAGCTACCCGACCACGAGCACCAGCGACCTCGGCCTGGTGACGCTGAGCACCGGGAGCTTCGCGATGCAGCCGCTGTTCAGCAACGACACGTTCGGCACCCCGCAGCACGGCTGCCCCATGGCGGCCGCCGCTGACACGCTGAGCCTCACCACGGGCCGCCAGGCGAGCGTGGTCGACACCGCGGTCAGGTACCAGGTCAAGGCGGTCAGCAGCGCCAGTGCGGCGCTGAGCTTCTCCGCGACCGGACTGCCGCCTGGGCTGAAGATCAGCTCGGCCGGGCTGGTCACCGGAGTACCGACCACGACCGGGACCAGCCACGTCGCGGTCGCGGTGGACGACGCGAAG
>DASWAA010000408.1:0-9848 GCA_036391385.1 Streptosporangiaceae bacterium
CGGTGCCGCGGATCGCGTTCGGGACGGGCGGGCTGCCGGGGTCGGGCCGGGCGACGGGGAAGCCGGTGCCGCGGATCGCGTTCGGGACCGGCGGGCTGCCGGGGTCGGGCCGGGCGGCGCCCAAGGGCAGCAAGCGGATCAGCTTCGGGTCCGGCGGGCCGGCCAGATCGGGCCGCGCAGCGACGCGGAAGACGCCGCGGATCGGGTTCGGTACTTCCGGCCTGGCGTCCTGGGTCCGGGCCGGCTCGGGACGCTCGGGCCTGCGCCTGAGCGGTGCCTCGTCCCGCCCAGCGTCCGGACGGCGGCTCGCGCACCTGGTGCTGACCAGTTCGCGGTCATCGTCAGGCTGGACCGGACTGCCGGGTGCCAGCCACACCGGGATCACGACCGGCCCGCGACGCCGCCTCAGGCGTCCTCGGTTCGGTCGCGGCACATCCGGTTACCGCGTCAGGCACGTGCGGCAGCCGAAGGCTGCCCGGATGCGAGCCGGGCGCTGGCCCCTGCACCGGCTGCCCCTGCGCCGGCTGCCCTGGCTGCGGCGAGCAGGGGGACGGTCCGCGGTCTGGCGGATCGGGAGCATGAGGACAGGGGGGCACCGATGATCCCGGCGTCGCGATCCAGGCTGGTCGTCCTGTACGTCGTCGTCGCCGCGCTGCTAGCCGGGCTCGGCGTGCGTGTCTGGTATCTGCAGCTGAAGTCCGGCGCGGACTATGCGGCACTGGCCGCCTCCGAGCGCGTCCGCGAGGTTGTCGAGCCCGCGGTGCGCGGCCCGATCGTCGACGATCTCGGCGCCCCCATTGTCGACAGTCATCCGGCACTGGTGATCTCGGTGAGCATGCCGGCGCTGTGGCAGCAGGCCGACGGCGGAGCGGCCGTGCTGCGCCGGCTGGCCGGACTGCTGCACGTCGGGCAGCGCAGGATGCTGCGCGAGGTGCGGCTGTGCACCGCGGGCGTGCACCAGCCGTGCTGGCCCGGCTCGCCGTACCAGCCGATTCCGGTTGCCGAGAACGTGAACGCCAAGGTGGGCCTGCAAGTGCTGGAGAACCAGCGGCTGTACCCGGGTGTCACCGCGGCGGTCCAGCCGGTGACCCACTACCAGCAGCCGATATCGACGTCGCTGGCGCAGACGCTTGGCTACCTGCAGCCGATCACGGCGAGCGAGCTGAAGCAGCAGGGACTGCCGGTCACAGGGTTCTCCGCGGTGGACCTGGTCGGCCAGGCAGGCCTTGAGCTGCAGTACGACAAGGCGCTGCGCGGCGCCCCAGGCTACCGCAAGCTCGCCGTCAACGCGGCTGGTCAGGTGACCGGGACGATCAAGGCGGTGCGACCACGGACCGGCGACTACCTGGTCACCAGCATCAACTCCAGGGTGCAGCAAGCAGCCGAGACGGCACTGGCCGCCGTGGTAAAGCGCGGCCAGTTCGGGGGCAGCCCGATCGGCAACGGCGGCGCTGCCGTGGTGATGACTACCACCGGCCGGGTGATGGCGCTCGCCAGCTACCCCACCTACGATCCGCAGGTCTGGACCGGCGGGATCTCCCAGGCAGAGTTCCAGCGCCTGTTCGGCAGGAAGCACGGAGAGCCGATACTCGACCGTGCGACCCAGGGTCAGTACGCACCTGGATCGACCTGGAAGGTGACCTCCGTCGCCGCGGCGGTCGCGGCGGGCTACTCCCTGAACGGAACGTACAACTGTCCGGCGGCTGTGAGCGTCGGCGGCCGGTCCTTCATCAACGACGGCAGCCCCTCGCTCGGCCCGATGAGCTTGCATCAGGCGCTCGTCGTCTCCTGCGACACGGTCTTCTACGAACTGGCCTACCAGACTTACCTGCGCGACCACCCGAATGCCAACGACGTCCGGTCCCCTCGCGCCCCGATGCAGGAGATGCAGAAGATGGAGGTGGCCTGGGGCTTCGGCAGGCCGACCGGGGTGGACCTGCCGGGCGAGAGCGCGGGCAGCGTGCCGACCCGCGAGTGGCTGTACTACCTGTGGAAGGACAATGCCCACCAGGGCCAGAACTGGTGCAAGTACGGCAAGGCCAATGGCACCTACGTGCAGCAGATCGAATATGACGACTGCAGGTCAGGTAACGTGTGGACGCCTGGCCAATCGGTGATCGCCTCGATCGGCCAGGGCTACGTGTCCGTCACCCCGCTCCAGCTCGCCCGCGCCTATGCCGCGCTGGCCAACGGGGGCACGCTGTACAGCCCGAGGATCGGCGAGGCCCTGATCAGCCCGCAGGGCAAGGTGGTGCGCCGGATCACTCCGCCGGTAGTCGGCCACCTGCCGGTAGCGAAGTCGACGCTCGCCTACATCAGGCAGGCGCTGGCGGGAGTGATCACCAGCGGTACGGCAGCAGGTACCTTCGCTGGCTTCCCGCTTGGCAAGGTCTGCGTGGCGGCCAAGACGGGTACGGCCGATGTCCAGGGCACACAGCCCAACTCGGTGTTCGCCTCGTTCGCGCCCTGTGACCATCCCAAGTACGTCGTGGTAGTGATGATCCCGAATTCCGGTTATGGTGCTGACTTCTCCGGTCCAGCCGCACGTCAGATCTGGGATGCGATCTTCGGCCTGGAGGGCCATACGGCGGCCCTGCCAGGCGGACGGCTGCCCGGACTGCCGCGCATGAGCAGCGCCGGGCAGCTCGTGCCGCCGCCCGGCTTCGGGCCGCAGGCTTCCAGGCCGCACCGGAGGGGCCAGCCGGCCGTAACCGGGAAGCGGCACCGATGAGCTGGGTGAGCGGGCAGGCCCGCCGCCGCCGCCGATCCCTGGTCTGGGTCACCGGCCGGCGGGTAGCGAGCCGGCTAACTGGCAAGGACTCGGCGCTCCGCCAGGCCGACTGGCTGCTGCTGGCGGCTGTGCTGGCCCTGACGCTGCTCGGCACCTTGCTGATCTGGTCGGCAACCCAGCCTACGCAGCTACAGCAGGGGGCGAACCCGCATGCCTTCCTGCTCAAGCAGCTGCTCAACATCGCGCTCGGGCTGATCATGATGCTCGGGGTCGCCTCGATGGACTCGCGCATGCTCAGGCTGTACGCACCGGTCCTGTACGGCGTCTCATGCCTGGGGCTGATCGCCGTGCTCACCCCGTTCGGCTCGATCGTGAACGGAGCCAGGTCGTGGATCTCGATCGGTGCCGGATTCCAGGTCGAGCCATCGGAGTTCGCCAAGCTGGCGGTGATCGTGATCAGCGCGATGCTGCTGTCGGACCTCGCGCCCGGGCAGACCAGGCCCGGCGCGAAGGCCGTGGCGAAGGCCGTCGGCATCGCGGCCGTCCCGATCCTGCTGGTCGCCGCGGAGCCGGACCTGGGCGTCATCGTCGTGCTCGTCGTGCTCGTCGTCGGGCTGGTCGCCCTGTCCGGCGTCCGGCTGCGCTGGCTCGCCGGGATGCTGGCGGCCGGCGTGCTCGGCATCGCCGCGATCGCCAGACTGCATCTGCTGAAGGCGTACCAGGTGAGCAGGCTGACCTCGTTCATCAACCCGTCGGCCGACCCGCGCGGTACCGGCTACAGCGCGGCCCAGGCGAAGATCGCGATCGGCTCGGGCGGCCTGCACGGCACCGGGCTCTTCCACAGCCAGCTGATCGCCGGGAACTTCGTGCCCGAGCAGCACACCGACTTCATCTTCGCTGTGGTCGGCAACGAACTCGGCTTCGTCGGCTCGATCGTCGTCATCGGGCTGCTCGGCGTGCTGCTGGTCGGGGCGCTGCGCACCGCGGCCAGGGCCGAGGACCAGTTCGGCATGCTGATCGCCGCCGGGGTCGCGATCTGGTTCGCCGTGCAGTCGTTCGTCAACATCGGGATGACCCTCGGCATCATGCCGGTGACCGGCCTGCCGCTGCCGTTCGTCTCCTACGGCGGGTCCGCGATGTTCGCCGACATGATCGCGGTCGGGCTGCTCCAGTCGGTACGTCGCCGACGTAACGTCTTCGCGAGCTGACCTGGCCGGGGCAAGGCCGTGCCCGGGACCTGCGGATCAGGGGGAGCGCTGAGCGCGGCGTCGCACCAGGGCCCGCGCGGCCACCGAGAGGATCAGGACGCCGAGAATGAGCACCAGCGCGCCGGTCCAGGCCCGGTCCTGCTGGGCCGGGAACGGCGACCGGGAGTTGGTGAAGATCTCCAGGGTCAGGGAGGCTTCCGGGCCGTTCCAGGATCCCCAGCCGACGAGGAGCTGATTTCCGAACGCCGTCAGCAGCAGCGGAGCGGTCTCTCCGGCAGCCCTGGCGATGGCCAGCAGGACGCCGGTCGTAATGCCAGGCAGGGCGGTCGGCAGGATCACCGAGACTATCGTGCGCCATCGGCGCACGCCCAGCGCCAGCGATGCCTCCCTGAGCGACCCGGCAACGAGGCGCAGCGCCTCCTCCGAGGTGCGCACGATCACGGGCAGCATCAGTATTCCCAGGGCCAGGCCGCCTGCCCAGCTGGAGAAGGAATGCGTGGCCAGGACGACGGCCGTGAAGACGAAGATCCCGACGAAGATCGACGGGATGCCCGTCATGACGTCGGCGATGAACCGCACCACGGTGGCTAGCGGGCCCCTCGGATCGTACTCGGACAGGTACACGGCCGCCATAACGCCGATGGGCACTGCCACGACCGTGCCCAGGGCGACCATCTTGATCGTGCCTCGAACTCCGGCCCCGAACCCGCCGCCGCTCGCCGTCACCACATACGGCTCCGGCTGGGTCAGGAAACTGGCCGACAGCTGCCCGATTCCCTTCGCGATGATGTCGGCCAGGATGAATCCGAGCGGGACGATCGCCACGACCACCGCGAAGATCATCAGACCTACCATGAACCGGTCGCGGCGGTGCCGGCTGGCTAGCGAGCTCACGCGACGGTTCCTCCCCTGCGGATCACGAGCCTGGCGCCGATGTTGATGAGCAGGGTGATCACGAACAGCACGACGCCGAGCGCGATCAGCGCCGACTTGAAGAGCGGAAGGCTCGCAGCCTCGTTGAACTGCAGGGCAATGTTCGCCGCGATCGTCGACCCCTGCTGGAACAGGTGCGGAGTGATCTTGTTGGGCACGCCGCCGATCAGGTATGCCACGGCGATGGTCTCGCCGACCGCCCGGCCGAAGCCAAGCATCACCGCGGCCGCCACACCAGGCCTGGAGCGGGGCAGCACGGCGAGCCTGATCATCTCCCACCTGGTGGCGCCCAGCGCGAGCGCCGACTCACGTTCTTCCGCCGGTACCGTCCGGAAGACCTCCCGGCTGACTGCCGAGATGATGGGAGTGATCATCAGCGCCAGGATCACGCCGGCGGTCGCGAAGTCCCGGCCCGAGGCGAACTGCGAGAACAGCGGTATGAACCCGAGATGACTGGACATGGGCTGCCAGACGTAGTTCGTCAGGAAGGGGACCAGCACGAAGACGCCCCACAGCCCGTAGACCACGCTCGGGACGGCGGCAAGCAGATCGACCACGTAGCCGAGCGGGGTCCCGACCCGTGACGGGGCGACCTCGGTGAGGAACAGCGCGATCAGCACCGACACGGGTACGGCCAGCACGAGCGCGATGACCGAGGTGAGGAGCGTCCCGTAGATGAACGAAAGACCGCCGAACTGATTACGGTTCGGGTCCCAGTTGTTACTGGTGACGATGCTGATCCCGGAATGGGAGAAGGCCGGCCACGCCGCCCAGGTCGTCCGGATCAGCATGCCCGCGAGCAGGATCAGGACGATCGACGCGCACGAGGCCGCGGCGAACCGGAAAATGGTGTCCGCGGGCCGCCTGGTAAACAGGCGGCCCGCGGTGGTTGTCGTCATTGCCAGGGTCAGCTAACCGTTCAGTGAACCGTCTTGAGCGCTGCGAGGTCGAGCGAGATCAGCTTGGCCGGAAGCGGCGCGTAGCCGAGCTTAGTGACCTCGCTCTGCTGGGCTGACGCCAGGTCCCATTCCAGCCATGCCGTCAGCTTCTTGCCCAGGGCCGGGTCCTTCTGCTTCTGGGCGATCAGCACGTAGGTCGGCGTCACCAGCGGGTATGCCCCGCTGGCTGATGAGTTGTTCAGGCTGAAGGTCAGCTTGGTCAGATCCGTGGGGTAGGTAGCGGCCGCGGACGCCGCGTTCGTGGATGCCGTGGACGGTGCCACGAACTGCCCAGCCGAGTTCTTCAGCGAAGCGAACGGGATGTGACCCTGGGTGGCATAGCCGTACTCGACGTAGCCGATGGCGCCCTTGGTCTGCTGGACGGCGGCCGCGACACCCGAGCTGCCTGTCGCGCCGGTGCCTGTGGGCCAGCTGGGCGACTTGCTCGTGCCGACCTGGCTTGCCCACGTGGGGGATATCGCGGTCAGGTACGACGTGAAGGCGTAGGACGTGCCTGAGGAGTCAGATCGCTCCACCGGCTGGATGACGTCCGAGGGCAGCTTGACGCCGGGGTTCAGCGCCTTGATGGCAGGATCGTTCCACTTCTTGATCTTCCCGAGGTAGATATCCGCCAGGGTAGTACCGTCGAGCTTGAGGCCCTTAACGCTGGGCTCGTTGTAGATCATCGCGATCGCGCCGATGATCATCGGGATGTGCAGGACCACGCTGCCGACGCCGCCCTGAGCGGCAGCCTGCTCGGTGCTGCTCATCGGTGCGTCCGTCGCGCCGAAGTTCACCACGCCCTGCGTGAACTCCGAGATCCCGCCGCCCGACCCGATGGCCTGGTAGTTGATCTGGACGCCATGACTGGCCTTGTACTGCCCGGCCCACTGCTGGTACATCGGCGCGGCGAACGTCGACCCGGCCCCGTTGATGGTCGACGATCCCGATCCCGAGCCTCCGCCGGACGAACTGCTGCATGCCGCCGCTGCCAGCATGATGCCTGCCGCTGTGACGCCGACGGCGGCCTTACGCGTGAAGGACGCTCCCTGCACGAACCTCATGACGACTCCTCCCTGCCTGACGGACGGGTGACTTGCTCGAGTTGCTCTCATCGCGGCAGGAACGCCATCCCGTGCGGGTTGCCGATTCCTGTGATGATCGGAGTGAGCTGTCCGCTCGACATGCTCAGGGTGCCCACGAAGCTGACCACGCCGGCGTCGTTGGGTGATGAGGAGATCGCGGTGCCGGGCACCCAGATGCTCGAGCAGACCGAGAAGACCCCGGAGCTATTGTCCGCGACGAGCAGGCACCCGTTGGAGGATGTCGGCCATATCGTGTCGTCCACCTGCGTTCCCACCGACAGGTAGCTCACCTTCTGACCAGCGGTGCCCGGGTTGTGGACGAACAGCAGCTCGCCGTCCCCCTGCGACATGAGCACCAGGTCACCCTGGGGATCGACCGTCTGGGAATCGGCGTCGGTCAGGTTCAGCTTGGTGCTCGAAACTGGCGGGTTGAGGCTGGTGGCCGTCGGCTGGCCAGCCAGCGCCGGGGTCAGGACTACCTTGGTCCCGGACAGTGTCGCCTTGACCAGGGCCGGGCCGTTGTTGTTCCCGGCGCTGGTGAGCGTCGGGTTGGACGCGGAGATGAAGGCCGACCCGTTGACGAACGAGATGTCGTCCAGTCCGCCGCCCCAGGATGTCGCCGGCACCGTGTAAGTCGTGGGGGTGCTGCTGGCCGGGCTGATGGTGTACAGCCTCGGCATGGCGTCCTCGTTGGCCGTCACCCACATCTGCCCCGTGCTCGGGTCCATCCGCATGCCGTCAGCGTGCCCGATCACGCTCCAGGACTTCAGCAGCTTGCCGCTGGTGGTGTACTCGCTGACGGTGCTGGTCTTGGTGGTCGAGCCGTCCTTAGCCGAGCTGTTCTGCCAGGCGATCCACACCTTGTCGCCCACGACCCGGACTTCGTCGGGGTGGTTCGCGTCCGTCGTGGCGCCGGCGAACAGGCAGACCGTGTACCCGGGCGGGGCGGTCACATTCGAGCTCTGTGCGGCATTCTTGCAGCCGCTGCTCGCCGAGGCCTTGGGAGTGCTGCTGGTTGAATTGCCTGAGCAGGCCGCAACCGCGAGTCCCAGTGCCGAAGCGGCTGTCGCGTACCTGACGAGCTTGCTGAACGTTCTCACCGGTGTACCCCTTTCTGGTATGGGGCGTTTAGCTGAGGGGAGCCAATTCATTCGGGGCATGTCAATTACTCTCGTAGTCCGAGTTGTTTCGGGGCCGCCTATTAGCTGCTCATCCGATTAGGTATGACTCACCTAGAAGGACAGGGCGGTGCCGGACCGCGCCAACTGCCGTCGGCTATCGTATCGGGCCTCATGACGGGCTTCAGCTTGACGCCGCAATCTGACTGGAAGGTGAAGTCCGGGACTCCTGAAGGTGAACAAAATGTCTCGCTCTGATTACGCGCCCCGAACAGGCACTTCGCTCGCCCGTCCCGAAGCCTGTTCCCAGAGATTCGCCGAACGTTCACCGTTTGTTCACCTGGGCGTTAGCTGCGGACTCCGCGGGGATTCTAGTATTTAAATGCATCTGTCGGCAGGGGTGCTCGTGGCATGGGCGCGCGGCGACCCGGTTTCGCTGATGTCTTGGGAGGTTCGCAGTGGCTAGCCAGCCCGGTGCTGAAGACCTGAGAGCGCCGGTCGGGGAATCCCCTCCAGCCCCTGACGTGGCGCTAGAGGCCGCCGACGTGAACGCGTGGTTCGGATCCCTGCACGTGCTCAAGGACATCGGCATGAAGGCCAAGGCCCGGTCGGTGACTGCCCTGATCGGGCCGTCCGGTTCTGGCAAGTCCACCCTGATCCGCTGCCTCAATCGAATGCACGAGGAAAGCCGGGGCGCGAGGCTCAGCGGGAAGGTGATGTTCAACGGCACCGACCTGTACGCCGACGGCACCGACCCGGTGGACGTCCGGCGCCGGATCGGAATGGTCTTCCAGCGGCCCACTCCCTTCCCCACGATGACCGTCATGGAGAATGCGACGGCGGGACTAAGGCTCGGGACCCGGATGGGGAAGGCCGAGGTGCACGCCCGCGGCGAGGACGCTCTGCGCCGGGCGGGGCTCTGGGAGGAAGTCAAGGACCGGCTCGGTCATCCCGGGGCAGGCCTTTCCGGCGGCCAGCAGCAGCGGCTGTGCATCGCCAGGGCGCTCGCCGTGCAGCCCGAGATCCTGCTGATGGACGAGCCAGCCTCCGCCCTCGACCCTGGCTCCACGCTTCGGATCGAGGAGCTGATCCACAAGCTCAAGATCGAGTACACCGTGGTCATCGTCACGCACAACATGCAGCAGGCCACCCGGGTGGCCGACGACACCGTGTTCATGCTGGACGGCCAGGTCGTGGAGGCTGGGTCGACCGACAAGATCTTCGGCTACCCGTCCGACAAGCGGACCGATGACTACGTCAACGGGCGCTTCGGCTGAGTCAACGGGCGCTTCGGCTGAGTCAACGGGCGCTTCGGCTGAGCCGAGGCTCTGGCCAGGCAGGCCGCTGTCCTAGCCGATTCGCGGTCCTAGCCGGGCGGAGCCTGCCGCTCGCGCTCGAGCGCCGGGTCGCTAGCCGGGACCGTGACCGGCTCAGGAACCGGAGCGGTGCCGACCGGGGCGGCAGTGGCCAGAATGCGGCGCCATGGCCTGGCGCGGACTAGCCAGAACGCAAGGCCGAGCCCGGCGGTCGTGACCAGGACGATCCCGAGCGCGGTCGTGGGGACGCCGACGTACTTGAGCCCGGAGGCGAAGATCACGAACGTGATCACTGGCCTGATGTAGCGGT
Source organism: Streptosporangiaceae bacterium (assembly GCA_036391385.1). Classification (GTDB taxonomy): domain Bacteria; phylum Actinomycetota; class Actinomycetes; order Streptosporangiales; family Streptosporangiaceae; genus Chersky-822. Next base: position 9,640 of record DASWAA010000408.1, read on the forward strand.
CGGGCGCGTGGGAGGAGAAGTACGATCCGATCAGCACCGCTGGCACGCTGCCGATGACGATCGACGCAGTCACCCCGAACTGCGGCGTCCCCCAGATCAGCGCTCCGAGCGCGGCCGCCGCGGTGAGCGGGACGGCCTGCGTCAGGTCGGTGCCCACCAGCTGGTTCGCGCCGATCCGCCGGTAGACGAACAGCAGCAGCACGATCATC
>DASWAA010000409.1:0-3667 GCA_036391385.1 Streptosporangiaceae bacterium
CGAGGACGACTGGGACGCGGTGATGGGCGTGCACCTGAAGGGCGCGTTCCTGATGAGCAAGGCCTGCCAGAAGTACATGGTCGAGCAGCGCTTCGGCCGGATCATCAACCTGTCGTCAAGCTCCGCGCTCGGCAACCGTGGCCAGGCGAACTACTCGGCCGCCAAGGCGGGCATGCAGGGCTTCACCAAGACCCTCGCGATCGAGCTCGGGCAGTTCGGCGTGACCGCCAACGCGATCGCGCCTGGCTTCATCGTCACCGACATGACGGCCGCCACGGCCGCCCGGGTGGGCGTACCGTTCGAGGACTTCCAGAAGCACGCCGCCGCGCAGATCCCGGTACGGCGGGTCGGCCACCCGGAGGACATCGCGCACACGGCCTCGTTCCTGGCCAGTGAGGGAGCCGGTTTCGTGTCCGGCCAGGTGATCTACGTCGCGGGCGGGCCGCTGTGCTAGCGGCGGACGGTAACGGTCAGGCGGGCCAGGTCACCGCTGACGACCTGAGGGCTCAGGTCCGTGACTTCCTCGCCGCGCACGACCCGGCGGCGACCGAGCGGCTCGAGTTCGTCCGGGCCAGGTTCGACGCCGGGCTGGCGTGGGTGCACTACCCGGCCGGGCTAGGCGGTCAGGGACTGCCGCGTACCTTGCAGCGGGTGGTGGACGCGGAGTTCGCTGCGGCGAACTCGCCGACCAACCGTCCGGAGCGCAACGGCATCGGCCTGGGCATGGCCGCCCCGACGATCCTGGCCTACGGCACCGGCGAGCAGAAGGAGCGCTGGCTCCGGCCGCTGTGGACCGGCGAGGAGATCTGGTGCCAGCTGTTCAGCGAGCCTGGCGCCGGGTCAGACCTGGCGAACCTGGCGACCCGCGCGGTGCGGGACGGTGACAACTGGATCGTCAACGGCCAGAAGGTGTGGACCTCGTCGGCCCATATCGCCAGTCGCGCGATCCTGGTCACCAGGACCGATCCGGACGCGCCCAAGCACAAGGGCCTGACCTACTTCAGCGTGAACATGAAGGCGCCCGGGGTCGAGGTCAGGCCACTGCGGCAGGCGACCGGCGAGGCCGAGTTCAACGAGGTGTTCCTGACTGACGTCGTGATTCCGGACGCGGACCGGATCGGGGCAGTCGGGCAGGGCTGGCAGGTCTCTACCGCGACGCTGAATAACGAGCGGGTCGCGCTCGGCGCGTTCACGTTCCCGCGGGAGGGCGGCATGATCGGGGTCTCGGCCAAGACCTGGCGCGAGCGCCCCGAGCTGCGCACCCCCGGGCTGCACGACAAGCTGGTCAAGCTGTGGATCACGGCCGAGGTGTCCAGGCTCGCCGGGGAGCGGCTGCGGCAGCAGCTCGCCGCCGGCCAGCCCGGGCCGGAAGGTGCCGGCGCCAAGCTCGTCTTCGCCAGGCTCAACCAGGAGACCGCCGACTTCCAGGTCGAGCTGCTCGGCGCCGAGGGGCTGCTGTACGGCGACTGGACGATGCGGCGGCCCGACGGCGCCGACTTCTTCGGCCGTGACGCTGGCTACCGGTACCTGCGATCCAAGGGCAACTCGATCGAGGGCGGGACGTCGGAGATCCTGCGCAACATCGTCGCCGAGCGGGTGCTCGGGCTGCCGCCGGAGATCCGGCTGGACAAGGACAAGCCATGGAAGGACCTGCCCCGGTGAGCCAGCAAGCTGAGACGACGACCGCTGCGAGCCCGGCGGCCGGCCGCGCCGGCCCCGACGCACAGGATGCGGGCGCGCGGGAGGCGGGCGGCAGCACGCGCCTGCCCGACATGACCTACAGCGAGCAGGAGACCGAGCTGCGCTCGGCCGTACGGTCCTTGCTCGAGGACCGGGCCGGGTTCGACGCGGTGCTGGCCCGGATCGAGACGTCCGAGACGTACGACACCGGGCTGTGGCGGACGCTTGCCGCCGAGGTCGGCTGCGCCGGGCTGCTGATCCCGGAGTCGATGGGCGGTGCCGGCGCCTCGTTCCGTGAGGCGGCGGTCGTGGCCGAGGAGATCGGCCGCTCGGTCGCCCCCGTGCCGTACCTCGGCAGTGCCGTGCTCGCCACCGTTGCACTGCTGGCGATCGAGCAGGCTGGCGGGGCTGACGACGAGGCAGTGGTTTCTGAGCTGCTGGCCGAGCTGGCTGCCGGGACGACCACAGCTGCGCTGGCGGTTCCTTTCGCCTCGATGCCGGGAGTCAGAGTCGGTCCGACGGTGCGGATCGGGCCAGCGGCCGACGGCGACGACGCGGGGATCTACCGGCTGTCCGGGTCGGTGACCGGGGTCGCCGACGCCCTTCCCGCCGACGTGCTGATCATCCCGGCAGACGGCGTGCCGCACGGGCTATTCGTCGTGCGGGCCGCCGAGACCGGCGTGACCCGGACTGCGCTGGTGTCGCTGGACATGACCAGGCAGCTGTGCGACGTGACGCTGGACAACGCGGCCGCCCGGCGGATCGCGGCTGGGCCGCAGGCCGAGCTGGCAGTAGCTGCGGCGCTCCAGGCCGGTGCGGCGATGCTCGCCGCCGAGCAGCTCGGCATCGCCGAGCGGGCGCTGGAGGTCACGCTCGCCTACGTCAAGCAGCGCTACCAGTTCGCCCGGCCGGTCGGCTCGTTCCAGGCGCTCAAGCACCGGCTGGCCGACTGGTGGACGGCGGTGAACCAGGCCAGGGCAGCGTCCCGGTACGCGGCGGCCTGCCTGGCGGACGGCGACCCCGACGTCGCGGTCGCGGTCGCGATGGCCAAGGCAGTGTGCTCGGACACGGCGCTGCTGGCGGGGCAGGAGATGATCCAGCTGCACGGCGGGATCGGCTTCACCTGGGAGCACCCGGCGCACCTGTACCTCAAGCGGGCCAAGAGCGCCTCGATCGGCCTCGGTACCGCCGACCGGCACCGGGGCGCGCTCGCCGGGCTGGTTGACCTGCCGGCTGCGACCGGCCAGTAGATCGGTTCGGCGGTCGGCTCCGTCCGGTTGGTCGGCTGGGCGGTCGGCTCCGTCCGATTTGCGTGGACGATTTTCAGTGCGTGGACTTCTGTCAGTCGTCTGCGACTGAAAATCGACCACGTTGAGGCTGTCCGCCCGGGCTGGATCATGCTGCCGAAACATCGTGGTCTTCTGTCAGTCGCCGGCGACTGACAGAAGACCACGCTCTGAGAGAAGTCCACGATCATGAGCGGCATCACGGTGCCGTTGCCGAGCGGGCCGATCGGCGAAGCTGGTCACGGTGTCGCGGTGTCGCGGTGTCGCGGTGGCGCCACCAAGGCTGCCCTTACGGAACGTGACTGCCAGCAGGATGCCGCACGCGACGTCGATCAGGCCGCCGCCTAGGTAAACCGGGTCGCGCCGCGCGTCGGATGCCACGACCCGCCGTCAGCTAGTGCCCGCGGAACGCCTCTTCGAGCCACCACGAACCGTGCTCCGACGTGATCTTCGCGTCGATGACCAGCGGTTTTTCCCTCGGCCCGGCCAGCCAGTCGGCCACAGGCGCCAGGTCGGACGGCCTGCGGACGGTGAGCGCGGTGCAGCCGAATCCGCGGCCGATCTCGGCGATGTCGACCGGCGGGAACCTCACCACGTCGAGCGGGTGCCCGTCCGGCCCGAAGTGGTGCACCTCGGCGCCGTAGGCCTCGTCGTCGTAGATCACGATGACCATCGGCAGGCCGAGCCGGACGGCGGTCTCG
>DASWAA010000410.1:0-4855 GCA_036391385.1 Streptosporangiaceae bacterium
GGCTCGGCCAGCTCCGCGAGCAGCCGAGCCCGGATCGGATCGAGCGAGACCTCCGCTGCTGCGGCATCCTCGATCACTGCGACATCGTGCATGCCCTAACGTTGTCACCGACAATTATTTTTGTCAAGACCATAGAAACCATCTTGAGAAATCTTCTTGTCCAGCTCGTCGCGATCACGCCGCTCCGGCGAGCCGCACACCGCCTCGACCGCGGGCAATCGCAGGCGAGCGCCCCGCGAACGATCTGACGGCCGAGTACAGCCGCATCGTCTTCTTTCGATTGCTCGCGAAACGGACGCGAAACGGACTGAAACGTAAGGGAAGCGGACGGCTCGGCGTGCGCTCTGACCTCCGGAGCCGAACGTGCTAGCGGCCGACCGTCCCTTGCACGAGCCGGTAGGCCGTCAGCCAGCTGGTCCGGATGGTGAGGAAGAAAGAGCCGCCCGGCCTGGGCCTGATCCTGGTGACCAGCTCGTGGACGCCGTTGTCGCAGGGAATCGTGCCCAGGGCCACCTGGCTCTTGCCTGGAGTGCCGATCTGCAGACTGTAGGCCAGGCGCAGCGGGACGGGCCCGTAGCAGCGAGCCACGAAGGCAAGCCGGCCTGGTCGTCCCGGTAGCTCATCCGTCTGCGTGCCCTGTGCCCGCAACTCGACCGCCCGGTTGAAGCCAGGCGGGAAGATGACCGGTCCGGGCGTGACGAGCTGCGGAACGTAGCTCTGGCGGCTGCCAGGGACTCCGACCCAGGCGTGCCGAGCGAGCAGGTTGCGGTGGGCGGCGTCGTACAGCGCGATCAGGTTCACGGGGCCCGTGAGGGGACCTGCAGGGCCGGCGACCAGGCCGCGGCTGGTCGTGCCGATCACGCTCAGGGAGCCGTGAATGGCAGGCCCGCTGGCTGGAGATGCGGTCCATACGACTTGTCGCACCTGCGGGGCTGCGAGCACGACGATCCAGTTGCTCGGACTACGACCCGGCCTTGCTGCCTGGCCGTGTACGTTCAGGCCGATCGTAAGCCCGGCCTTCGGCTTCGGCGCGGGCACGTCATAGAGCACCCACGGGCTGCCGCCACGGACAGGCGGATGGCCGGGCATGACCTCGCTGGCTGTGGCCCATCCGGCGACCAGGCGCGGGCCGGTCACCGTGTCGACCTCGAACATCACCACGACTGCCTGGCCGTCGGCGGTGGTCTGGCCGACGTACCAGATCAGCGGCGCCTTCACGCCGACCGTCGGCTGCGTGCTTTGCATATGGGCGAAGCCGTGGCGCCAGGCGGCAACCGCGCTGTCGAGCACGCGCGGCGGAACGCTGCCGTCACCGTGGTCCGGCCAGGGCAGCGCCCAGGCGGGGACGTGCCTGGATGTCGCGGCCGTCGGTCCGCTGCCTGCCGACGTACCGAGACCGAACGCCACGCCCGCCAGTGCGGCTAGCCCGACAACTGCTGCTGCCATCCTGGGCCGGCGGCGACTCGCGGCGCGGTCGAGGACCTGGCGGTGGCGATCTGACGGCGGGTAGGGCTGGTCTGCGGTCACGTCGGCCAGCAACTGGCGTACAACCTGCTCATCCTGGCTGACTCCCATCTCACGCTCCTCCGTTCCTGGAGCTCTGGTAACCGTCGAGTGCACCGGCGGATCTCAGCTTCGTCAGGGCCTTCGCGGCCTGGCTCTTGATCGTGCCGACGGAGACTCCGAGCAGGTCGGCGACCTGCTGCTCGGGCAGGTCCTCGTGGAAGCGGAGCACGAGAACCAGGCGCTGGCGGGGCGGCAGCCCGGCGAGTGCGACCATGACCGCGTGCCTCCGATCGACGTCCGCGTACTGATCGCCGGCGGCCACGTCAGGGAGCGACTCGGTCGGCACCTCACCGCGCCAGCGCCGACGCCACCAGGACGACCAGGTGTTGACCATGGCCTTCCTGACGTACGCCTCCGGATCGTCGCTGTTGATCCGTGACCAGCGCGGATAGGCGCGGGCGAGCGCCGTCTGCACCAGGTCCTCGGCTAGTGCCCAGTCCGAGGTCAGCAGGTAGCCGAACCGCTGCATGGCCTGGCCGCGAGCGGCGACGAACTCGTCGAAGCCCGTCCGCTGCGTGCCAGCCACTGCCTGCCTCCCGAGGTAACCCCGCTATCTGACTGACCGGCTTGGCCAGGCGGAAGGTTGCCCGGCTACAGATCATCCTGGGCTACAGCAGGTTGATTTCTCCAAGAAGACCCGGGAGTATCCGCTCTCGGCACGTCGCTCAACCTCGCGGTAGCCGAGACGCTCGTAGATTGCCAGATTCTCGGTCATGACGACGTTGGTGTAGAGGCTCACGCGCGGCAGGCCGAGCTCGGCAGCGCGCTGCTCGGCAAACTTCATGAGCCGGCGGCCGAGCCCGCTGCCTTGTCGCGATGGCGCCACGGCTATGTTCTCCACGAGCAGGCTGTCCTTGCCCGCGACGAGGACAAGGACGCCGGCGATCGGAGTGCCGACAACCCAGACCTGGCCAGCCTCGGTCTCGGCAAGATAGTCGTTCAGGACCGGCGCGGGCGGCCGGTCCATCCGGTCGGCATAGATGGCGTAGGCGTCAGCGATGACCTGCCGGATGGAAGGCAGGTCATCGACCGTCGCGTTCCGAAGAGCAGTCGTCACGCAAGCTCGATGTCAGCGTCGTGGAGATCGCTCTCGTCGAGCTCACCGCCACCGACGTCGCTGCCCGCCAGACCGTCATTCTCGAGGTCGTCATTCTCGAGGTCGTCATTCTCGAGGTCGCTGCCCTCCTGACCGTCATTCTCGAGGTCGTCGAACACGAGCATGTCCAGCTCCTCGACCCGCTCCGCCGCGTCCGTCTCGCCGTCCGCGTCGGCTGCGGCAGCCTTGCCGAACCAGTACCGCGCCTCGTCCGCCCGGTCGGCATCCGTGAGCGCATCCGCGTACGCGTAGAACAGTCTCGCTGACCCCGGATGCCGCTTCCCGTCCGTGAGCTCCGGTATCTGCAGGGCGACCACGCCGGCCTCCGGGAAACCCTGGTCACGGCGGATACCCGACTCGACGATGCGCAGCTCTATCTGCGTCTCCCGCGGGAGGTCGCGCCCGTCGGTGCCGGTCACGAGCTCAAGCGCCCGGTCAAGCCGGCCGAGCGCCCGCTCGCAGTCAGCCATCAGCGGGACATAGCTGCCCTGGCCGGTGATGCGCCTCGCCGCCCGAAGCTCGGCCAGCGCCTCCGCCCACTTCTCCGCTCGGTAAGCGGCGATGCCGCAGGTCTCCCTGACGATGCCGACCCGCCCGGCGAGCTCGCGCGCCGCGACGGCGTACTCGTAACCGCGCTCGGCATCCTCGGCCTGCCCCGCGGCTATCAGGAAACGGGCGACCGCGTCGGCAAGATCGCCGGGCAGCGTCCTGAGCTCGGCGCGGGCGGACGGATCAAGCTGATCGGCGGTGATGCTGTCCGGCACAGCGGGATGGCGCGTCGTACCCTGCGGACGCGACCCCCGGTAGCCCTCGCCCTGCGGACGCGACCCCCGGTAGCCCTCGCGCTCGGGGCGATGGGCCGCTCCGGTAGGTGAGGCGTTGTCGCGCCGGTACGGCGCGCCAGTCGCCGGGCGGCCTTCACCGCCTGCTGACCGCCGATCACGGTCAGGCCGCGCGAACTGGTCCGACCGTGGGCTGCGAGGTCTATCCGGCGACTCCGACCGCCCGGACCAGGCTCCGTCGCGTCGCTCTGGTCGCTGGGCCGAGTCGTCCTGCCTGCTCCAGGGCTTCCTCGAACCACCCTCTGAACTGCGCGGCTGCGAATCCCGCGATCGGTATCCCGCTCCGCCTCCGGCTCCGGATGGCCTGCCGTACCGCGAGCCACTCTCGGATCCTGAGCGTTCACCACGTGGTGCAGCCCCCGATCCGCCAGAACCCGGTCCTGAGCGCTGCCAGCTTCTCCGCCCGTCGTCTGTGCCGCCAGGTCGGGAGCGTACTGGGGCAGGCCGACCGCCAGATGCGGGCCGACCGCCAGATGCGGGCCGACCGCCTGATGCGGGCCGACCGCCAGACGACCGGTCAGCAGCCGTTGCGTCGTCCGGCCTTCTGGCACGACCGCCCGAGTCACTGCGTCCTGGCCAGTCGCGAGAACCGGAGGAGTAGGTGCGCCCTGCCCCGCCATCCGGGCGCCCAGGGCGCTCGGTCCTGGCCGTCCCCGCCTGCCACTGGCCGCCACGGGCGGACGAGCCGCGAGTCGACGAACTGCCCGTCGAGGGACCGCGCGCCGAACGGTCGCTCGTCACGCCGCCGCCCGCGGAGCCACGGCGGCCCGCGGTGCCACCAGCGAAGCCTGACCGACCTCCAGACCGATCTCCGGGCCGGTCGTCGGGCCCCTGGCGACTCCCATACTGGCGCTCGGCACGCCCTGAGCCGGAGCGGCCAGAACCATCACGCCCCGAGCCCGAGCGACCAGAGTCTCGATCCGACCGGGCACCTGATCCGCTCGTGCCGCGACCGCCCGCTGAACCGGATGCCGTATCGCGCCGCGAGCTGCTTCCGCTGCCGCCCGGACGTGGCCGACCGCTCGTTATGCCAGCCCTGTCACTGGACCGACCACTGCCGTACCCACCGGATCCGTCCGAAGTGGCCGCACGGCCTGGTGATCCGCCGCGGCCCGGCGATCCGCCGCGGCCCGGTGACCCGCTGCGGCCCGAACCGCCGGCCGCACCGGCTGAGCTGCGACCGCGAGCGCCAGGCGCCCGACTGGCCCCGGCTCGGCTGCGGCCCCGGCCGTCTGTAGTCCTGTCGTCGCCAGAACTCTCGTCCTGCGGACGCCCGCCCGGCTCTCCTGCCACTGTGAATCTCCGCCAATCACGTCTAATAACGCCGCCGACACCCGCATGCACCTCAGGA
>DASWAA010000411.1:0-2744 GCA_036391385.1 Streptosporangiaceae bacterium
TCAGGGTGGTGACTGTGGTGACGCGCTCGGCGACCGCCGCTGTGGCCTTGTCGGCTAGCTTGGCGGCGGGGATGCGGAGCGCGCGCAGCATGAATCCGATGTCGAGGTCGGCCAGGACGCTGGCATGGAACAGCATCGCGCCCGACTGATCCAGGTACAGGCCGAGGCCAGCGACCTTGCGGCCGTTAACCTCGAGGTCGTTCTTGCCCTTGAAGACAGCGGTAATGCCGAGCTCGGACAGGCCCGCGATCAGCGCGGTAGCGAGGTCCTCGATGATCTCGCGGGGGCGGCGGTCCGGCGGCGCGGCTGCCGTCAGCGCCACGCCAAGCTGCCCGGCTCCCATGATGATTGCGCCGCCGCCGGTCGGCCTGCGGCTGACCTGCGTTCCGGTCTCGCGGCAGGTCTCTAGGTGGACCTCGGCGTCCAGGTTCTGGTAGCGGCCGATCAGCGCGCAATGCGTCCGGTAGGTATAAAGGCGCAGAGTCGGCGGTGCCGGCGGGTTGCCGCGTGCGTACCGCGCCATCAGGGCCTCGTCCAGGGCCAGACCGCGGGCCGCGTCCGCGCCGTCGTCAGCGAGCAGTCGCCAGGGCGTGCCAGGTGCTCCGGCCGGGCTGAGCCAGCTACCGACATCGCTCATGCGCTCACCTCGACCTTCGCGTAGCCCTCGTCGCCGTCGCCGGTCCAGGTGAGCGAGCAGCAGTACTCGAACAGGCGCGGGGTCAGGCCGCGTGCGGCCGCGTACGCGATCGCACCGTCGGCCGGGTACGCGATGCCGTTGAGGCCGAGGTCGATCGCCGCCTGGTCGAGCTCGGTCTTGGCCGCGCCGAGGGGGCGGGCGCAGCCCAGGTTGACCGGCGTGGAAGGAGCGGCCAGCCGCGCGGCCGCGAAGAACTCGGCGACCTGGTCGGTAGGCGGCGGCGGGATGTGCGCCATCGGCGTACCGGACAGCGGGGTCAGCACCACCAGGATCAGCGTGGACACCGGATAGCGCGTCAGCATGTCAAGCGCCCGGTGCTCGCCGAGGAACTGACCGTAGTGCAGGCCGAGCACGATGTGCGGGATGATCCGCAGGCCCTCGCCGGACAGCAGCGCGAGCGAGCGTTCCATGTCGGCGACGGTCAGGTCCAGGTGGTAGACGTCGCGGAGCGTCTCGTCCGCCCCGATGATGTCGAGCATCACGCCGTCGACGCCCGCCTCCGCCAGCCCGGCGGCCAGTCTCGGCGAGACGACTCCCGAGTGGACGATGACCTTCATCCCCAGCTCGGACCTGATCCGCGGGATGTGCTTCAGGTGCGGCAGCAGCGGCACCTCACCGGTGCGGGTGGAGCCGCCGGAGACCAGCAGCCCCTCGCTGCCCTGGGCGCGGAGCCGGCTGGCGAGAGCGAACAGGTCCAGGTCGGCCTTCACCGAGATCATGCCGTCGAGCACCTTGGTCTGGCAGTGATCGCACGACAGCGCGCACGCCGATCCGGTCACCGAGACTGGCAGGAAGCGGCGCGGATTCTCCGGCGTCCACTCCGGCGTCTGCCACCGCTTGAGGCCGGGCGCGTAGAAGTCCATCACGTCGGGAAAGTTCGCGCGGCGCACGGCGGCTGCCGAGTGCGCGGCGGGCGAACCCGGAGCGGGCGCCGTCGTCAGTTCGGCGGTCATCGGGCGATCGCTCCGGACAGCCGGTAATCCTCGATCCTGGCCGCGTACCAGGCGGTGATCTGCTCCGGATCGGCGAGCAGGCCGTCGAGCTCGGCGGGATCGGACAGCGCGGCCTCGATCAGCCAGCCCTGGCCGAACGGGTCCCGCTCGGCCAGGCCGGGATCGGCCGCGACAGCCTGGTTGACGGCCAGGACGGTGCCGGACACCGGGCTGGTCAGCGGGCCGACGAACTTGACCGCTTCCAGCTGACCGAACGGCCGGCCGGCGGTCAGCACCGCGCCTGGCTCGGGCAGCGACAGCTGGGCGAGGGTACCGCTGGTCTCGATCCCGAGCGGGTCCATGCCGATCGTGACCCGTCCGGGCTCGGTCAGCCTGACCCACATGTGGGTGACCGGCTGGTAGCTGCGGTCGAGCGCGATCGTGAAGCCGCTGACCTCGCGCGTCGTGGTCTCGGTCATCACAGTCTCCCTTCGGCCCCGGCGAGCACCGTCGCGAGCTGCGGTCCGCTCCCGCCCAGCCGGCTGAGTACCTCGGCGGCGGACGCGATCGTCGTCCCGGTGAGCGAGCGCTCCGCCTCGCGCGCCTGCCCGTTCAGCTGCGGTGCCGTCAGGACGACCCGGTCCAGCGTGCCGTTGACCACGCTCGCGACGAGCCTGGCACCATCCGGCGCCTGCGCGGCGAGCGTCCAGATCCCGGCGCGTACCTTGACCAGGCGCCGCTGCGTGCCGCTGTGACCGGCTGGGCTCTGACCGGCTGGGCTCTGACCGGCTCGGCCCTGATCAGCTCGGCGGGGTCCGGCGAGCCACTGCGCCGAGCCGAACCGGCGGTCGAGCTCGGCTGCCTTCTCCTGCTCGGCGGCCGAGATCTCGCCAGAGACGGCTCGCCGCCCGAGCGCGGCGGAGTACGCGGAGGTCAGCGCCAGCTTGAAGGTGTCAGGGTCACCCGGCGTCGCCGAGACGTAGCGCCGCATCAGCCGCAGGGTCTCGGCCCGCTGCAGCGGATCGGGCAGGGCCAGCACCTGCATCGCCCGCTCGTGGTCGAACGCCTCGATCAGGTTGCCGCAGACCACGACCGCGTCCTCGATCTGCCCGGCG
>DASWAA010000412.1:0-3131 GCA_036391385.1 Streptosporangiaceae bacterium
CGCGCCCAGCGGCTCGGTCATCGTGGAGATGCCGAGCCCGAGCAGCCGGCCCCGCTTCCTGGCCTCCGCCTGCTCCTTCCTGAACTCCTCGTAGCCGATGGCCTTCAGGCCCACGTCCAGGCACTTGGCGTACTGGCCCGAATCGGTAAGGAAGCCGAACGCGGTCCGGTACGGGAACTGATCGTCCTTCACGAAGTTCATCCGCCGAAACTCCGCCTGATCCAGGCCGAGGTCGGTGGCCGCCGCCTGCATCATGCGCTCCTGGAAGAACATCGCCTCGGTCACCCGGAACGAGCATCGGTAGGCGACGCCGCCAGGTGCCTTGTTGCTGTACGTCCCGCGCGCGGTCAGGTGGGCGGCCGGGATGTCGTACGCGGCGAAGGCCGAGTGCAGCAGGCCGATCTTGAACTTGCTCGGCTGGGCATCGGAGAAGAACGCGCCGTGGTCGGCGTCGGCGTGAATCCGGACGCCGAGAATCTTGCCGTCCTTGCGCAGCGCCATCTCGCTGTCCAGGTACATATCCCGGGCGAAGCCGGTGGAGATCAGGTTGCCCGACTTGTCCTCGATCCACTTCACCGGGCGCTCGAGCAGGATCGAGGCGAGGATCGAGCAGACGTAGCCGGGGTAGACCGGGACCTTGTTGCCGAAGCCGCCGCCGATGTCGGGCGAGACGATCCTGATCAGGTGCTCGGGCAGCTCGGCCACGAGCGCCACGGCCGCCCGGATGATGTGCGGCGCCTGCGTCGTCATGTAGACGGTCAGCTTGCTCGTCGCCCGGTTGAAGTCGGCGATCGAGCCGCAGCACTCGATCGGCGACGGATGCGAGCGCGGATAGTGCAGCTGGAGCCTGGAGATGACATCGGCCTGCTCGAAGGCCGCATCGGTCCCGGCCTTGTCGCCGACCTCCCAGTTGTAGACGACGTTGTCGTGCTGATTCTCCTTGTCGTCGCGGATGACCGGAGCGCCCTGCGCGACCGCCTGCATCGGGTTGACGATGACGGGAAGCGGCTCGTACTCGACGTCGATCGCCTCGCAGGCGTCCTTGGCGATGTACGGGTCGTCGGCGACCACGCAGGCGACTTCCTGGCCCTGGAACCTGACCTTGTCGGTCGCGAGCACCGCCTGGGTGTCATAGGACAGCGTCGGCATCCAGGCAAGGTTGCGGGTCGCCATCATCTCGCCGGTCAGCACGAGGCGGACCCCGGGGATGTCCCAGGCCCTGCTCGCGTCGATCTTCTTGATCCGGGCGTGCGCGAGCGGGCTGCGCAGGATCTCCATGTGCAGCATGCCCGGCAGGGTGATGTCGTCGGTGTAGTTGCCCCTGCCCCTGATGAAGCGGTCATCCTCGACCCGCCTGCGGCTCGCGCCGAGTCCGCCGATCTTGATCTCGTCTAGTGCCTGCGTCACTGATCTGCCTCTCGTCCTACGTCGGCCCGCGGCCCGTGGTTAGCCAGCACCGCGACTAGCCGGCCTGTGACCTGAGCTTGTCGGCCGCCCACAGCACCGACTTCACGATGTTCTGATAGCCGGTGCAGCGGCACAGGTTGCCCGAGAGCGCCCAGCGCACCTCGTCCTCGGTGGGATCGGGATTCTCCTCGAGCAGCGCCTTGGCGGCCATCATCATCCCGGGCGTGCAGAACCCGCACTGCAGGCCGTGCTCCTGCTTGAACCCCTCCTGCAGCGGATGCAGTTCGCTCTGCCCGGCCAGCCCCTCGACGGTGGTGATCTCGCGGCCGTCGACCTGCACGGCCAGCATCGTGCAGGACTTCACGGCCCGGCCGTCGACCAGCACGGTGCACGCGCCGCAGTTCGTCGTGTCGCAGCCCATATGCGTGCCGGTCAGCTCCAGGCCCCGCCTGATCAGGTGCGCGAGCAGCAGCCGCGGCTCTACCTCGGCCACCATCTTCCTGCCGTTGACGGTGAACTTGATCCGGCGGACCGGAACCTCGCCGGCGACCTCGTCGCCGCGGTCTTCGTAGACGATCGTCATGTCAGGCTGCCCTTTCCGCACTGTCTTCGGCGGCTCCGCCCTGGCTGCCGTCGGCGCGGCTGAGAATGCGCACGACGAACGTCGCGACCATGTGCCGCTTGTACTCCGCGCTGCCGCGGTGATCGGTCCGCGGCCGCGCGGCCGCCGCCGCGAGGTCAGCGGCCTGCGCGATACTCTCAGCCGTGAGCGGCTGGCCGACCAGTGCCTGCGCGGCCTCGGTGGCGCTGATGGTGGACCCGCCCACCCCGGTCAGCGCGATCCCGGCCCTGGTCACCTTCCCGCCCGAGCTCTCGGTCGCCACGGCGACTCCGACGGTCGCGAAGTCACCGACCCGGCGCTCGAGCTTGAGGTAGCCGCCCGCCAGGGCGCCCTTCGGCGCGGGGATCACGGCCTCCACGGCGATCTCGTCCGGCGCGAGCGCGTTCTGGAACGGGCCGGTCACGAAGTCGGCGATGGGAATCGAACGCCGGCCGGCCGGCCCGCGCGCTACCACGTACCCGCCGAGCGCCGTGACCACGGACGCCCAGTCGCCCTGCGGGTCCGCGTGGCACAGCGAGCCGACCAGCGTCCCGCGGTTCCTGACGATCGGGTCGGCGATCAGCGGAGCGGCCGCGGCCATGACCGGCTGCTTGCCCTTGAGCAGCGCGGAGCGCTCCAGGTCGGCATGACGGCACAGGGCGCCGATCCTGATCGTGCCGTCCGCATCCTCCCGGTGGTAATCAAGGCCGGGCAGGTTGTTGATGTCGACGATGAGCTCGGGCGAGGCGAAGCGCAGCTTCATCAGCGGGACCAGGCTCTGGCCCCCGGCCAGTACCTTCGCGTCGTCCCCGCCCTCGTGCAGCAGGGAGATCGCCTCGTCGATCGAGCGCGGTGCCTCGTAGCGGAACCGAGACGGATACATACGATCCTCCAGTGTCCTTGAGCGGACGTGAATCGCAGGTCAGTTGTCCGGCTGGATACTTCTGCCCGCCCGGCTGCTGCCTGCGCGATGGCGTCAGCACGCCGGCCGGCGCGAAACGGGGGATCGCGCCGGCCGGCCCGATCAGCCTCCCGAGCCGCTGGGGTCGGTGTCGGCGACAGCGACGGGCAGGGTGTCCTCTTCCGGGTTGGGCCTGGGCTCCTGATGCGGCGGCCATGGCCC
>DASWAA010000413.1:0-5276 GCA_036391385.1 Streptosporangiaceae bacterium
GTCGTAGAAGGCCGTCACCTGCCTGACCGAGTCCGGCGTGGTCAGCTGTACATGCCCCATCGCCCTGCTGACCACCGTGGACGGCGTGTAGTCCGGCAGGCTGCCTGAGCTGGCCGGCGATGAGGCTGCCGGGGTGCTGGCCGGCGATGAGGCCGCCGGGGTGCTGGCAGGCGCCGAGGTCGCCGAAGTCGCCGGCGAGGATGCCGGAGCCGGACCGGTGCCGGTCGTGGCCGAGGGACTTACCGAGGCTGTTCCGTTGCCCGCGGAACCACCGCACGCGCCGAGCAGCGACAAGGACGTCGCCAGCCCGGCCATGACTGCTAGACGTAGCGGGTAAATGCCGACCTCCCATATAGCCGGTAGTAGCTGATTGACTACGGAGTGTAATCTCAGCGTTCCGGCTCCGGTTCACCGGGCTGCTCCCGGGCCGTCTCGGCGCTAGGTGAGCCCGCGCTAGGTGAGCCCCGCGCTGGGCGGCACGGCGTCACGCCGCCCAGCGGGGAGCCCGTGGCCGTCAGCCGTTGGGCTGGGTCTCCATCGCGACCCGCTCGCCGCTGCGCACGCCACCCTCCATGAATCCCTGGAAGTCCTGGGTCGTCTGCTCGCCGGCGAAGTGGATCCGGCCCTCCTGGACGCCCTCGTAACCGGAGAAGCCGGTGTACTGCCCGACTCGCCAGAACGAGTAACCGCCCTGCAGGTACGGGTCCAGCAGCCCGAAGTCGTACCACGCCTGGCCGCCGTAGGCGGCGGTAACGCCGGGCAGCACAGGCTCAAGCTGCGCGAGCAGATCACTGACCATCCGGCTGGGCGGGACTCCAGAGTCGGCCTTGATGCCGTAGGTATTGATGATGGTCTGGGTATCGGTGCCGCCAGGGAAGGCTGTCCATAGCGACACCGGCCCGCCGTAACCGCCGCTGGCCGCGCTCTGCGCCATCTGCCAGCCCGAGCTGATGACGCCGTTGTCCTGGTATGTCGTCCCGGTATAGCCGTCGGTGATCCAGGGCGCGCCGTTGAACTGCATGATGACCTTGGCGGTCGTGCCCATTCCGAGGGTGCTGACAGCGGTCGTCTTCAGCGGCGACAGGCCGGCCTGGGACAGGTCGACGCTGCGCAGCGCCGTGAACGGCAGCGCCAGGATCACGCTGTCGACCGTCACCTGCCTGGTCGATCCTCCGCTGGACAGCGTCAGGGTATAGCTGCCGTTCGCATTGGCCTTCAGCGCGACTAGCGCCTGGCCGGTCTGGATTGTCCCGGCCGGCAACTGGCCGACCATGCCGGACACGATCTGGTCGTTGCCGCCCGTGACGTGCCAGCGCTCGTCGGTACCAGCGAGGTACGGCGAGTTCTTCGGCTGGTAGCCGCGCCCGCCAGCGCTATCGTTGTAGCCGAGTATCATCGAGATGTTCAGCGCCGACTGGTCGGCCGGATCACCGCCGTACTCGTCGATGACGTTCTGCAGGCACACGGCACCGAAGTTTCCGGCAGTGCCGCCGGGCATGTACTGGTTGAGCCACTGCGGGACGTTCATGTGGTCCCACTGGTAGCCCGTCGCGTTGTAGCTGTTGTAGCTCTGCGGCCACGGCACGGTCTGCACCGCGTTGTTGAAAAGGGACCATCCCCAGGACTGCCAGTCCGCGTCGAGCTGTGCCTGGGTGTACCGGGCGCCGTTGACCCAGTAGGTGTC
This sequence comes from Streptosporangiaceae bacterium, assembly GCA_036391385.1. Lineage (GTDB taxonomy): Bacteria > Actinomycetota > Actinomycetes > Streptosporangiales > Streptosporangiaceae > Chersky-822. The sequence goes on from DASWAA010000413.1 coordinate 1,685, forward strand.
GACCGTTCCCGGCGCGTAGGCCCGCGTGTCGTCGAGGCTGAGGTTGAACAGCTTCACCAGGTTCAGCATGGATGAGTGCTCGGACGAGATGAACTCGCCGTGGATCTCCGAGACCATGCCGTTGCTCCAGTAGCCGCGCTTGGTCTGGCAGCGACCGCCGACGCCGGTGGTCGCCTCGTAGATCGTGGACCGCCAGCCGTACTTCGTCCACAGCATATGAGCGGCGCGAAGGCCGGCCAGGCCGGCGCCGACGATGGCGATGGCCGGCTGCTGCTTCGTCGAGGCCAGGGCGCGCTGCGGCCGGCCGGCGACCCGGCCGGCGACGGCCACCGCCGTCACGCCGGCCGCGGCCCGGCCTGTGCCCTTGAGGAAGTCCCTGCGGCCGACCCGCCTGACATTCTGCAGGGCGGCGTCCCTGGCCGAGTAGTCCTGGGGTGACCCGTGCTCGCGGACCCGCCGTACGGCCTCGTTGTAGACCTCGGCCGCCTCGGCCGCCGCACGGCGGCGCCCGGCCATACGCTCGGCCCGCCGCCCGGACACCTCGTCGATCGGCTGGCCGGTGGCTGCGGCTTCCGCGCACGCGGCATGTGCCTCACGAAGCCGACTCGTCATCTCTGAGCGTGCAGATCGCCCCATCTGAGTGTCCTTTCCGTGCCATTCACCAGCTATATGCCTCAGCTTGGACCTCAGCGCGAGTAAACGGCAATACCCGGGCTAAGGCAGCCACCAGGTCTGGTTCTTGGCATTCGTGCACGCGGTCACGACGACCGCGGTTCCGGCGGTCAGGCTGTTCTTCGGATCGGTGAGGCACTTGCCGGACGCCGCATTCCGCAGCTCGTCACGACCGTAGGCGACCCATTGCTGGACCTTCAGCGGTGCGCACGCACGGAGCACGACTCCTGCGGTCGCAGCCGTAACCGAGGTGACGGCGGCGCAGAACGAACCGGACCTGAGCTTGCCGCCGGAGACCGTCCATTGCTGACTGGTTCCGCCGCTGCCGCAGTCCGCGATGACCACCTTCGCGCCGGACGCCGACTTGGACTGGACGAGGCACTCGCCGAGCAGCGCGCTGGTCACCGTGCCGCCTGTCAGGCTGGTGACGACGCCCTGCGCCGAATCGAGGAAGGTGGTGTAGATGTCCTGGTCGTAGGAGACCCACGGAACGAACGAGGTGCCGCGCTGGGAGAACAGGTAAGCGTTGCCCGCGTTACAGCTGGCCCTGAACGCGCAGGTGTCGCTCACCGTGCTCGCGGCGACGCTGTTGAGCTGCCACAGACCGCGATCGTAGCTAGTCGTGCCCGACGGACAGGTGAAGCCCGGATAATCACCGTGCGGGGGCGGGACCGTTCCGTTGTTGCAGACGATCAGGTGCGGATCGCCTGCACTCTCGGCGACGCAGATCGCTACGGCGGTGACCAGGTCACCGCCGTAGTAGCCGTTGTTCGCCCAGCCAGCAGCCGTCGCGAACTTCGTGCAGGTCTGCGTGGCCGAGAGCGCCGAAGCGGGCGTACGCGGGGTGATCCCGGGCAGCGGCGCGACCACGGCCAGCTGGCTGAACGGGCTCGTGGCGGAGGCTGCCGTCGTGCTCGCGACCTGAGCGGGGATGCCGATCGCGAGCCCGAAGACGGCGAGGGCGGCAGTGATCTTAGCAAGGACTGACAATTGCGACTTAATCGTCTTGAATGCAGTCATTTAGCTAAGCCTAGCCGCCTTTACCTCCGCGCGCCCCCGCTTCCGGGTGATCCGTCAGGCCCGCTCGAAGCTGACCTGGTCGCCCGTGGCCTGCACCGACGTCGCCAGCACCTCGGCGGCGATCCAGTCCTGGTACCCGAGCAGGTCAGCGTCCGAGGCGGGAAGCGACAGCGTGATCCGGTCCGACAGGCCGAGCCCGGCCTCCTTGCGCATCGTGTTGACCAGGTGGATCGTCTCGTAGACCCGGCCCTCACGGCGGAGCTCGTCGTCCAGCGAGGTGTCCAGTGCCACGGTCACGCCCTCGTCGGAGGCGACCGCCCAGCCTTCCTTCTCCAGCCGCTCGACCAGGACCTCGTTCGGCTCGAGCACGAAGCTCAGCACCTCGAACCTGCCGCCGTCCAGCTCGCGGAACTCGCCGGCGTCGAGTGCCTTCTTCACCTGCGGCATGCTCGCGCCGAGCCGGGGAGCGACGACCGGGAAGTTGGGCCGTACCCGCAGTCCGGTCGTCTCGATCCGCTCCAGTCGGACCTCCTTGACCCGCAGCTCGTCGGCGATCTCGGGCAGGTAAGGCTCGATGCCGGTGACGCCCTCGACTACGAGCGCGCGCAGCGGCTGGCGCAGCTTGAGCCGGGACTGCGCCCTGGCCCGCCGTCCGAGATCCACGACCTGCCGCACGGCGGCAACGCCCGAGACCACGCGGTCGTCGATCTCCCTGGCCTGGGGCCAGCCGGCCAGGAACACCGACTCAGGCGCATCCGGGCAGACGCTCACTACCAGGGACTGCCACAGGTGCTCGGCCAGGAACGGCAGCACTGGCGCGATCACCCGCACTGCCTGGACCAGCCCGGTCCACAGCGTGCGCAGCGCGGCCTCGTCACTGTTCCAGAACCGCCGCCGTGAGCGCCTGATGTACCAGTTCGACAGGTCGTCCAGGTAGGACTCGAAGGCCCGCAGCACGTTGACGGTCAGGTACTGCTCGTACCCGGCAGTCGCGTCGGCGACCAGGCGGGCGGTCCGGGCGAGCAGCCAGTGGTCGAGCGGCTGCAGCCCCGGCCACGGCGCCCGGCCGGGCCCGGCGCCGGCAGCCGCCGCGTCGAGATCGGCGAAGCTAGGCGTGAAATCGCTGGTGTTCGCGTAGCTGGCGAAGAACGAGACGCTGTTCCACAAGGTGAGCAGCTTGCGCTGGATCTCCTTGCCGGGACCGAAGCCGAACAGCAGGTTCTGGCTCGGCGGCTGCTGGCAGTACTGCCAGCGCATCACGTCCGCGCCCATCTTCGCGAACGCCTCGTCCGCGCTGATCGCGTTGCCCCACGAGCCGTGCATCTCCCGGCCGTGCTCGTCCAGCATCTTCTCGTAGCCGAGCACCCGGCGGTACGGAGCCTGGCCGGTCAGCGTCACCGACATGAACAGCTGGGAGTAGAACCAGAGCCTGATCTGCTCGCGCATCTCCGACACCCAGTCGGCCGGGAACCACTCCTGCCAGTAGGCGTGGTCGGGCAGGTCGGCGGTGGTCAGGCCCTTCGCGGCGCCGGTGGCGTAGCCCTCGGGCACGAAGGCCGGGCTCTCCCAGCCCAGCGTGGAGAACGGCACGATCCCGGCATCCAGCCAGACGTCACCGACCTCGGCGATCCGCTGCACCTCGGCGTCGCACTTGGCACACCTGATCCGCACCGCGTCGATCCACGGCCTGCGCAGCTCCCTGAGACCGTCAAGCGCCGACGGATCGCTGGCACGCTCGGCTAGCTCGGCCCGTGAGCCGATCACGTTCAGGTGCCCGCACGAGCACGGGTAGAACGGCAGCGGCAGACCGTAGTAGCGGCGCCGGGAGATGTTCCAGTCCGACATGTTGACGAGCCAGTCGTCCATCCGGCTGCCCATGTAGGCCGGCGTCCACTCGACG
>DASWAA010000414.1:0-5173 GCA_036391385.1 Streptosporangiaceae bacterium
TACCGCCGACTCGTACTCGCAGTGGGCGGAGGGCAACAGCGGCGGCGAGTCGGAGACCGTCATCGGCCGCTGGCTGGCCCGCCGGCGGCGGCGCGACGACGTCGTCATCGCCACCAAGGTCGGACAGGCCGCCAGCCATCCGGGCCTGTCTCCGGCGAATATCGCTGCCGTCGCGCAGGACTCCCTGCGTCGGCTGGGCACCGACTACATCGACCTGTACTACGCGCACGAAGATGACCAGGCAACCCCGCTCGAGGACACCATGGCAGCCTTCGACGACCTGGTCAGGGCCGGGAAGGTCCGCTATGTGGCGGCGTCCAACTACACGGCGCCGAGGCTGGCGGCAGCGCTCGGTGCGGCGCGGCAGCGGGGCCTGGCCGGCTATGTCGCGCTCCAGGTGCACTACAACCTGGTCCACAGGGACGAATACGAGGGTCCGTTGGCCGCGCTGTGCGATAACGAGGGGTTGTCCTGCGTCGCCTACTCAGCACTCGCCGACGGCTTCCTCACCGGAAAGTACCGGCCGGGGCGCGCGATGCCCGAGAGCGAGCGCGCGGAGGACGCGGGCGAGTACCTGACGTCGGCCGGACTGGCCGCTCTCGACGCTCTCGACGTGGTAGCCGGGCGCCATGACGTGCCGGTAGCGGCCGTGGCCCTGGCCTGGCTGGCCGCGCAGCCGACGGTCGCCGCCGCCATCGCCAGCGCGCGGACCCTGGCGCAACTGCACGATCTGCTGCGTGCGCCCGCGCTCCGGCTGCCGGCGGAGGACCTGGACCTGCTGTCCGCCGCGACCGCACCTGACATCGGTGAAGGAGAATAGGGCAGTGCTTGCCGTTAGCTGGGATACCGTCCGGCTCTTCCTGCATGTGCTGGCGGCGACGATCTGGGTTGGCGGTCAGCTGACCCTGGCCGCGCTCGTGCCGGTGCTGCGCAGGCAGGGCCCGGACGCGCCGAGGGTCGCCGCACGCAGGTTCAACCTCGTGGCCTGGCCCGCGTACGGGGTGCTGCTGATTACCGGAGTGTGGAATATCGCCGCCGTGAGCCCGATGTCCGCGTCCTACCGAGCGACGCTGACCGCCAAGCTGGTCGTGGTCGCCGCGTCGGGCATCACGGCCTTCTTGCACACGCGGTCCAAGAGCACCGTCGGCCTGGCCGTCTGGGGCGCACTCACCGGCCTGACCGCGCTCGGCGCGCTGTTCCTCGGCGTTCAGCTGGCCGGCTAGGCAGGCATGGCCGGCTAGGCAGGCCAGGCGGCTAGATCTGCTCGGGCACCATCTCGATGGCGCCGCACGGGCATTCGGCCGCGCACATCCCGCAGCCTTTGCAGTAGTCGAGGTCGATCTCGTAGCGCTGGCCTGGGCCGAGCTTGATGACCGCGTTGTCAGGGCAGACCCCGAAGCAGTTGTCGCACTCGAAGCAGTTGCCGCAGGACAGGCAGCGGCGGGCCTCGAACAGGGCGTTGCCCTCGTCCAGGCCGCCGACGACCTCGTCGAAGGTGCTGATCCGGCGCGCGACGTCGAGCTCTGGCCGGACGGTGGCCGGAGCGTCGGAGTAATACCAGGTGTTCAGCCGGTCGTAGCCAGCCAGCGGGGCGGCCTGCGGCTCGTGCCAGTGCTCGCCCCGCAGCCAGGCGTCGATCGAGCGGGCCGCCCGCTTGCCCTGGCCGATGCTCGCGGTGGCCGTCCGCTCGCCCTTGACCATGTCGCCGCCGGCGAAGATGCCAGGACGGCCGGTCATCTGGTCATCGCCGACACCGACGATCCCGCCGGTCACCGTGATCCCGTCCGCGCTGCCGACCAGTGACAGGTCGCTCTCCTGGCCGAGTGCGAGCACGACGGCATCGGCGTCAAGCTCCTCGTACTCCCCGGTCGGCTGCGGGAAGCCGGAGTCGTCAAGCACCATTTTCTCGATCGTGAGCTTGCCCTCGTCGGCGCGGGCGATCGTGGACAGCCACATCATCCGCACGCCTTCGGCGGCCGCCTCGTCCACCTCGATCGGATGGGCGGGCATCTGCCCGCGGGTGCGCCGGTAGACGACCACGGCGTCGGTCGCGCCGAGCCGGACGGCGGTCCTGGCGGCGTCCATCGCGGTGTCGCCGCCGCCGTAGACGGCGATCCTGCGGCCGAGCAGCGGCGGCCGGTACCCGGCGGCGTCGTGCAGGTAGGAGACCGCGTCCATGATCTTCGCCGAGTCCCCGGCCGGAATATAGGCCCGCTTGCCGACCTGCGCGCCTACCGCGAGGAAGGCCGCGTCGAAGCCGCCTTCGGCCATCGCGGACTCGATGTCGGTCACCCTGACGCCGGACTCCAGGCGCACCCCCATCTCCAGGATCCGGCTGATCTCGGCGTCGATGACCTCCCTCGGCAGCCGGTAGGACGGGATCCCGTACCGCATCATGCCGCCTGGCCTGGGCCCGGCATCGGTGATCGTCACGTCATGGCCGAGCAGGGTGAGGTGGTAGGCGGCGCCCAGGCCGGCCGGCCCGGCTCCGGCCACCAGTACCCGCTTGCCGCTGCGCGGCGCGGTCACCGGGATCGTCCACCCCTGCCTGATCGCCTCGTCGCCCAGGAACCGCTCCACCGAGTTGATCCCGACGGCCGAGTCGAGCTGGCCCCGGTTGCAGGCCGACTCGCACGGGCGGAAGCAGATCCGGCCCATGATCGCGGGCAGCGGGTTGTCGGTCATGATCTGCCGCCAGGCCTGCTCGTAGCTGCCGTCCTCGGCGTCGTACAGCCACTTCTGCACGCTCTCACCTGCCGGGCAGGCATTGCTGCACGGCGGCAGCAGGTTCATGTAGACGGGCCGCTCGGTCCGCCAGGTGCCCGTCTTGTTGGCCAGGCTTGACCCGACGTCCAGCGTGATCGCGTATGGCTTGTTCATCACCGCGGCGCCCTTCCGTGCGCGGGCTCGGCTCGGTCGAGCAGGCCGAACCTGGCGATGTTGCGGTCGGCCTTTGCCTGCAGGCGGGCGATGACCTCCGCGCCGTGGGAGGAGGCGAACAGGTGCGCGTACCGGCCCTGCAGCTTCAGGTACTCCTGCACCGGCACCGGCCGGCGGATCGGGGTCGCGCTGACCACCTCGCCGTGCTCGGCCTCGAACACGGGGAACAGCCCGGTCTGCTCGGCCAGCCTGGCGATCCTGATCGTGTCGCAGGACGCGGCACCCCAGCCGAGCGGGCACGGCACCAGCACGTGCAGGTAGCGCGCACCGCGGAACTCCATCGCCCGGCCCACCTTGTACTCCAGGTCACGCAGCCCGGCCACGGTCGCCGTGGCGACATAGGGGATCTCGTGCGCCATGGCGATCAGCGGGGCGCTCTTGCCCTGCCCGAAGGGATTCCCTGGCTCGTCTCCGACGGCCGGCGTGGTGTTGGTCCGCGCGGCGGGCGGGGTGGCACCGGAGCGCTGCACCCCGGTGTTCATGTAGGCCTCGTTGTCGTAGCAGATGTACAGCACGTCGTCGTTGCGCTCGAACATCCCGGACAGGCAGGCCATCCCGATGTCGACGGTGCCGCCGTCGCCGCCCTGCCCGACCACCCGGACGTCGGGACGGCCCTTGACCCGCATCGCGGCCGCCACCCCGGTCGCCACCGCCGGCGCGTTGCCGAACAGCGAGTGAATCCACGGGATCCGCCAGGACGTCTCGGGGAACGGCGTGGAGAACACCTCAAGGCATCCGGTGGCGTTCACCGCGATCAGCTGACCGCTCGTGGCCCGCATCGCCGCGTCGAGGGCGTAACGGGCGCCCAGGGCCTCACCGCATCCCTGGCAGGCGCGGTGCCCGGAGCTGATCGAGTTCGCCCGCTCGGCGTCGGACTGCACCGAGCGCTGGTCGGGGTCGAGCAGCCGGTTCCCGACCGCGAAGCTGCCCGTCTGGTAGAACTTGATCGGCTGGACCGCCATTGTCACTCCTCCTAACCGATCCGCGACGCGACGGTGCCGAGGTCGCGCAGGATGTTCTCGGCCGCTGGCCCGGATTGCCGGCTGGCCGCGGCGCGGGCGAGTTCCCTGTCCACCAGTTCGGTATCCAGGTCCAGGAACGTCAGCGGCTCGAGGGCGTCCTTCTCGGCCTTGCGGAACAGCTCGCGCAGCGAGGCCCTGGTAATCGCCCGTCCGCCGAGGCCCGCGATCGCGGTGTAGCCGCGCGGCTGGATTCCGGACAGTGCCATCCGGACGTTGTCCGAGACGATCCCGCCGATGCCGACGGCCAGTGCCTTCTCCAGCACGACGACCCGCTCGCACCCGCCGAGCGCGGCGCGGACCGCCTCAGCCGGGAACGGCCGGAACGAGGTGATCCCGAGCGCGCCGATCCGCATGCCGTCCTCGCGCAGCTCGTCGATGGTGTCCTTGATGGTGCCGAGCACCGAGCCGAGCGCGACCACGATGGTGCCGGCGTCGTCAGTGCGGTACGGCCGGACGAGGCCGGCCCATTCGCGGCCGGCGTCCTCTCGCCCGAACCGGTCGGCGAACTCGGCGGCGACCCGCGGTATGAGGTCAAGTGCCTGCAGCTGTCGCACGTGCGCGAGATATCTGACCTCGGTGAAGGCATCCGGTCCGACCATCGCCCCGATCGAGACCGGGTCGGCCGGGTCGAGCACCTGCCGCGGCTGGAAGGCGGGAAGGAACGCGTCGACCTGGGCCGCGGACGGCACCTCGAGCCGCTCGTGGGCGTGGGTGAGGATGAACCCGTCCATGCACACCATCACCGGCAAGGAGACCTCTTCGGCGATCCGGAACGCCTGGACGTGCAGGTCCATGGCCTCCTGATTGGTCTCGGCGTAGAGCTGGATCCAGCCGCAGTCGCGCTGGCTCATCGCGTCGCTGTGGTCGTTCCAGATATTGATCGGCGCGCCGATCGCCCGGTTGGCGACGGTCATGACGATCGGCAGCCCGAGGCCCGATGCGTTGTACAGCGGCTCGGTCATGTACAGCAGGCCCTGACTGGCTGTCGCCGTGTAGGCCCTGGCGCCCGCGGCCGATGCCCCGATGGCAACCGACATCGCGGCGAACTCGGACTCCACGTTGACGAACTCGCAGGGAGCGAGCTCGCCCGACTTCACCAGCCTGCTCAGCGCCTCGACGATGTGGGTCTGCGGGGAGATCGGGTAGGCGCAGACCACCTCGGGCCGGCAGCGCGCCACTGCCTGCGCGACGCCGGCCGACCCCTCGATCTG
>DASWAA010000415.1:0-3924 GCA_036391385.1 Streptosporangiaceae bacterium
TTCGTGCCTGCTTGAGCACTTGCCCAGGTCACATACGTGGAGGTAACTGATCATGGGACTCATGGACAAGGCCAAGGCGCAGATGTCGAATCTCGCGCAGACGGCTAACGCTGGAATGGCCAAGATCGACGCGATGCCGGCCCAGCGCCGCGCGGACGCGCTGCTGCGCAGCCTCGGCCTCGCCGTCCTCGCCGAGCGGACCGGCCGGGCAACCCCCGATACCCAGGCGCAGATCAGCCAGACCCTGGCCGACCTGGCCCAGCACGAGGCGCAGAATAACGTCAACCTCGTGCAGCAGGCCGCACAGGCGCAGCTGCAGGCACAGCAGGTGCAGATGCAGCAGATGCAGCAGCCGGGCGAGTTCCTGACCAGCGTGCCGACCACAGACCCGAACGTGCCCGGCGGCATGCCAGGCGCTCCGGCCCCCGGATACGGCGGAGTTCCGGCGTACGGCGGCCAGCCTGGTTACCCCGGCGCCGCGCCGTCCGGGTTCCCGCAGCAGGGCGGCCAGCCAGGCTTCCCTGGCGCGGCGCCGTCGGGGTTCCCGCAGCAGGGCGGCCAGACCGGTTTCCCCGGCGCGGACCCATCGTCGTTCCCGCAGCAGGGCGGCCAGCCGGGCTTCCCCGGCGCGGCGCCGTCGGGGTTCCCCCAGGGCGGCTCGACGGGCTTCCCGCAGGAGACCCCGATGACGTCGTTCCCGCCGGCCAGCCCCGTCAGCTTCCCCGGTTCGTCTGACGAGGGCGCGTCGGACCAGGAGCAGTCCGGCTTCCCGGGCTCCGGCTTCCCGCCCGCCTCGGGCGCCTGACCTAAACAGCTCTCATGATCACGGGGATTTCTCTGCATTATCCGTCGAGAGATCCCCGTGATCATGATGGTCAGCTGGCCGGGCCCGGCTGGCTGATCGGGCTGGTCAGTGACAGGCGGCTTGGGCTGCCGTCTTGCGGCCGGCCTGCCAGACGCTGGGCGGACCTGGCGCGGGCCTATGCCGGTGTCCGGATCGCGAGGCCGCGTGGTGCGAGCCGTGCCGTCGGCGCTCGATCAGCCGGTCCGTCCTGACCTGGGTGAAGAGCGCCCTGGCGGCACTGGCGTTCCAGAGCACCGCCGACTCGCCGGTGGGCGTCAGGTAGCTGGTGCTCGCGAGCGGCACCGTGGTGAACGTGACATCGGCCGGCCTGACGAACCGAAGCTGATCGGCCAGGCCGCTGACGCTCAGGTGCCGGTCGACGGTGGTCGCCGATGTCGCCGCGTCGAGGAACCTGGCGAACCTGACCGGATCGGTGAGCGTGCCCGAACTGATCGCCTCGGTCAGCACCGATGCCAGCAGCTGCTGCTGATCGCCGATCCTGGTCAGATCCGATAGCGGGAAGGAATGCCGGTCCCTGGCGAACTTCAGCGCCGTGATGCCGTTGACGTGATGCCGGCCAGCCGAAAGGTGCAGCCCGCTGTACGAGTCGTCGACCGCGTACGGCAGGCAGACGCTGACGCCGCCGAGCGCGTCGATGATCTTGACGAAGCCGAGGAAGTTGACCTCGACGAAGTCGTTGACCGTGAGGCCGGTCACCTGCTCCACCGTCCGCACCATCAGTGCCGGGCCGCCCAGGCCGAACGCCGCGTTGATCTTGTTCATCCCGAAACCCGGTATGCGCACCCAGGAGTCACGCGGCAGGCTGACGACCTCGACGTGACGACGGTCCGCGGTGATGTGCACGACCATGAGGGTGTCGGAGTTATGGCCGGTAGCGTGCCCGACGTGCAGGATCCGCTGCTGGCGCGGGGTGAGGCCGGACCTGACGTCCACGCCTGCGAGCAGGATGTTGAGCGGCCCGCCGGCTGGCGCCCCTGACGTGCCCGCGTTGACCCTGGCGAGCCTGCTGCTGACGTAGTCGGCGAGAATCCACCCGCTTCCGGCTGTCAGCAGAACCAGCGCCGACAGGACGCCCGTGGCCAGTGCCAGGGATCGCTGGATCCGGGCGTGCCTGCTGGCGGCGATGTGGGCCGCGAGCTGCCGCTGCGCGGACATGGCATGCGCGCCGCGCGACTCGTCCTCGCGGCTCCGGACGTGCCGGTGGTGCGAGGGTGCGCCGCCGCGTGTCATCAGCCCTCCAGGAAAGGTGTCCTGAGCAGGCTATCGTCACGTGGAGTAACTATTTGGTATCTGCGCGTCTAAGTCGCGTCCCGGCCTTACTTATGCCCGGGCGGCTCAGGATCCCGTGGCAGGCCGAGCATGCGCTCGGCGATGATGTTGAGCTGGATGTCGGTGGTTCCGCCGCCGATGGTCGTCGCCCTCACCGCCATCATCTGCCGTGCCCACTGGGCGCCATTCGGCGTGCCGTCCTTGCCGATGATCGAGCTGGGACCGGTCGCTGTCGCCCCGCTTTCCCCGGCCATGGCCCAGCACAGCTCGGCGATCTGCTGGGCATTTCGCATGCTCAGCAGCTTGCGCACGCTGCCGGTCGATCCCGGCTCGGTGCCGGACAGGCGCTTGAGCGTCACCCGCAGCCCGAGCAGTTCGATCGCCCGTGCCTCGCAGACGAGCCGGCCGACATCGGCGAGCAGCGGCTGGCTGGCCGTCTTCGCGACCTCGATCAGCTCGGTCAGGCCGGACCCGAACGTCCAGGACTGCGACAGCGACACCCGCTCGTTGGCCAGCGTCGTCCTGGCGATCCGCCATCCGCCGTTCACCTCGCCGACAAGGCAGTCGTCCGGGACGAAGACGTTGTCAAGAAAGACCTGGTTGAACGACGCGTCTCCGGTGATCTCGCGCAGCGGGCGCACCTCGATTCCCGGCGAGTGCATGTCCACGAGGAAGTAGCTGATCCCGTCATGCCTGGCGGCGGACGGGTCGGTGCGCGCGATGCAGATCCCCCAGGCGGCCTGCTTTGCCAGCGACGTCCAGATCTTCTGACCGGTGATCCGCCAGCCGCCGTCCGCCTTCTCGGCCCTGGTGCTCAGGCCGGCGAGGTCCGAGCCGGCGCCCGGCTCGCTGAAGAGCTGGCACCACAGGTACTCCATTCGCAAGGTGGCAGGCAGGAAGCGCTCCTGCTGCTGCGGCGTGCCGTACTGGATGAGCGCGGGGGCCACCCATGCGCCGATGAGCAGGTTGTGCGCCCTGACCCCGGCGGCCCGCAGCTCCTCGTCGATGACGATCTGCTCGAGCGGCCTGGCGTCCCGGCCCCAGGGCCGCGGCAGGTGCGGCAGCACCCAGCCGCCTGCAGCGATCGCGGCGGTGCGTTCCTTGCCGGTCAGGCTGGCGACCTCGGCGAGTTCGGCCCGCACTCCGGCCCGGAATTCGGCGTCACCCTCGGGCAGCTCGACCTGGACCGGCTTGGCGGCGCCCGCCATGGCGAGTCCGGCCACCCGCTCCCGCCATCGTGCCGACGGGCCGAGCAGCGCTCGCAGCGACATCGCCCGCCGGTAGTACAGGTGCGCGTCATGCTCCCAGGTATAGCCGATGCCGCCAAGGGTCTGGATGCAGTCGCTGACCGCGTCGATGGCGGCGTCGAGCGCGACGACGGCCGCGACGGCGGCGGCTAGCTCTCGCTCGGGTCCCGGCGACGTCCGAGCGGCGTCCCAGACGGCGGCCGCTGCCTGCTCCGCACCCGTCAGCATCCGGGCGCAACGGTGCTTGACCGCCTGGAACTGGCCGATCGGCCGACCGAACTGGTGCCTGATCTTGGCGTACTCCGACGCGGTATGCACGGCCCAGTCGGCGATGCCGCAGGCCTCGGCTCCGAACAGGATCGCGGCCAGGCTGGCGACGGCGGTCCGGTCGGTGCCGGCCATGATCCGGTCGGCCGGCAAGTCGATGCTGTCGGCCCGCACGCTCGCCAGCGGCCGGACGAGGTCTACGCCGTCGAGACTGGTCACCTCCAGGCTGGAGGCGTCGATGGCGACCCAGGTCTCGCCGTCGGGGTTCTGAACCGG
>DASWAA010000416.1:0-3894 GCA_036391385.1 Streptosporangiaceae bacterium
CGACTGCGGGGCGGTGAACTGCTGGAACATCGTGGTCTTCCAGCCGATCTTCGCCATGCCGGCCTGGAACGTCTTGGAGATGTTCAGGCTGTACGGGTCGTTGCTGCTGACGATCGCCATCGTCTTGGACGAGGGGACCCAGTTCTTGCTCGCGATCAGGTTCTCGAGCAGCACTACGAAGCCCGGGCCGTACCAGGTCTCGGACGGGTCGCCCTGGAAGATATTGGTGATCCCGTGCTGCTTGACGAAGTCGACGTTGCCGTGCCAGGTGTTCACGTGGAAGGTCGGGATCTCCGCCTGCGCGACGATCGGGAACTCCACCGAGCTGTAGGTGCAAAAGCCGGCGAAGATCGCCGCGACACCATCGGAGACGAACTTCTGGAAGACGCTCTTCATCACGTCGGGCTGCTGTGCCTGGGTGTCGAGCAGCTGGATCTGCAGCTGCCGGCCGAGGATGCCGCCCCTGGCGTTGATCTCGGCGACCGCGAGCTGCTGGCCGCGGTGCTGCATCAGCCCGTCCCCGGCATAGATCCCGGTCACCGGGCTGCCGGAGCCGATCACGATCGGTGCCTTGCTGCCGCCGGACTTACCGCTCGCCGACGACGAGGAGGAGGAAGACGATCGCCCGCCGAGGTAACCGCCCGCGCCGCCGACGATCAAGCCGCCCGCTCCGGCGGCGCCCAGTCCGCGCAGGAAGTCCTTCCTGCTGACGCCAGTGCTGTTAGCTGCCACTTCGGATCCTTCTCTACGCGGCCGACGAATCGAGCAACAGTGATTGATGCACACCCTTACCTGCGGTTACAGTCGACGCAATCCGTCAGTTGACGGATATCTGACCGAATCTGGCCGTCCGGGAGGGGGGATAGGCTAGCGGTGGTCCAAGGCGAGAGCCGGCGCAGTGAGCCGAGCGCGATGTCAGGTCACGGCGGGCTGCCGGGAGGTGACGAGCTGCCCGGGCAGAATCTGCCGCCTGGCCGGGACCTGCTGGCTGCTGATGACGACCTGCTCGCCTACGCGCGCGCCCTGCCTGGCTCCGGGTCGGCGACCGCCAGCTTCTTCTGGTCCTCCGCCGTCGGCTGGCTGCGGGTCAGGCTCGATACCGACGACGTCGACGCTGGTGCCGGTCCGGGAGCCGAGGTACACCTGGCGGCCGAGCCCGTCGCCAGCCTGCCGCACCGGCTGACCGCGCGCGAGCTTGACGTGCTGACGCTGCTCGCGATCGGGCTGAGCAATACCGAGGTCGGCGCCGCACTGGTGACCAGCCCGCGCACGATCTCCACGCACGTCGAGCACATCCTGGCCAAGCTCGGCCAGGCCAGCCGCACAGGCGCGGCAGCCATGGCCGTCGAGCGCGGCTACCTGCGACTGCCCTTGCCGGCCGGGCGAGCGCAGTCAGCCGGCGGCTGGCCGGCCAGCGCGCTTACCATCTGCCAGCTGCACGCGCGGGTCCTGGCCAGCACCGGCGAGCCAGCGGCCGGGCGGGCTGCCGACGTCAAGATCAGCGCGCCGCCGCCCCGGCCTGCCCGGCGCGGTACCGCGCTGCGCCCGTTGCGTATCGGCTCTGCCTTTCCGCTTGGCGGCCTCGCCGGCGATGACGGCCTGCAGATGCGCAACGGCGCGGCACTGGCGATCGCCGAGCTCAACGCTCGCGGTGGCATCGCCGGCCGCCGGATCGAGCACACAGTGGTCGACGTCGACATCTTCTCCGCCGACGGCGTGGACCGCGCCTTCCGCCAGCTTTTCGCGGCCGACGTGGACGCGGTCACGTCGGGCTACGTCTTTCCGGAAGGCATCGCTGCCAGCCTGGCCGCTCGCTACGGCGCGCCGTACGTGCACGCGATGACCTCGCAGGCCCAGGCCGAGACGGTCAGGGAGAACCACAGCCAGTTCCGTAACGTCTTCCAGGTCTGCCCGACCGAGGTCAACTACGGGCCGGGATTCATCCGGTTCCTCGACCAGGAGGCCGCGCACGGCTGGCTGCCACGATGGCGCCGGATCGCCTTCGTGGAGACCGACTTCCCGAGCGGCCAGATGGTCAACCCGCTGACCATCGGCACGGCCGAGCGGTCGGGCTGGGACATCGCCGGGGTGCGGACCGTCCCCGCGATCGGCGCCGACTGGGCGGCCGTCGTGGCGGAACTAGAAAGGCTCGACCCCGCCGCGATCATGATCGCGCAGTTCCTCGCCAGCGAACTGGCCGCCTTCCAGCGGCTGGCGGCGGTGCGGCTGCCTGACACCGTCATCTACGCGATCTACGCCCCGTCCGTGCCCGAGTTCCTCCAGACCGCGGGGCCAGCCGCCGAGGGCCTTGTCTGGGCGACGGTTACCGGCACCTACGAGGACTCGATCGGACGACGGTTCCGGGCCGACTACGAGTCCGCCTACGGCCAGCCTCCGGGCTGGTCACACGCGGGCATCGCCTACGACGAGATCCACCTGCTCGCCCGCGCCTGGATGGCGACCGCTGATCCGAGGGACTTCGCGGCCGTATCCGGCGAGCTCAGGCGGCTCAGGTATCGCGGCGTGAACGGCTCGTACTTCCTGCAGAACGCCGAGCAGTCCGGGCTGAGCTTCCCGGACACCACGCCTGATCCCTCGCTCGGACAGGCGCACCTGGTGCTCCAGGTACAGAACGGCTCGCATCGCATCATCAGCCCCGCACCCTATGCCGAATCCCGGTTCCTGCCGCCTGGCACGGGTCACTCCGGCCCGCTCGCAGCACGCTGGCAGCGGCCGTGAATGACTTCGGCAAGCTCTTAGCCGCGCAGGTCGGCGCCGACGTCCGGGCGCTGCCGGACCGGGCACGGGCGTGGCTGAGCGCCGGGGGACAGGCGGCACGGGCCGGAACGATCGCCGAGCTCAGGGCCGCCGCGCGGCGACGGCTTCCCGGGGTTGTCTTCGACTTCGTGGACGGCGGCGCCGGCGACGAGGTGACGCTGCGGCGGAACATCGCGGCACTGCGCGCGGTCGAACTGCGGCCGCGCGTCCTCGTCGACGTGTCCGGCGTCGAGACGGCGACGACCGTGCTCGGCGAGCCAGTCTCCCTGCCGCTGCTTGGCGCGCCGATGGGCCTGACCGGGCTGCTGCACCCGGCAGGCGAGGTAGCACTGGCGCGCGGTGTCCACGAGGCTGGTTCCGTCAGCGTCCTGGCGGCGATGGCATCCTGCCCGGTGGAGGAGGTGACGGCGGCGACCAGCGGACCGACGTGGTTCCAGATGTACCTGTGGCGTGATCGGGGGATGCTCACGGACCTGCTGGCCAGGGTAGCGGCGGCCGGCGTCCGCGTGCTGGTGGTCACCGTGGACGTGCCGGTCGCGGGGAACCGGGACCGGGACCGCCGCAACGGATTCAGCGTTCCGCCGAGGGTCACGCTGCGCTCGCTGTCCGAGGGCGTACTGCACCCGCGCTGGTCTTACGGCTTCGTCCGCCAGCCGAGGATCGGCTGGGGAAACCTGCCCGGCAGCGGCGGCGCTGGTGGCGGGAGCGCCGCGTCGCTGAGCACCCGCACCAACCAGCAGTTCGACCCGGGCGCCACCTGGGCGGACCTGACCTGGTTCCGGGAGAACTGGGCCGGGCAGCTGGTGGTGAAGGGCATCCTGGGCCACGACGATGCCCGCCGCGCCGTGGACCTGGGTGCCGGCGCCGTCGTCGTGTCCAATCACGGCGGCCGCCAGCTCGACGGCGCCCCGGCGACCATCAGCGTGCTCCCGGCCGTGGCGGACGCGGTAGGCGGCGACGCCGAGGTCTACCTCGACGGCGGGATCCGGCGTGGCGCCGACATCGTGAAAGCACTCGCCCTTGGCGCCCGGGCCTGCCTGGCCGGGCGCGCGCTCGCCTACGGGCTCGCAGCCGCCGGACAGCCGGGAGTGCGGCGAGCCGTCGAGATCCTGCACA
>DASWAA010000417.1:0-2161 GCA_036391385.1 Streptosporangiaceae bacterium
CGGCCCGGCTGGTGGTCCTGCCGTTCGAGAGCCACGGCTACGTGGCCAGGGAATCGGTGCTGCACGTGCTCGCCGAGCAGTTCGACTGGCTCGAGCGCTGGCTCGGGCAGCCGAGCCCGGCGGTCAGCTAGCCAGGCACGCCGTCGGCGGCCCGGTCGCCCGGCTAGTCCAGCCAGCCCCTCGCATGCGGTGATCGCTTGCGCAGGTCGTCCCGGATCGCGCGGCCGAGCTTACGGGTCTCCCTGCGGTTGATGATGCCCCCCGCCGCGGCGCCAGTCAGCAGCGGGCCGAGCGAGAAGACACTGCGTCCCGCCCGGGCGGCCAGCCTGCGCTGCAGTTGCCTCGCCAGCGGCGAGCCCGCCGCGAGCACGATGCCGCCAGGGGCCAGCCCAACCCCGCGGCGCTGTGACCACGCACCCACGTACGCCGTCATCCGCTCCACGCCGCCACCGGGGGCGGTCAGCCCGTAGACCTCGTGCAACTCGGCGACCAGCTTGATCTCGATGCCGACGACAGAAAGAGTCTCGGTCGCGATCTCCACCCCGGCCGCTGGCAGGAAGGGCAGGACCGCCCACGCTCCGACCGCCACGCCGACCGCCGCCGAGGCCCTGGCGGCGCCCTCGATCAGCGCCTCGGCAAGCTCGTCCGGAGTGCGGTGCGGGAACTGCCCGCGCAAGGTGGCGAGATTCCGGACGGGCAGTCGCGGTGCCATCGCCAGCACCTGGTCACTCAGCCACCGGCCGCCGGCCGACACGCCACGGCCGGTGATCCGGGCGCCGTGCCGGGCGGCCTGACCTACTGCCGCCCCGAGCCTGCGTACCCCCCGGGCGCGCTCGGCCCGCCCGGCCAGCTCACCGGAGACCCGCCGGCGCAGCCCTCGCCGGCGCAGCGCACGGTGCCGCCTGGCCTGCTCGTCGGCTAGCTCGACCGCCTCGGAAACCGCCTCGAGCGCCGCCTCGGTGACTTCGTCCGCGCCTTCTGGTGGCTCACTGCCCGTCGTCTCCATACCACGGAGGTATCACACCAGGGCCTTCGTTACATCCGGGACCCGACGTTTGCGCCGCCGGGGCCCGGAATAAGGCAGGGCAGATCAGGAGGCGAATTGCTGTGCTACCGAGGGGTAGTCGAACAGCTCGGCCTTGGTGAACCAGACGTCGATCTCGCGCTCGGCCTCTTCCGCATTGCCAGAGGCATGCACCAGATTGGCCACCGGCAGGCCGTTGGCGTTGGCGTAGGCCTTGCTGACATGCGCGAAGTCGCCGCGGATCGTGCCAGGCGCGGCCTGGTCGGGATAGGTGGAGCCGACCATCTTGCGGACGCACGGCACGGCATCGACGCCCTCGAGCACAAGCGCGAAGACCGGCCCGGACTGCATGAACTGCGCCATCGAGTTATACACCCCGGCCCCGAACCGCTCTTCTAGGTCGAAGTAGTGCTGCCTGGTCAGCTCGGCGTCCATCCAGACCATCTTGGCGGCGACGACCTTGAGCAGCGCGTCCTCGAATCGGGCGAGCACCCGCCCGGTAAGCCCGCGCGCCACGGCGTCCGGCTTGAGCAGGACAAGTGTCCGCTGGATGCCGCTGTCGTCACTCATGCCTGATCCTCCCGCTGATGTTCGTCGCCGGACAGCTTAGCCGTGGATGTGAGCTGCCCGTGCCATCGGGGCATTTCGCGGCCAGGCGGAAACTCTCCCTGGCTGATGCTCGTTGTCCCGTTCATGTGCAGATCACGCCGGCGGGCTCGGCGCTACGTCAGCTTCCGGCGCGACGAGGTGCGGCGCGGCTGCTGGCAGGCGCAGGTTCGCTGGCGTGGAATGAAGGGCATAGGGCGAGTGCGGTGGCTGCCGTCGCGGGGCCGATCGCCGTCCACTCCGGAGCCTGGGGCCAGGCAACTTGCCAGACAGGCCTGCGCCGGGCGGCCCGTCATGATGAACTGCATGAAAAGTCGCATAGAGTGACTGGCCTGGGAGCGCGGGTGGCTGCCAGCCCCCGTAGGCTCGCTAAGTCAGACCGCAGCGCGCAGGCGCGAAGGAGGAGCACGGCGTGGCTCGACCTATAGCACCAGTCCGCAGGCCGGGATCGGCGTATGGTCGGCCAACCCGCCGGCGGCGGTCGCCGCGGCGGAGCCAGCTCTTCGTCCGGGTCGTGCTCGCGCTCGTCGC
>DASWAA010000418.1:0-3829 GCA_036391385.1 Streptosporangiaceae bacterium
GGTTGCCGCTCCGCGGCTCGCGGACCGGTGCGTCGTCCTGAACGGTGTCGCCAAGACCTACGCGATGACCGGCTGGCGGGTCGGCTGGATGATCGGGCCGGACGATGTGATCAAGGCGGCCACCAACCTGCAGTCGCACGCCACGTCGAATGTCTGCAATGTCGCGCAGGCGGCGGCGCTCGCCGCCGTCAGCGGCGACTTGTCCGCCGTCGAGCGGATGCGCGACGCCTTCGACCGCCGCCGACAGCAGATGACGCGCATGCTCAACAAGATCCCGGGGGTGATCTGCCCGTTGCCTGAGGGTGCCTTCTACTGCTTCCCCAGTGTCAAGGGCGTGCTCGGTAAGCGGCTCGGCGGCCAGGTTATCCAGTCCTCCGCGCAACTAGCCGAGATCGTGCTCGACCAGGCCGAGGTCGCCGTTGTGCCGGGCGAGGCGTTCGGGGCGCCGGGCTACTTCCGGCTCTCGGCGGCGCTCGCTGACGCTGACCTCGAGGAGGGTCTCACCAGGCTCGGGGACCTGCTCGCCCAGGCGTCTTAGCCATTGGTTCGCGGCCGCTGGCCGCATACTAGGCGGATGGCGCGACGGCTCGACCTGCTACCCAAAGCGCACCTGCACCTGCACTTCACCGGCGCGATGCGCCGGTCGACCCTGATCGAACTGGCCGGGCTGCACGGCGTCAGCCTGCCTGAGGCCTTCGGAGCGGAATGGCCGCCCCGGCTGCGCGGCACCGACGAGCGCGGCTGGTTCCGCTTTCAGCGGCTCTATGACAGCGCCCGGGCCGTGCTCCGGACCGAGGCCGACATCCGGCGGCTGGTCAGCGAGGTGGCGCAAGACGAGCGAGCGGAAGGATCAGGCTGGCTGGAGCTCCAGGTGGACCCCTCCGGCTACGGGTCACGGTTCGGCGGCATCAGCACGTTCACCGAGCTAGTGCTGGACGCCGCTGCCGTGGCGGCGCGGGAGTCCGGGGTCGGAATCGGCATCATCATCGCGTCGAACCGCACCAGGCACCCGCTGGAGGCCCGCACCGCCGCCAGACTCGCGGCCGGCTACGCCGGGCGCGGCGTCGTCGGCTTCGGCCTGTCCAACGACGAGCGGCGTGGCCGGACCGCTGACTTCGTCCCGGCCTTCCGGATCGCGGCGCGCGCCGGACTGCTCGCGGTGCCGCACGGGGGCGAGCTCGTCGGCCCGGCGAGCGTCCGGGCCTGCCTGGAAGACCTGAGCGCGGACCGGATCGGGCATGGCGTGACCGCTGCCGCCGATCCTGCCCTGGCCAGCGAGCTGGCCAGGGCACAGGTGACGCTTGAAGTGTGTCCCGGCTCCAACGTCGCGCTCGGGGTGGCAGCCACGCCTGCCGAGGTGCCACTTGTACCGCTGCTGCGGGCCGGGATCCTGGTAGCTCTCGGCGCGGACGACCCGCTGCTGTTTGGATCCCGGCTGACCGCGCAGTACGAGGTGGCCAGGAACGTGCACGGGCTCGGCGACTCGCAGCTAGCCGCGCTGGCCAGGATGTCGGTCCTGGGATCGGCGGCACCAGGCGACGTCCGGGCCAGGCTGCTGGCAGGGATCGACGAGTGGCTCGCCACTCCGGACGATGCCGACCAGGTTCCGGCCGACGGGAGTGACCTGCCCCGGCAGAAGGCAGGGCAGGATGGCGCTGGCGTCACGACGGACGCTACAGCCGGACTCCGACCAGCACCGGCTCGTTCGTGAGCTCGACCCCGAACGCCGAGCGCACGCCAGCCACGATCTGCCTGGCCAGCCGCAGCAGCTCGGCGGTGCTGGCACCGCCGCGGTTGGTCAGCGCCAGGGTGTGCTTGGCGGAGATCCTGGCAGCCCCGGCACCCGGGTAGCCCTTGCCGAATCCGGCCTGCTCGATCAGCCAGGCGGCGGGCACCTTGACCTGATCACCCGGCGCGGGGAATGCCGGAACCGTCAGGCCAGGGCTGCGCGCCGTGACCGCTCGCTGCAGCTCGGCCAGCTGACGCCGGTCAAGCACCGGGTTGGTGAAGAACGAGCCCGCGCTCACGGTGTCCGGGTCCTGCGGGTCGAGCACCATCCCCTTGACCCGGCGCAGCTGCAGGACCGCATCCCTGACGTCGGCCAGCGGTGCGCGCTCTCCGGTCGCCACGCCGAGCTTCGCCGCAAGCTCGGCGTACCTGACCGGGACCGACATCGGGTCACGCTCGAGCCGGAAGCTCACGTCGAGCACGACGTACCGGCCGGTCCCGCCTGCCGGGCCAGTCCCGCCTGGCGGCCGGTACGCGGCCGCCTTGAAGGCACTGGTCCGGTAGCCGAAGCCGCATTGCGCACCGGTCAGCGTCGCCACCAGGGAGGTCTCCCGGTCGAGCACCCGGACCGACTCGATCGCGGACGCGACCTCCTGACCATAGGCACCGACGTTCTGGATCGGGGTCGCTCCGGCCAGGCCGGGTATGCCAGCCAGGCATTCCAGGCCGGCGAGCTTCTCGGCGACCGTCCACTCGACCAGGTGGTCCCAGTTCTCCCCCGCGGCGACGGTGACCAGCACCCGCTCACCGATGCCGGGAACGGCGGCGACGGTGATGCCCGAGGTACCAACCCGCGCGACCGTTCCGGGGAAACCCTGGTCGGCGACGACGAGGTTGCTGCCGCCGCCCAGCACGAGCAGCGGCTCGGCTCGCTGATCGGCCGCACGCACGACCGCGACGAGATCGTCGGCAGTCTCGGCCTCGACCAGCCGCGCCGCCGGGCCGCCCAGGCGCAGCGTGGTGTAGTCCGACAGCCGGACCGGTTTGGTGCGCACTCGCATCAGGTGAGCCTACGGCCTTACGTCACCAGCAGCGGACAGGCCAGCCGGGTCAGGGCAGCCGGGTCAGGGCAGCCGGACGACCGCACGCGCCTTGGTCAGCACCTTGGTGTCACCCGACCTGGCCACCAGCGCCAGCGCCACCCGGTTGCCGTCCAGCTTCTCATCGACCTGGCCGCTCACCGTGATGGTGCCGCCGGTGTCGTCGTCGGGGACGACCACCGGCGAGGAGAACCGCACGCCGAACTCCAGGACCGTAGCCCCGGGTCCGGCCCAGTCCGTCACGAAGCGCCCCGCCTCCGCCATAGTGAACATGCCATGCGCGATGACGTCAGGCAGCCCGACGGACCTGGCGATCCGCTCGTTCCAGTGGATGACGTTGAAGTCGCCAGAAGCGCCGCAGTACTTGATCAGGCTCAGCCTGGTGACCTGGTAACTGGCGGCCGCCAGCTCGGTCCCGACCTCAACCTCGTCGTAGCTGACCTGATCGCTCATGCCGCTCCACCCCGCCTCACTGGGCACCACCCCGCTCGACCAGCGTCGAGTACGCGGTGCACACGTGCTCGCCGTCGACGGTGCTGATCCGCGTGGTGGTCGTCATCATCGAGTTACGACCGATGTCCCTGATATCGGAGATCGTGACCTCGGCGGTCACCACGTCGCCAGCGACCAGCGGGCGCGAGTACTCGAACCGCTGCTCGCCATGCACCACCATCGCGTAGTTGATGTTGAGTCCCGGATCGACAATGGCTTGCCCGCTGCTCGCCATGCTGATCACGATGGGAAATGTCGGCGGCGCGATGACGTCGGGAAATCCCGCCCGCTGTGCCGCGCCACGGTCCCGGTAGACCGGATTGTGGTCGCCGATCGCGTCGGCGAACTCGGCCACCTTGACCCGGCTCACCTCATAAGGCTCACTCGGCGGAAATGTCTTTCCGATGTAGTCACGGTTGATCGCCATGCGGCTCCAGCCTTGAGTCCCGATCGTCTGCCTAGCCCTAGCGGGAGACTAATGCCCGGCCTGCCCGACCGCTAGCCGGGGG
>DASWAA010000419.1:0-7455 GCA_036391385.1 Streptosporangiaceae bacterium
GTCACAACCCGACGTTCGTCTACGGGCACCCGAGCGAGAACTACCTGGCCGTGCACGCGCCCATGCCGCCGCAGTGCGACAAGGCCGGGCAGGGTCCGTGCACCGGGACGACCAACGGCAATAAGAACAACGGCGGCGGCAGCAATCCGAGCCCGTCGCCCAGTTCCAGCGGCAGCTCCAGCCCTGGCTCGAGCCCTGGCCCCGGTGGCAGCTCGCCGGGAGGATCACCATCGGTCAATCCGGTTACGGGTCAGACCTACGGGCCAGGGACGACCAGCTACACCGGCGGCGGGCAGGCTTCGGCGGTCCCGGCGGTGCTCGCCTCCGGGCAGGGCCGGGCCATCAACGACGTGCTCGGGCCGCTCGCCGTGGCGCTGCTTCTGATCGCCCTCATCGCCCCGCCGGTGCTGTACTGGCGCTGGTCCTCGCGCCAGGGACGGGCGCTGTGAGCGGCGGGCGGCCCGGTGCGGCCTGGCTGAGGCGGCCGCGGACCATGCGGCGCGTGGCCGGCCTGTCGGCGGCGATCCTGTGTACGGGACTGCTCGCGGCTCAGGCCGCGGGGGCGGCAAGCTCTGCCACCCGGCTTGCGACGGTCCCTGCCACCACCACCACCACCGCGGCGGCCGGGTCGGGCGCCTTCCACCAGACCAAGACGATCTACCGGACGAACCTGGTCAGCGGCAAGAGCAAGGTGGTCGACAAGCGCACCGTCACGCTGAACGTCAGCACGACGACCAACCTGATCGACCGGCAGGTCATCAAGGTGAGCTGGAGCGGGGCGCATCCGACCGGCGGGATCTGGTCCAACCCCAACGACGGGCCCAGCGCCCAGCTCCAGGAATACCCGATGGTGCTGCTGGAGTGCCACGGCAACCCGTCGTCCAAGGCGCCGGCCGCCCAGCAGATCCAGCCGAAGGACTGCTGGACAGCCACGCCCACTGAGCGCTTCTTCTCCGGTGACCCATCCCAGCCGTACCCGCCCTGGCGGGTTGACCAGTACGCCACGGCGGCGGCCCAGCGCAACCTCACCGTGAATGAGCCCAATCCGCTGCCGCCGACCTGCGGCCTGTTCCCCGGTCCCCATTTCTGGCTGCCGTACGTGAACCCCAAGGGCACCTCGTGGGCGATCGGGCCGGGCGGCTGCGCGAAAATGCCCAACGAGATGAACCTGCTTGGCGGCCTCGGCCTGCTGCCGAGCAACGAGAGCTTCGCTGCCACCGGCGTGAACGGCAAGGGCTCGGCCAACTTCGACGTGTGGACGAACGAGCTGAACCTGGACATGGGCTGCTCGCAGAAGGTGTCCTGTGCGCTGGTCGCGGTCCCGGTCATGGGCATCAGCTGCGACCCGGCCGCCAAGGGCATGCCCGCCAGTGACCGCCCGACGCCCGCTCAGGAGCCCGCCGCCGCCGCGCAGTGCGAGGCGACCGGGCACTTCCCGCCGGGCAGCATCCTCCAGCAGGGCGAGCTCGGCCAGGAGGACCTGACCGTGTCCGGCCAGCTCTGGTGGGCCGCGTCGAACTGGCGCAACAGATTCGTGGTGCCGCTGCACTTCGCGCCCCCGGCCAACGTCTGCTCCGTGGTTAACAAGGGCAACCACTTCGTCAGCATCTACGGGTCCGGCCTGATGGACCAGGCGGCGCTGCAGTGGCAGCCGCACTTCTGCCTGAACCGCAAGCTTTTCACCCTCGGCTACGTCCAGGAAGGCGAGCCGGAAGCGGTCGGGCAACTGCAGACAGGCACGGCAAAGGCGGTGCTGGTCTCGAACCAGCCCGCCACGGCCTTCCCCGAACCGGTGGTCCATGCTCCCGTGGCCGCTACCGGGTTCGCGATCACCTTCGTGGTCGACGACTCCAAGGGCGTGCCGGTCACCACGCTGCGCCTGGATCCGCGCCTGCTCGCCAAGCTGCTTACCGAGTCCTATCCAGGCGTGACCGACATCGCCAACAACGACCCGGAGCTGCTGCACGCCTGCCCGGGAGTCCCGGTGCCGAACAGCGCCAAGTGCACGAACCCGCTGAACATCACGCTCGACCCTGAGTTCCAGGCACTCAACCCCGGTATCCCGCACGGCGTGGGCGCCTCGGCGGCCGCGTCCGTGCTGCTGTCGATGTCCATGAATACCGACGTGATCACGGCGCTCACCTCGTACATCAACGCCAGTCCGGCGGCGCGAGCCTGGCTCAACGGCACGCCTGACCCGTGGGGGATGACGGTCAACTCGAAGTACAAGGGGATCAAGCTGCCGGTGTCGAACTGGCCGCTGCTCAGCACCTTCGAGCCGCAGGACTGGATCAGTGGCAGCGGCGGGCCCTACCCGTGCTACGCCGACAGCCCGACGCCCGCTCTGCCACTGATCGCCTCGCCGGTCGCGGACCTGCCCACCCTGGCCGAGGACATGCAGTTCTACATCGCCCAGCCGCAGCTGGTCTGCGTGGGTAACCCGGACGTGCCGCAGTCGCTGCACCTGGTCGCGCTCGGCCCGCAGACCGTGGGCTTCCGGTTCATGATCGGCATCACCACGCTGGCGGACGCTCACCGTTACAACATCAATACCGCCTCGCTGCTCACCTATACCAAGCCTGGCACGCCGACCAAGTTCACCTCGCCGGCGGGAATGACGTTCGTCGCGCCGACGAACGCGTCGCTGAGCAGCGCGGCCGCAATCCTGACCCCGGACAAGAAGAACCTCGACTGGACCTTCCCGTACTCGCTGTACGGCAAGGACAACGTCAAGGTGGCTAAGGCCTACCCCGGCACAATGCTGGTGTACGCCGACGTTCCCACCAAGGGCGGCGGCCTGTCCAAGCAGGACGCCACCGACTACGCCGGCTTCCTGAACTTCGCGGCGACCGCTGGGCAGGTGCCTGGCGGCGCCGTCGGCCAGCTAGCCGCCGGTTACCTGCCGATGACGGCGGCCAACCACCTGGGCGCGGAGGCGGCCTACACCAAGACGGCAGCCGCTGCCGTCGCGGCCCAGAAGGGACAGGTCCCGCCGCTCTTCCCGGCGCATCAGAGCCCGAGCCCTTCGCCGACGCCCAGCGGCAGCACGAGCTCAAGTCCCGGCTCGACGACTGGCGGCGGCTCGGGAAGCCCGTCGCCGTCCTCGTCCGGTGGCTCGCCCTCGGCGAGCCCAAGCCAGTCGCAGCCGATCGTGCCGATCCATCTGACGCCTGAGGCCAGCTTCGGGATCGCCGGCTACCTGCTCCCAGTGGTCGCGGGACTGGTCCTGATCGCGGTGGCCGGAGCACTGCTGATCTCCTGGCTGGCCAGGAGGCGGGGCAGCAAGTGGAGCTAGCCGTCGCCGAGCCGTCTCCGCCGGAGGCTACGCGGCCGGCGCAGGCGGGACCGCGCGGTCCCTCGATGCTGGAAGTGGCCGCGGTGCCGCGCCGGCGGCGGCCAGCGCTGCCGGGCTGGGCGTTCGGCTTCGTCTGGACGCTGACCGCGCTGGCCGGGGTAGCGGCATGGTTCCTCTTCTACGGCATCTCGCTGTCCGGCTTCCAGGAATCCAGCGCGCAGCACGCGCTGTACGCGCGACTGCGCACCGAGATCGCCCAGGCGATCGCGCCGCTCGGCGGCAACATCAAGCTGGGCTCGCCGGTGGCGGTGCTGCGGGTGCCGCAGGCCGGCATCGACGTCGTCGTCGTCGAGGGCACCACGCCCGGCCTGCTGGAGAACGGTCCTGGCCTGCAGTCGGACACTCCGCTGCCCGGGCAGGCCGGCGTGTCGGTCATCATGGGCCGACAGACCCTGTTCGGCGGCCCGTTCCGGCATCTCAACGCGCTGCAGCGTGGCGACCTGATCGACGTGACGACAGGTCAGGGCACTTTCGGTTTCCGGGTACTCGACCTGCGCTACCCCGGCGACCCGCTGCCGCCCCCGCTCAAGCCGGGCGGCAGCCGGCTGGTCCTGGTGACCACGGCCGGCACGGGATGGCACGGCCTCGGAGCGCCGAACCAGGTGCTGTATGTCGACACCGCGCTGATCGGCAAGCCGGTCGCCTCGCCGGCCGGAATGCCGACCATCACCAGGGCGAGCGAGCAGCCCATGCACGGCGATCCCGGCGTCCTCTTCGTGCTCGTCATGTGGCTGCAACTGCTTGTCGTGACCGTGCTCGCCGTGATCTGGGTCCGGTCCCGCTGGGGGCGCTGGCAAACCTGGCTGGCCGGAGCCCCGGCCATCCTCGCCGTCTTGTGGATTGTGTCGGAGACGGCATTCCAGCTGCTCCCCAACCTCATCTGACCGGCTCGAACCCGCAAATGAGCGGCCAGCTAGCTTTCAAAAGTTTAAATTCCCATTTGCCCGCTGTTCATATTAAAAGCGTGTCATCGTCGCTCATCGTCGCTTTGCTTGCCATGCGCGGCCGATTGGTGCCGCAGGGCAACAGAAGGGACGAAACACGTGCGCAAGCGAACGAAGATGTCGGCCAGCCTGGCCGCCGCCTGCACCGTGCTGAGCGCGACAGCGCTCTCGGTGAGCGCCGCGCTGCCAGCTCAGGCAGCTTCGGCCGACTACCAGCCCAACGCCAACGACATCGTCGGCGACGGGTCGGACACCCTCCAGTTCATCGTGAACTTCGCCGCTGACGGCGACCCGGCCGGAGACGCTGGCTACAACAGCGCAGGCAACCTGTACAAGCTGGTCAGCATCGACGCCACGGCGGACTCCAACGCCCGTGCCTCCTGGGCCAACGGCAGCACCCTGCAGACCCCGGTCTCGCTGCTCCCGACCGCCGTCTACCGGGCCGGGACCTTCCCGGTCCAGCGGATCAACGGCAGCGGCGCGGGCATCAACGCCCTGCTGGCTGACACCGCACCGGCCGACCCGCGGATCGACTTCGCCCGCATGTCCTCCAACCCGACCACGGCCCAGGGCGCGACCGCGGTGACCAACGGCTGGCAGGGCCTGCAGGACTTCGTACTCGGTACCGAGCACCTGCGCGAGGCCGCCGCGAGCACCAGCAATGCTCCGGCGGGCCTGTCGGCGCAGCAGCTGGTCGCGATCTACCAGTGCACCGCTACCAGCTGGAACCAGGTGGGCGGCACGTCCACCGACAAGATCATCCCGATCATCCCGCAGAGCGGCTCCGGTACCCGCAACACGTTCCTGGCCGACCTGCAGGCCGCGAACGGCGGCACCGCGATCACCCTGGGCGGCTGCGTGACCACCGGCGAGGAGAACGACCCGGTCGCCATCACCAGCCTGACCGGCACGGCCAACCCCAACGGCGGCACCTGCACGCCGAACTGCTCGGCCGACGCGATCGAGCCGTTCTCCGGCGCCCGGCTGAACCTGTGGGCGGGCACGAGCGGCAACACCACCTTCGGCACCAACCCTGGTATCGGCTACTTCCACAGCCCGTCCACGTCCTACCCCGGCGCCACCACCGCGCTGGCTCCTGGGATCGTCCAGCTGACCGGTACTCCGTCGGACGCCAACGCCGTCTACAACGACACCCGCAACCTGAACATCGTCTTCCGCTGGACCGACCAGATCTCCACGACCCCGTGGCAGCCGGGCGGCACGCTCAACTGGGCCAAGACGCTGTTCTGCAACCCGGGCGGACCGACGCCGTTCTTCCAGACCGCGGCAGGCAAGACCCTGATCGCTGAGGCCGGGGCTGACCCCTCGACCCAGTCCTGCCTGAGCTCGCCGCTGACCTGACCTGAGCTCGTTTCCCGGGAGGCCGCCGTGCGGCGGCCTCCCGGGAAACCCCGAGGCCCAGGTCGGAAAGAGGTCCGGAGGCACGAACTCCGGATCGTCCCATCCATCCTTCGAAAGGGGAGGAGCACATGAGAGGAAAGTTCCGGTCGCTGGCCGGGGCGGCAGCGGTCGCCATCGCCAGCGTCGGAGTCCTGGCGGGAGGTGGTGTCGCCTTCGCCGCTGGCGGAGGCGGTCCTACGCCGCCGTGGGAGTCGCTGGTCACCCCGAACGGTTCCATCACGTTCTACAACGCGCAGGGTCAGGTGGTGACCGGAGGGTCGATCACCGCCGCCGGACTCGGCGCGTACGCGGTGGCCTCGACGGCCGCTCCCACCGGCTACACCAAGGCGACGCTGTTCGTCTACACGCCGGTGGCCGGGGAGAACCCGGGACTGTGGTCGGGCGAGCAGCTCACCAGCTCGACTAACTTCCCGAACACCGCCGCGCCGGCGCCGATCGGTACCACCGCCAACCCGGTGGAGACCAACCCAGGCACCGACGTATCGATGACGAACTACATCGCAGCCTTCCCGAACACCCAGACCACGGCCGGCTACGTCAACCTCTACGACGTGCGCTTGAAGGTCTCTGGCACAGGTCTCGGGCAGCTGACCACCTACTGGGACACGGTCATCGCGGTGAACACCGCCACCAACACGTGGTCGGTGGACTTCCCGGACTTCACCCAGAACACGACCACCACGCTGGCTGCGTCGCCGGCGAGCCCGCAGACGGCTCCCGCAACTCCGGTGACGCTGACGGCGACGGTGGCCCCGGCTGCCGCCGGAACGGTGAGCTTCTGGAACGGCTCCACGCAGGTGGGGACCACCCAGACGGTCACCGCCACCAACGGTGTCGCGACCGTGTCGACGACTCCGGCGACGGGGACGACGCCCTATCAGGCGATCTTCACCCCGGCCGTCGGTTCCGCTGACATCGGCTCGGCATCGTCGGTGCTGAACTACGTGGTCAGCACTCCGCTCGACGCCACGAGCACCACGCTCGCGCAGAGCGGCGGCGGTGGCCCGGCCGGCGCGGTCACCTTCACCGGTGCCGTGTCCGACACCACCACCCCGGCCACCGTCATCACGGCGGGAACGGTCAGCCTGTTCGACAACGGCTCGACCACCCCGTTCGCGTCGGGTGCGGTGGGAGCGGGCGGCGCCTACTCCATTGTCTTCACCTACACCTCAGCGGGTGCGCACTCGGTCGTGGCGACGTTCAGCCCGGCCAGCGGCGCCACCGTTGCCGGGTCGAGCTCTGCTCCGGTGACCTTCACCGAGCAGGCACCGGCCTGCACCACGTGTAACGACGTGCAGACGATCACCGGCACGATCCCCGCCGGTACGATCTCCATCTCCACGCCGTACACGCCCGCCAATCCCCTCAACCTGGGCACGCTGCAGCTGTCCCCCGGTGGCCAGTACTTCAGCGCGTCCGCTCAGCTCGACCCGAACGCCGCGGACGTTCCGACCGCGGGTCAGTCACCGAACACCACGTTCAACGGCATCACCGTCGTGGACACCCAGTCCGGCAACCTGCCCTGGACCGTGTCCGCAGCGGCGAGCAACCTGTCTGACGGCACCGGTCACCCGAACGGCGTCATCAGCGGCGAGAACGTGGGCCTTACCAACCTCGCTCCGGTGTTCGTCCCCGGCAACGCCATCGTGACCGGCGACGTCGTTATCACCAACCAGCCTGCTCCGCTCCCGCCGGTCGGTCCGACCGACCCGGGCAGTGCGGGCCTGGGCGGCG
>DASWAA010000420.1:0-7957 GCA_036391385.1 Streptosporangiaceae bacterium
TCGACCTGGGTGCGCATCGACTTCAGGTACTCCTTGTGCTCGACCCCGAACCGCTGCTCCTCGTCGATGATGATCAGCCCGAGGTTCTTGAACCTGGTCTCCGGCGAGAGCAGCCGGTGCGTGCCGATCACCACGTCGACCGTGCCGTCGGCCAGGCCGGCCAGCGTCTGGGTGACCTCGGAGCCTGACTGGAACCGCGAGAGCGCCCGCAGCACCACGGGGAACGGCCCGTACCGCTCGCCGAACGTCGCCATGTGCTGCTGAACCAGCAGCGTGGTCGGGACCAGCACGGCCACCTGCTTGCCGTCCTGCACCGCCTTGAACGCCGCCCTCACTGCCAGCTCGGTCTTGCCGTAGCCGACGTCACCGCAGATCAGCCGGTCCATGGGGAGCGGCTTCTCCATGTCGCGCTTGATCTCGTCGATCGCCGCTAGCTGGTCGGGCGTCTCGGCGTAAGGGAACGCGTCCTCCAGCTCGCGCTGCCACGGCGTGTCCTGGCCGAAGGCATGACCCGGCGAGGCCACCCTGGCCGAGTACAGCCTGATCAGCTGCGCCGCGATCTCGCGCACGGCCTTCCGGGCCCGGCCCTTGGTCTTGGCCCAGTCCGCGCCGCCGAGCCGGTGCAGGCTCGGCGCCTCGCCACCGGAGTACCTGGTCACCTCGTCCAGCTGGTCGGTCGGCAGGTACAGCCGGTCGGGCGGCTGCCCGCGCTTGCTTGGTGCGTACTCGATCACCAGGTACTCGCGGGTCGCGCCCTGGACGGTCCGGCTGGTCATCTCCACGTACCGGCCGACGCCGTGCTGGCTGTGCACGATGTAGTCGCCCGGCGTGAGCTGCAGCGGGTCGATGCCGCCACGTCGCCTGCTCGGCATCCGGCTGCGGTCCCTGGAGCCGGTCCGCTGCCCGGCCAGGTCCGTCTCGGACAGCACGGCGAGCTTGATGCCGGGCCACACGAACCCAGCCTCGAGCTGGCCGGTGGCGACGACGGCGACCCCCGGCTCGGGCAGCGCGTCGAGGTCGCCTGCCCTGGCGCCGAGGTTCTCGCCGCGCAGCAGCTCGGCGAGCCGCTGGGCCGGCCCGTGCCCCTCGGTCACCAGCGCGACCCGCCACCCGTCGTCCAGCCAGCCGCGCACATCGGCGGTCACCCTGGCCGTGTCGCCGTGATACTGGGAGGCCGGGCTCGCCAGCATCCGGAACGACTCGCGGCCGTCGGCGTCGCTCAGCCACCCGTCTGAGTCAGCCTCCGCTCCCGGGCTGGTGACGGAGCCCGTCGTGCCCCGGGCGGCAGCCGGCGGCGCTGGCGATGAGGTCGTGCGCGCCGTAATGCCGGAAAGATCTTCGCTCTCTTCCGCGGCGAACGGCGTTATCGTCCACCATCGGTGGCCCAGGCTCGACGCCGCCGCGCGGATCTCGGTGATCGGCTGGAAGGCGGCGCCGCCGAGATCGATCGGCACCTGCGCCCCGGCTGCGGCGTTCACCCACGAGGCCTCGAGGAATTCCTGACTGGTCCGAACCAGGTCGGCGGCGCGGGTCCTGATGCGCTCAGGGTCGCAGGCGACGACGATCGCGCCTGCCGGCAGCGAGTCGAGCAGCAGCTCCATCCGGTCGGCGAGCAGCGGCGCGAACGCCTCCATGCCCTCGACGGTGATGCCGTCGGCGATCTTGCCGAGCACGTCGCCGAGCCCCGGGTACTCCATGGCGAGCTGCCTGGCGCGATGCCTGACGGCCGGCGTCAGCAGCAGCTCGCGGCACGGCGGCGCCCAGACCGAATCGGCGGAGGTGCCGAGTGAGCGCTGATCGGCGGCACGGAACGGCCTGATCTCCTCGATCTCTGAGCCGAAGAACTCGACCCGCAGCGGATGCTCTTCCGTCGGCGGGAAGACGTCGAGTATGCCGCCGCGTACGGCGATCTCGCCCCGGTTGGTGACGAGCTCGACCCGGCAGTATCCGATCTCGACCAGCCGTGTGACGACGTCCTCGAGCTCGGCGTGCTTGCCCTGGTCAAGCCGGACCGGCTCCAGCTGGCCAAGGCCGCCCACCAGGGGCTGCAGGATGCTGCGAACAGGCGTGGCGACCACTTGCAGCGGGCCTGACCTCGGGTCGCCGTGGTCGGGGCGGGCCAGGCGGCGCAGCACGGCCAGGCGGCGGCCTGAGGTGTCCGAGCGCGGGGAGAGCCGCTCATGCGGGAGTGTCTCCCAGGCCGGGAAGTAGGCGGCGCCCTGCGGGCTGTGCAGCAGCGAGCCCATGGCGCTGGTCAGATCCTCAGCCTCGCGGGCCGTGGCGGTGACGGCCAGGACGAAGGGCGCGGGCCGTTCACCGGCGGCGTGGGCCTGCCCGCCAACGTGCCCGTCTTGACCATCCTCGGCGCCGCCCGCGGCGGAGCCCGCCTGGGCACCAGCGGACGCGAGCGCGGCCACGAGCAGCGGGCGCAGGGCGGGCGGTGCGACCAGGTCGGCGTCACCGCCGCCGGGCTGGCTGGCGTACTCCAGGGCGTGGCGTAGCTGCGGGTCCTGCGCGACCGCGCCGAGCAGACCAGTGAGGCTCATTGCTTCCTTCTCGCGCTGGCGGGCCGTCAGGCGGGCCAGGTAGGGCACCGTGGTCCAGGCCGCATGCTGGCGAACCGGCATGATCGAGGTGCGGGCAACACGACGAGCCCGCGTTCAGGCTGAACGCGGGTTATGCCACCAGTTTACGGGCTGAGCGCCGGGCTCGCCGCCATCCGGCGCGTTGGAGTGTGCTTGACAGCCGGTGCCCGGCAGGCACGGGTAACCTCAGGGATGCCGCCGGCCGGGGCGGTGGACGGAGGACGAAGTGACTGCACAGGCCCAGGCCGAGCCGGATCTCGATCACGCCTCGCTTCCCTCGCTGACGCTGGACGCCAGGCAGCTAGGCGATCTCGAGCTGGTGTTGTCTGGCGCGTTCGCGCCGCTGCGCGGCTTCATGACGCAGGCCGACGTCGCGGAGGTGGCCGCATCGGCCACGCTGGCCGACGGCACGCCCTGGCCGGTGCCGGTGACCCTGGAGGTCCCCGCTGACGCGGTCGCTCCCGGTGCCGACCGGGTCCTGCTCGCCGACCCCGAGGGAACGCCGCTCGCCGTGCTGCGGATCACCGAGCGGAGCAGCCCGCCCGAGGCCCCGGACAGGCTCCGGCTCGCCGGGCCGGTCTCGGCCAACCGGATACCCGAGCACGGCTCGTTCCGCCGGCTGATGCTCTCTCCGGAGCAGGCCCGAGCCGAATTCGGCGACGTCCCGGTACTTGCCTTCGCGACCAGGGGGCCGATCGGCCGGCGCCTGATCGGTCAGCTCAGGCACCACGCGGAGCAGCTGAGAGCCCGGATCCTGCTGATGCCGCTGGTCGCCGGGCCGGCCGAGGTCGTACGCCAGCCCGAGGCACTGATCCGGGCCGTGCTCGCGGCGGCCGGGAGCCTGCCCGCCGGCACGCTGGTGGTTCCCGTTCCGCTGGCCCGGCGGGATGACCACGAGCCGGGGCGCGAACTCGGTGCGGCAGCGATCGTCGCCGCCGCCCACGGAGCCACTCACCTGATGGCCGACGACGCATCGGAGGTTCCCGCCGCGCCTATCCCGGTGCTGCGGTCGGGCGACTGGGCCTACGACCCCGTAGCCGAGGTATGGCGGCCGCTCACGCTCATCGAGGCGGGCACCGAGATCGAGGACCTGTCCGCCGACCAGCTAGGCGACATGCTCGACACGGGAGCGCAGATCCCGGCCTGGTTCGCCTCGCCAGCCGTCGCAGCCGAGCTCGCGCACGCCAGGCCGCCACGGTCCGAGCGCGGTTTCGTGCTGTTCCTGACCGGCCTGTCCGGGTCAGGCAAGTCCACCATCGCCAGGGACCTGCGCGATCAGCTCGCCGAGCGGGGTGACAGGCGGGTCTCGCTTCTTGACGGCGATCTGGTCCGATCGCTGCTGTCGGCGGGGCTGACGTTCTCCCGGGCCGACCGCGACCTCAATATCGCGCGGATCGGATACGTCGCCGCCGAGATCGCCAAGCACGGCGGCATCGCGATCTGCGCGCCCATCGCCCCGTACGCGGCCGCCAGGGAGCGCGTCAGGCAGATGGTGTCCGAGGTGGGCGACTTCCTGCTGATCCACGTCGCGACACCGGTCGAGGTCTGCGAGCAGCGAGACCGCAAGGGCTTGTACGCCAAGGCGAGGGCGGGCCTGATCGAGCAGTTCACCGGGGTGTCAGATCCCTACGAGGAGCCGACGGACGCGATCGCGGTGATCGACACGTCGGTGGTCAGCCGCGAGGAGGCGGTCAGCTCGGTCATCGCGATGCTGACCTCGGGCGGCTGGCTGACCCCGTAGCCGGCTCGCCACGGTCCCTGGTCGCGATCGCCGCGCTAGTCGCTATCCGCCCGCCGCGCTAGCCGCGGTAAGGCTGCCGCGCTAGTCGCTGTCCTCGGAGCGCGTGGCGGAGTCCAGCCGCTGCCGGAAGTCGGTCACCCGCCTGCTGATGGCCGCGGACATCGCCGCACGCTGTGGCGTCAGGACGAAGTAGCTGACGATGCCGCTCAGCAGGATCGCGACGGCGAGCATCAGCAGGCTGGGCCCGAAGGCCAGGCTCAGCAGCAGGTACGCCAGGACGAAGAGGCCGAGCCGCAGCGTCGAGTAGAAAATTGTCGCGCGCATAACACGACCAGACTAGCCGGTGCCGGCGAGGATGCTGGCCAGTAGCCCGGGGTCGACGTTGCCGCCCGAGAGCACCGCGATCCGGCGGGTTGCCGTCGGCAGCTCGGCTGAATGGAACAGGCACGCCGCCACGGCGACCGCCCCGCCGGGCTCGGCCACCAGCCGGGCCCGGGTGGCCAGCAGGCGCATCGTCTCGCGGATCTCGTCCTCGCTGACCGTCACCACGTCGTGTACCTGGCTGTTCAGGTGCCGCATCGGCAGCTCGCCGACCTGGTCGGCGCGCAGCGCGTCGGCGATGGTGCGCTGCGTCTGCTCAGCGGGCCAGGCCACCCTGCGGCCCGCTCGCTTGGAGTCCCTGGCATCGGCGGCGAGCTCGGGCTCGGCGCCCACGACGAGCGTCGCCGGGCTGAGCGCGGCGAGCGCGGCGGCGACTCCTGAGATCAGGCCGCCACCACCGACCGGGCAGACGACCAGGTCGGCGTCGGGGCAGTCGGCCGCGATCTCCAGCCCGATCGTGCCCTGCCCGGCGATGACCTCGCGGTCGTCGAACGGCGGGATCGGTGCGTAGCCGTGCTCGGAGACGAGCCGGTCCACCTCGTGCGTGCGAGCTTGCAGGCTGGGCTCGCAGATCACGATCTCCGCGTCGAGCGACCTGGCCGCGTCGACCTTCACCTGCGGTGCGTTGGACGGGACGACGACGGTCGCCCGAACACCGAGCAGTGCCGCGGCGTAGGCGACGGCGTGAGCGTGGTTGCCGCTGGAATGCGTCACGACCCCGCGGTCGCGCCGCTGCGCTGACAGGGCGCTGATCGCCGCGTACGCACCGCGCAGCTTGAACGCCCCGGTCGGCTGCAGCGACTCGGGCTTGATCAGCAGCGCTGGCTCGGCCCGGGTGAACGGGACCAGCGGCGTGTGCAGGACCACTCCGTCGAGCCGCCGGGCCGCGGACCGGATCTCAACTACCGACACAAGGCTGGACATATGTCTACCCTACGTGTTCAGGCAGTCATGCGCTGTTCACGGTCAAAGCATGACTACAAGCCTGCGAGGAAATTTTTCCGAAAACTGAGGACTAATGTGATTCTTTGTTATTATGATTTACGTGAGGGGGGTCGCGTTGGATTGAGGGGGGCTAGGCAAACGAGGAGTCTCGAATGGACGGCCAAAGTGATCGCCTGCTTACTCCCGGAGAGGTCGCTGCCCTCTTCCGCGTAGATCCCAAGACAGTCACCCGGTGGGCCGCATCCGGCCGGATCAGCAGCATCCGGACCCCTGGCGGCCACCGACGTTACCGAGAAGTGGAAATCCGGGCCCTGCTCGGAATCGATGCCGAGCCCGCCCACGCGGTGGAGTCGGCATCCTGACAGTGACCTGCTGACTAGGGCCGACTGGCTTGTCCTCAGGCCTGACCACATCGCACTGGCTCAGAATCTGGCGATGGTCGTCGGCCCTAGTCGTCCGGGGGCGCCCGCAGGCCGTGCTGCCGTACCATTTTGGCTGGCCGGCTGATTCCGGAATGCCATGTTCAGGTCACTGACTGCAACATGCCCTGCTAATCACCACCCGATCCAGGTACCTGCTTACATCGGGATTAGCTCGAAAACCTCGACGCTAAAGCGTCCCTTACCCTCGGTAAGGAATGGGTGATCCTGCGTCAGCGCCCGGGCCGCATCGACGGAGTCAGCCTCGACGATCGAGTATCCGTTGAGGTCACTCGTCGCCGGGCTGCCGCCGTCGTCAGCTACCGCCGAGCGTGCGCCGAATGGCGCGCCCACGTCGACGAGTGCCGGACCCAGGCGCCCCATCCACTGACCCCAGGCCTGCTGCTGCTCGGCGGCCTGCTCCGGCGTGAAGTCGTCCATGGGAGTCGCGGGGCCGGCGTAGAGGAAGAGGAACTTGCTCATCTCAGCTCTCCAGTTGTAGCGGCGAGAGGCAGGGTGGGATAGGTCCCGGCCCCCTCGCGGGCGCCCTGTCGCGCGCCCACCTATCCGACGCACGGGCAGCGACGGAATCGACAGGCGCAGGCCGACTCCTCGTTACTGTCCGCCGCGAGCAAGGAAGGCGAGGAACTGCCGGCGCAGCGGCTCGTCGCCCTCACGCCAGCGCCGGGCTCGCTCGTCAGCCTGCTCCTGGGTCAGCGCGTGCGGGGCAAGCCGGTCGTAGTCCGGGTCGGCCGGCCCGATCTCCACGTAAGCGTCGCTGACGAAGCGCCCGTCGTGCGAGGTCGCCGACTCAGGAACCAGCAGGTTCCCGTCGGGCAGCCGTATCACGTACATCGTCGCACCACCCTAGATGCCGTAGCGCACATTGAAGTAGAGCATGACACGCAGGGCCGCGCGCGTGTCTCCGCCGACCATCTCCACGAGCGCGGGCCGCTGACTCGACGCGATGGCGGCGAACGCGTCAGCGAAGAACTCGCGGCGGCCCAGAGGCCCGCCCTGACGATGAAAGTCGCTGATCATCAGCGGCAGGCACTCCTGGTAGAGCCGGCCGAACTCAGCCGCGTCCGACTGCCAGGAGGCGCCTGTACCGTCGATGTCGTCGAGCGCGTGGCCGATCTCGTGGCACATGACGTCAGGCGTCGGCGACGGCCGCGAACCGACGACGACCTTCCGCTGCCCGTAGGCACCGGCACAGACGTCCCAGGTCGCGCGCCCAGACGGCAGCGGGATGCCGCTCAGGGCGCCCATGTCGTCGAGGTCGGGAACTCCGCCCGGTCCGATGTAGATGGCGTCGAGCCCGGCGACGAGCCGCTCCTTGATCAGCGGCGGCAGCTCTGCGAGCCTGTCGACCGCCAGGACGAGCTGCGGCGGCGGAACCTCACCGGCATCCCACTGACGACGCACGATCCGCTCAAGCTGGCCGCAGTGCCGTTGCCCCGGTGCCCGCTGGTTGCTCCTGGCTCGCTCGTACCAAGGCAGCGCGGCCCGGGCGTCAGCCGCCGGCTGGACCTCGGCCCTGCTCCGCATGGACTGAGCGTGAGCGGTCTGTGCCCGGTCGTCCCCGTGAATGGCCGCCCGCGCTGCCCCCTGCTGCCTGGGCCGGGCTGCCCCGTGCCGTCCTTCCACGCCGCGTCGGCCCTCTGCGCCGTGCTGCGCCCGCACCGGCCAAGCAGGTCCATCTGCGGCCTGCCCAGCCTTCGGCGGCGACCCAGCCCTGGCGGGTGGACCGCCTCTTGCGGGCGGACCACCCCTGGCGGACGGACCACCCCTGGCGGGCGGACCACCCCTGGCGGACGGCACGGTGCGGGCTGCCGACCCGGCCTTTCCAGGAGCACCAGGCCGACGGTGGCTGCCGGGCTGACTCG
>DASWAA010000421.1:0-3768 GCA_036391385.1 Streptosporangiaceae bacterium
CACGCCATTGCGGGTGGCATTGTGCTCGGCCTCCCAGTAGCCGAACCAGTGCGGGCGGCCCCAGGTCAGCTCGCCGACTTCCGGCTCGACCCCCTCCGGGGCGTACCAGTCGGCGCCCTCCCAGCCGCTGACGTCACGGAAGCAGGCCCGCTGCGCGGCGAGCCTGCCGTGAACTGGTGACAGCCGGGCTCCGCGTGCCGTCCTGGTGGGCCGGTGCGGGTAGTGCGTCGCGTAGACCAGGCCGAGCGACTCGACGGTCCGGGTCGCCCGGTACTCAGGATTGGCCTGGTAGGGATGCAGCCGGTCGATGTTCATCGCTGTGACGTCGATGTCCGGGGTGCCGTCTACGATCCACCGCGCGACCGTCCGGCCGATTCCGCCTCCGGTGAGGATGCCGATCGAGTTCAGGCCGGCGGCGACGAAGTAATTCCGCAGCTCGGGCGCCTCGCCGACGATGGGCAGCAGGTCGGGCGTGAAGCTCTCCGGACCGCAGAAGAACTTCCTGATCCCGACCTGCGAGGTGATCGGGATGCGCGCCATCGTCGTCTCCAGGTACGGCGCCATCCGGTCCCAGTCCGGCGGCAGCTCTCCGAAGGAGAAGTCCGGCGGAATGCCGTCCACCCGCCACGGGGCGCACACCGGCTCGAACATGCCGAGCATGAGGCCGCCGCCCTCCTCGCGGTAGTAGCCGTAAGAAGCCGGATCCTCAAGGACCGGCCAGGAGCTGTCTACCTCGGGAATCGGCTCGGTCAGCAGGTAGTAGTGCTCAGCCGCCTGGAGCGGGATGGACACCCCGGCCAGCTCGCCGAGCTGGCGCGCCCACATGCCCGCGCAGTTGACGACGTACTCAGCCTCGACGTCGCCCTGGGGTGTCCGCACGCCGGTCACCGTGCCCCGCTCGCGCAGGAAACCGGTCACCGCGATGCCCTCGGCGATCGTGACGCCCCGCATCCGCGCGCCCTTGGCCAGCGACATGGTCACGTCGACCGGATTGACCCGGCCGTCGGCAGGAATGTAAAAGCCGGCCAGCACGTCGTCGGTCCTGGCCAGCGGCCAGAGGTCGGACACCTCCCTGGCGGATATCTCGTGCACCTCGACGCCGCAGTGCCGGTTGAACGCCGCCACCCGCCGGTACTCCTCCAGGCGTCCCTGATCGATCGCGAGCTCGATCAGGCCGCATTGCCTGAGGCCGGTCGCCAGGCCGGTCTCGGCCTCGAGCCTGGCGTACAGGTCACGGGTGTACTGACGAAGCTCGGTGGAGGTCTGCGACGTCGAGCCGAAGGTAGCCATCAGCCCTGCCGCGTGCCAGGTGGTACCCGAGGTGAGCCGGTCCCGCTCAAGCAGCAGGACGTCCTTCAGGCCAAGGTGGGCGAGGTGATAAGCGACCGAAGCGCCGATGATGCCGCCGCCGACGACTACCACCTGGGCACG
The DNA here is from genome assembly GCA_036391385.1 of Streptosporangiaceae bacterium. Taxonomy (GTDB): domain Bacteria; phylum Actinomycetota; class Actinomycetes; order Streptosporangiales; family Streptosporangiaceae; genus Chersky-822. Next base: position 1,432 of record DASWAA010000421.1, read on the forward strand.
GCTGGGCAGCTTGTGGTCGATGCTCATCGCAGGTGCACTCCGAGTCCGCCGGGGGTAGGGGTACCCGGCGCGCCACTCCGGGATCGATGCACGAGCATATGCCAGAGCCCGTTCCGCGGGGCAGTGCCTGGATTCGCGCGTTCGCGCCCGGAACGTTCCTCAGTCGCGCCCGGAACGCTCCTCAGCCGAGCCCGGCAGCGAAGGACGCGACGGCCTCGGCGAACGCGGCTGGCTGCTCCGCGTAGGTGACGTGCCCGCACGGGAGCTCGAGCAGCGCGGCGTTCGGAAATGCCGAGGCCAGCACTTGAATCGGCGCGCGCAGCGCAGGATGGCTCTGCGTGCCGGCGACGAGCTGCACCGGCAGGTTGTTAGCGGCCAGGTCGGCGGGTGTCACCTGATAGGCCGGCATGCCGAGGTCGGCGAAGAGCATCGCACTGTTGTCTCGGTATCTGTCCTTGGCTGGCTCGTCGATGGCAGACCACAAGCCAGGGCACAGGAAATCGAAGAAAGCGTCTACCGCCGCGCGCGGACCTCCCGATTCCGCGGCCTGGCCGACCTGAGACCCCATCTCGGCGACCATGGCAGCCCAGGTCTCTGGCGCGAGCGCACCGGCGGGCGGCTCGGACAGCACCGCCCCCCGGAGCAGGCTGCCGTGCCTGCGGACGACGTCAAGGCCCACCCTGGCGCCGCCACTAGATCCGACGAGGACACACGGGGCCAGGTCAAGCTCCTTGATGAGCGCGGCGGCGTCGTCCGCGTGCAGTTCGACGGTGTGCGGCTCCGGTCCGTCTCCGCTGCGGCTGTGCCCGCGCCGGTCATAGGTGACGCAGCGGAAGTCCGCGCTCAGCCGGGACACCTGGTCATTCCAGACCCAGCCCCCTCCGCACATCCCGTGCAGGAAAATCAGCGTCGGGCCCTGGCCGGTGATGTCCGCGTGCAGCCTGACCCCGTTCGCGCTCACGTCCATGGCGTGCTCCCGTCCAGCCAGTCACCTGGTTCGGCCAGTCACCTGGCGGTCGATCTGTGAAATCTGCCTTACCCACTGTCACGAGCCAGTCTGGCTCAGCTCCCCGCAGCCGGCATCGGGTGTTCGCCCCATCTTGACGTGGCAGGTTCGCCGGGTACCCCGTCGCCATCCCTCTGGTGCCTGGTCAGGTAACCGGCTAGCTGGCCCGCCAGGCACCTGCCAGGCCGACCTCGATGGCGAACAGGGTTGCGCCTGCCCGGGTGCGCACGCCCGCCTTCGCGTAGATGTGCTCGACGTGGTGACCCGCCGTCTTCGGGGAGATGACAAGGACATCGGCGATCTGCCTGTTGGACAAGCCCCGGGCGATCAGCCCGAGGACCTCGGCTTCCCGGTCCGTCAGGCCTGCGGCTCGCGGCCCTGGCCGGGCCTGCGTCACCTGGCCGATGGTGCCGAGCAGCGCCTGGACGGCCCGTCGGTCCAGCCAGCCGGCATCGGCCTGCGCGGCAAGCTCGCTGGCCGCCTCGTCAGCCTCGAACGCCGGCCGGTGCGGCCGGTCCGCGCGCAAGCCGGCGTAGACCTCGGCGGCCGCCAGGATCCTGGCTCCCATGCTGAGCTGCGCCGCGCGCGCACGCCGGTGATACCCCGAGCCGTCTAGCCGCTCGTGATGCGATCCGGCCAGGTCAGCCAGGTCTGCGAGTTCTTTGCACGAGCCGAGTACCTGCTCGGTGAGCAGCGAGTGCATCCGCACCCTGGCACGTTCTGCCTCGCCGAGCGCGCGGGGCAGGTCCCAGATAGCCGCGGGCACCCCCACGATGCCGACGTCGTGCACCAGCCCGGCCTGCCGCACGGCAGCGACTTCGTCCTCCGGCAGGCCCAGCGCGATCGCGGTGCCGGCCGCGAGCCCGCTCACGTCCCTCGAGTGCCCGCGGAACCAGCGGGACTTCAGGTCGGCGAAGTCAGCGCATGCCTCGAGGACCCGCTCCAGTCCGGCCGGCGCGACCGTGATGGCCGGGCCGGGCTCGGCATCGAGTAGCTGCGACCATAGATCGGCGCTGTCGAGCTCGGCCAGCCACTGGTCCGCGTTATCGAGAAGAATGTCGGTGACCGCGGGGTCGTAGGCTCGGCCGCGGCGGCGGGCCAGCACGTGCCGCATCACCTCGGGCCCCGCCTGCCGCCGCCAGATGTCGGCGTCGCGCGCCGCCAGGACGATTCGGACCGGCCACGGCAGCGCCTCGCCGCCGATGCCGGAGGGGATGCCCTTGCCGTCCCAGCGCTCGTAGGCGTGGTCCAGGGCGGCAGCGACAGGCTCTGCCAGGCCGGCCCGCCGCGCGAGCCTGGCACCCGCCTCGCAGTGCTGGGACAGGCTGCGG
>DASWAA010000422.1:0-5891 GCA_036391385.1 Streptosporangiaceae bacterium
GGGCCACGCGCAGGCGGTTCCAACCATCTGGCGGCCTGCGTCGTCTGACTTAGATGCGAGGGATCAGCGCATGGCCGCGTGTAGCGTCGCTTCGAGAAGTCCAGGTGCGGATGTGGTAGAACAAATGCGAAATCTTGCCAGCGACGCGGGCTGCCTCACGGTAGCTGGCGACGTTGCCACGTTGCACGCATCATGGGCTATGCCGTCACTCCCGGCGGCCAGGCGAGGAAGTGCAGTGTCCAGGCTCCGATCCGCAGACCGCGATGCGGCCGAGGAGCTTTTCAACGCGTGCTACCCCAGGCTTGCCGGATGGGTCAGGCGCCTGGTCGACGACGACGAGACCGCGCACGAGATTGCCGCTGAGGCCTTCACCCGGCTGCTGTCCCGCTGGACCGGGCTGGAGAACCCGCAGAGCTACCTCTACATGATCGCGACGAACCTGGTCAGAGACCACTGGCGCAAGACCAGCAGGGAACGGCGCGCGATCAGGACGATCACGGCGGCAGTGCCTGCCGAGCCGAGCTGGCATCCGGCGGAGGACGTCGACGTTCGCGCGCTGATCGAGAGCCTTCCGCCGAGATTGCGGAGCGCGTTCTTGTTGCACTACTACGCCGGATTCGGAATCAAGGAGGTCGCCTCCATGCTCGGCCGGCCAGAGGGAACCATCAAGGCCGACCTGCATCATGCCCGTGCCAGGCTCAAGGCCGCGGTGGGTGAGGTCCGATGACAGAGCCACGTGATCCGATCGAGTCCTGGCTGAGCACCGACGTCGAGCTCCTGTCGCCGCCGCCAGGGGCATTCCAGGCAGTCGCCCGGCGAGCCAGGCGGCGCAAGGTGCTCAGGGCGGCAAGCAGCGTGGCGGGCGCGGCAGTCATCATTGCCGGGGTGGCCGTGCTCCCCAGGATCGCGAGCGGCATCTTTTCCGGCCAGACCGGGCCGGCCAGGGTCGTCGTCCCTAGCTCGCAGTCGTCCGGCACACTTCCCGGGCACCGGACGGCTAACCCGTGGCCGCGCACCTCGAGCCCGGTCAGCCTCCCGGCGTCGCACGGCCCTGCCCTGTCCAGCGTCGGCACTGGCGCGGGTCCGGCGGCAGGCTTCCGGCCAAGCTCGGTGACCTTCGTCGGCACCTCGCTTGGCGCCGTTATCGGCGAGGCCGGATCGTCCTGCGGAGCAGGCCCGTGCGTTGTGGCGGCAGGGACTCCCGACTACGGCCGGCGCTGGTACAAGATCGGATCTCCCGCGGCCGGGCCACCGAGCGGCTCAACCGGGGTCAGCCAGATCAGGTTCCTGGACCCGGTGAACGGATGGGCGTACGGGCCTGCGCTGTACGCGACGCACAACGGCGGCGTGACCTGGAAAGCCGTGGACCTGCCCGGTCGGGTGATCGACCTGTCCACCGTCAGCGGCAGGGCCTTCGCCGTGGTCGCCACCTGCGCGGGCAACGGGCCCGACTACGCGGCCCAGTGCACGAGCTTCGCGCTGTACTCGGCGCCTTCCGCCTCGGACCAGTGGCGGCGAGTCCGCGGTGCCGCCGCTGCCCTGGTCGCCGTTCCGGGCGGCCTCCAGCTCACGAGGTCGCAGGGCTACGTGCTGGCGGGCGGGCACCTGTTCACCGGGCCGGTCACCGGCGGCGCGTGGCACCAGGTACGGGTCACCCAGCCGGGTGCGCCGCCATGCCTGCTCGGCGGGCAGAACCAGGCAGCCGGGCAGCGGCCGGCCCTGATCGCCCCGGCGGGCAGCGAGCTGTTCCTCGCTTGTGCCGGCAGCTCAGCCAGCCCGGCCAGCTCAGCCGGGCAGCCGGGCCCGCTCACCCTCTACCTGTCGGCCGACTCCGGGCAGGCCTGGCAGGCGCAGGGCACTATCGCGGCTCACGGGACAGCGACGTCACTAGCCGCCATCCCGGGCGCGGCCATCGTGCTGGCGACGACCAGCGGGCTGTACTACTCCTACGACGCCAGGCACTGGCAGCAGGGGACGATCGCGGGGGGCGCACCGCAGGGCGGGTTCCGCTTCGTCGGCATGACCAATGCCCAGCAGGGCGTCGCGGTGCCTAGCGACAGCGGCGGCCACCGGCTCTTCATCACCGGCGACGGCGGGCGCACCTGGCAGCCCTCGCCTATCGGCTGACGTCGCCGTCCTGCTCCGGGTCGCTCTCAGTGTCGGAGAAGTCACCGGCCGCGACCCGCAGGTCCCTGAGCAGGCTGAACATCGTGTCGAGTTGCTGATCCTGGTAACCGCTCAGCCCGAACCCAGCGGCCATCAGGACGTCGGTAGCGCGCCGGACGACATCGCGTCCGGCCGGCGTGATCTCGGCCAGGGTCCCGCGCCGGTCCTGCGGATTCGGCCGCCGGACGACGAACCGCTGACCTTCCAGACGGTCGATGGTGTTGGTGACGCTGGTCGGATGGACCATGAGCCGCTCGCCGATCATCCGCAGCGGCAGCGCTCCGGTCCGGCTGAAGCTCAGCAGCACCAGGGCCTCGTAACGGGCGAATGTCAGGCCGAAGGGCCGCAGCAGGCCGTCGAGTTCGGAAAGCAGGATCTGGTGCACCCGCATGATCGAGGTGACCGCGGCCATGGCCCGCGCGGCGCCGAACCGGCGCTCCCAGATCGCGGCCGCGCGCTCGATCGGATCGAACGGCAGGCCCATCGGCTTCGGCACAGCCACAACGTACCGGCATCGACCGCGACACGCCGGAGGCCCCGATGTCGCGTGCCGCCAGCGTCAGCCGCGCCGCCGTCGCGGCCGGATCGGGCACGGCGCGACGGCGGGTCCCTCCTATCCTGTCCGCCTTTGAACCACGCTTTACGCGACGAAGACGCTCCCACGACCGCAGTGGGCGTCTTCGTCCGACGTTTTGCCAGGTAGGACAGTGCTGGTGAAGGTCCCGACAGCAAGTTATATTCCGTGCTTGGGGAGCACGTGACCGAGACCAGGAGCGGGGGGCGATGTGGAGTCCGGTCACGCCGTGACAGTCGTTGCCCCGGCGCTATCGGCGGGTGTCGGAGTCCGTTACCAGGGAAGCTGGGCACTCAGGCTCGTCAGCTTCCGGCTCGCGCGGTCGGACCTGGGCAGGACAGCGATGGGAGTCATCACGCGCCGATCGGCCGCGTCGGTGGCCCTGACCGAACTGCTGACTGGCAGGCTCAGGCCGGCCTACGGCACGCTGCACATACTCGGCTATGACATGGCAGCGGTCGCCGGCCGCACAGCGGTCCGCCGTCAGGTGGGCGTGGCGAGCCTGAGCGTGCGGCCGATGTCGGCCACGCACATCAGGCGCTTCGTCGAGCGAGCCGCCCGCAGCTCCGGCCAGCCGGGCTCGGACCGCCACCTGCTCGTCGCGGCGATCCTGGACCGGCTCGCGCTGACACCCTGGGCCGAGGTGCCGCTCGGCGCCGCACCCGAGCTGATCACGCGCAAGGCCAGGCTCGCGGCCGCCTGCGTCCACCAGCCGAAGCTCCTGGTCATCGACGGCCTGCTCGATCACCTGCCGCCGCTGGACCTGACCTTGCTCGCCGACGTCATCAGGGACGTTGGCCGAGACACAGCCATCATCGCTCTCGGCACAGACGCCGACACCCTGACGCTGATCTGCGATCAGGTGGCACCGCTAGCCAAGGGCATCCTGATCGGCGAGCCTGTCCTTGACCGGCCAGAGGCGGGCGAGTTCAGCGCTCATGCGGCGCTGCACGGCCACGTTCTGGCGCGCAGGCCGTAGAGCTGACAATCCGCGTGAGCCGCCGGGCCTGTCCCGCTTGCCGGGATTGCATCAGGCCTCGCTTCCCGTAGGCTGCATCCCATGGATTGGAGCCTTTACCGGTGCGGCCGCATGGGGCACGTCACTTATGCGCCCAGTGAGTCGCATCTGCGTGATCATATGCACGCCAGCACCGCGTCGGCCGAGCTGTGGCAGTGCCTGCGCTGCGGCGCTTACGTGCCAGGTGCACCGCATGGCACGGGGCCAGCGGCGCAGGCTCCCGCCATCCGGCGCGGCAAGCAGATCCGCGGCGACCTCCTGCTCAAGCTGTTCGCGATCGAGCGAGGCATCCGGGTGCTCATCTTCGGCGCGGTCGCCTTCGGGATCTGGAAGGTCGCCAACTCGCCGCTGACCTTCGCGCAGGCGTTCAGGAAGGAATCCCGGATCGTCCAGTCACTGTTCAGCCAGCTTGGCTTCACTATCAGCCACTCGCTGATCGACCGGGTGAACAGCCTGCTGCACATCAGTAAGACCAACCTGCACCTGATCGCACTCGGCATCGCTGGCCTGGCGCTCGTCTCGGCGATCGAGTCGGTAGCGCTCTGGCAGGCCAAGCGGTGGGGCGAGTACTTCGCCACGATCGTGACGTCACTGGGCTTGCCGTTCGAGGTCTACGAGCTCGCCAAGGCCGTGACAGCGACCAAGGTCGTCCTGTTCATCTTGAACCTGCTCCTGGTCGGGTACCTGATTCACAGCAGGCGGCTGTTCGGTGCTCGCGGCGGTAAGGAGGCCTACGAGAACAGGCTCCGCCACGACTCCGTCCTCGACGAGGCAGTCAAGGCCGCCGCCGCCATGGCCGCAGTGGTCGCGCCCGCGAGCGCCTCCGTCTCAGCCGCCGGACCAGACGCCGGACCAGCCGTCGGACCAGCCGCCCCAGCCGTCCCGGCGGGACCTGGCGTCGCCGCCGTCACCGTGCCAATGGGCAAGACCCGGCCGATGAAGGACGGCGCGGACACCTCCCGCTGAGAACCTGCGCGAAGATTCAGCGCGGAACTCAGGGCCCGGCGCGAGGACCCGGCGCACGACCGGCACGAGAACCCGGCCGCTGACCAGCCCTCGTTTCGCTCGGCGGCCGGAGCGCGGACAATGGATCAGGTGAGCGCCAACGCATCGCTGCCGATCCTGTCCGGCGAACAGCGGCGCGCCCTGCTGAGCGGACTGCTCGACGACGCCTCGCTGTTCCCGCCGGGCAACCTTCCGATGCCGAGGGCGGTCGCCGAGCACGTCGCCCACGAGACTGCCTGGTTCAGCGACCTCACCGGCCCCTTCGTCTGCCCGCAGACGCGCCTTGCCGAGCTGGGCACCGCGCTCACCGCGGCGGCGGTGCCCTGGATCGATCTCTCGCTAGTCGTGACCGGCGGCGCCGCGGCCGTCTCCGCCGCGGCCGACGCGGTCGCGGCCGACGCGCGCCTGCGGCTGCGCGCGATCGAGGTTCCGGCAGCGACGGACGACCCGCCTGCCCAGGCGATAACGGACGTCGCCGCGGCTCTCGACGGCATCCCGCTGCCCGGAGCCACCGGATACATCGAGTTCCCGCTGCGGGCCATCGCCGACCCGGACAGCGCTGGCCCGCTGCTCGAACTCGCCGAGCAGCGCGGATACCGGCCGAAGCTGCGCACCGGCGGGGTGACCATGCAGGCGTTCCCTGACGAGGCGACGCTGGCAGGGTGCCTGGCGGCGATCGCCGGACGCCGTGTCCCCTTCAAGTGCACAGCGGGGCTGCACCACGCGGTGCGGCACACCGCTGCCGACACCGGCTTCGAGCATCACGGGTTCCTGAACGTGCTGCTTGCCGTCGGCGCGGCGATCGCCGATGCTCCGGTCGCGCGGATCGCCGCCATCCTCGCCGAGCGTGATCCGGCGGCCGTGACAGCATCGGTCAGGAACGTGACACCGGAGACCGGCGCCGAGATCCGCTGGCTCTTCGACTCGTTCGGTACCTGCAGCACCGAGGAGCCCGTCGCCGATCTGGTCGGCCTCGGATTGCTGAGTCAGCCCTGAGAATGTCGTTGAGCCTAGGAGGTCCTCATGGCATTGCCGCGTCCGTGTGACTGGCTGGCGGTCCCCGCCGACCACCCGTTCGGCCTGGCGACACTTCCCTACGGGTCGTTCAGCGATGCGCGCCACGCGGCC
>DASWAA010000423.1:0-3198 GCA_036391385.1 Streptosporangiaceae bacterium
GCCCTGGCATCCGCCAGACCCGCCCCGGCCAGGCACGGACCCGCGGTCAACCCTGCCCGGCCCCGCTGGCGGACCGCGCCTGCGGACCGCCGAGTAATAACAACCGGCGGCCCGCTTTGCTTTCGGCAATGGCGCGATGAGCCGACACCGGCATGATTCCGCCCGGACGAAAGTGTTGTTTCTAGCCCAGCTTGTACATAGGAAGCTCTCCGGACGATGATGTACATCTGGCTCATCCTTGGACTGACTGCCGCGGAGGCTTGTTCGTGACGATCACCAGCACCCCGAAGGCCAGGATTACCGCCGTGCTGGCGGGAGTGCTCTCGCTCGGCGCCATCTTCACCGCCGGGGCGGCTCCGAGTGCCGCGGTCACCGGCGGCTCCTGTCCCGTGGCCTACGACCAGAAGATCTTCGTCTCGATACCGCTGCCCGCCAATTCCAATGGCCAGGTACTTGGTCAGATCGGGGTGGACTGCTCGCCTGCCTACTCGCAGATACAGGTGCCCGGCGCTGGCCCGTCGCACGGGTCGATTTCCTGGTCGGGCGCCAGCAACAGTGACTACGCGTACTCGCCGGCACAGGGCTACTCGGGCAGCGACACCATCCAGTACTGCCAGGAGTCAGTCGCGAACCCGCAGCAAGGCTGCCAGGGCGCGACCGGCACGCTCACGTTCGTTGTGGGCCACGCTAACGACGACACTTACTACACGCCGGTGAACACTGCCCTGCTGGTGGGCTGCGGCGGCTGTGCCGGTGACCCGCTCACCAACGACCTGCCGAGGCTGTATCCGCTGGCGAACGTCGAAGGCCTCCCGTCGCACGGCACGCTGACCTGGCAGAAGGGCAACTGGAGTCCCGCGTCGTTTGAGTACCAGCCGGACCCGGGATTCACGGGCACCGATACGTTCACCTATTGCCTGAGCTTCGAGACCGGCGCTACCGGCTGCCCGGCGACCTATACCACCAGCAGCAACGGCGTCTCCGGCATCATCGACTCGGCAAGCTCCAACATCGCCACGGTGACGATCAAGGTCGGCCCCGTCCCGCATCCGACCGTCAAGCTCCTTACCCCGACGGCGCCGTTCACTCTCGCGGGCTCGGCCACGGTGTCCTGGAGCGGCTCGGACTTCACGGGCGGCCCGGGCCTGGCCGGCTACCAGGTCCGCACCGAGAGTGCCGCGTGGAACGGCGGCTTCGGTGCCTGGGCTCCGGGCCCGCCGCTCCCGCCGACGATGACGACGTTCCATCAGGCGCTGGCGGTCGGCTACGACTACTGCTTCGAGGTGCAGGCGACCGACCTGTCAGCCCTGAAATCCGCGTGGAGCAAGCCGCTGTGCACGGCCAGGCCGGTAGACGACAAGTCGCTGAACGCCTCAAGTGGCTGGACCCGCGGCAGCAGCAAGCAGGATTACCAGGGCACCTACAGTTCCAGCACGCACCTCGGCGCGAAACTGACCCTCGCCGGAGCGACGGCGGACAAGGTCGCGCTCGTCGCGACCCAGTGTCCCGGCTGCGGAACGGTCGGCGTCTACGCCGGGTCGACGCTGCTAGGAAAGGTGAACCTGGCGCACGCGACCACGGTAAACCAGGCCGTCTTCGTGCTCCCGGCTTTCAGCCTGCGGACGGCCACGTTCACGATCAAGGTCCTGAGCAGCAACAAGAAAGTCCTGATCGACGGCCTCGGCATCAGTCGCTCGTGAAAGGATCTGCTCGTGAGCCAGTCAGCGGGTGCGCACTCGGTCGGGGAGACCATCGCCAGGATCGAGCAGGCTACCGAGCGGTTGATCGCGTCGGGGTCGGCGCTCTCCGACGAGCAGATCCGCGAGCCTTCCAGACTGCCCGGCTGGACCCGGGGCCATGTGCTCACTCACGTCGCGCGCAACGCTGACGGCCTGGCGAATCTGCTGACCTGGGCCCAGACCGGCGAGCAGACGCCGCAGTACGCGAGCGTCGAGGAGCGCGACGCGCAGATCGAGGCGGGCGCTGGCCGGCCCGCTGCCGAGATCGTGACCGACCTGTCTAGTTCCGCTCAGGCCTTCGTCGCGCAGGCTCGGGAACTGCCGGAGGAGGCCTGGCTGGCACAGGTCCAGGGGCTGCGGGGCCCGTGGCACCCGGCATGGTTCACCCTGCACCGGCGGCTGCACGAGGTCGAGATCCACCACGTCGACCTGGCGGCCGGGTACGCGCCGTCGGACTGGCCGGACGCGCTCGTCACGGACCTGCTGTACCGAGTGACCGGCCAGCTTGTGGCCAATCCCGAGACACCCGACATCGTCGTCACCGACTCCGACACGGGCCGGCAGTTCCTGCTGCGACCTGCGGGCGCTTCCGGCCTCGCGGTCACCGGCCCTGGACACGCACTGCTCGCCTGGCTGCTCGGTCGGGACGACGGATCGGCCCTGTCGGCCGAACCCGCGGGGCCGCTGCCGACCATCCCTCCCTTCTGATGACATCCTGAAGCTGACGCCCCGACTACGAGAGGACACCATGACCTACACCGGCAACGTCAGCGTCGGCGGTCCAGCGCAGACCAGGGAGCTGCCAGGCCTGAGCATCACCAAAGTCGCCGTCGGCCCGATGAACAACAACGCCTACCTGCTGCGGTGCACCAGCACGGGCGAGTTGTTGCTGATCGACGCCGCGAACGAGCCGGAGACGCTGCTTGCCCTGCTCGAAGGGGCGCCGCTGGCCACGATCGTTACCACGCACCGGCACGCCGACCACTGGGGCGCTCTGGAGACTGTCGCGAAGGCGACCGGCGCCGACACCGTGGCTCATGTCGAGGACGCTCCCGCCCTGCCGATCGCTCCGACCCTGCTGGTCAGCCACGGCGACACGATCAGCGTCGGTGACTGCCGGCTCTCGATCACGCATCTGCGCGGCCACACCCCCGGCAGCATCGCGCTGTGCTACGACGCCGGCGGCGAACTGGCCGACGAGCCGCACTTGTTCACCGGTGACTCACTGTTCCCCGGCGGCCCGGGCAACACCGACCACAACCCTGATCGGTTCAACTCGCTGATGAACGACCTCGAGGAGCGGATCTTCGCCACGCTCCCCGACGGAACGTGGGTCTACCCGGGCCACGGCGGCGACACCACGCTCGGGGTCGAGCGCCCGCACGTCCCCGAGTGGCGCGAGCGCGGCTGGTAGGCGCGGAGCTGTTATCACGCAAATAACAAGCAGTTGTTACGCAAG
>DASWAA010000424.1:0-3633 GCA_036391385.1 Streptosporangiaceae bacterium
GACATGGCTGACCGGTCTTCGGCCCCGGCCGCGCCGGCCGATGCGCCGGGTGCTGACGCTCTCGCGGAGCCCGGTCGTCCGGCGCTGACGACAGCTCCCGAACTGGCACCGCTGCCGGCCGTCGCGGCTGACTGGCTCGCCTCGCTACGACCACCGGCGTCTGGCCGGGATGCCCCAGCGGGGCGTTCCTGACGGTCACCCGCCGCCGCTGGGCGCTCACGCCGGAAGGCATCGGTCCTCGGCGCTCCTGCGCCAGGCGTATCCTTCCTGGCGGCGTCTGCCCGAGTCGGCACAGGCGCACTCGGCCTGCTGCCGCCCTCGGAGTCGGTACCTGGCTTTTCGGCGGGGCTGGCGTCGCCAGACTTGACTGCTGCCCGGGCCGACTCGCGTTCCAGCCGGCTGGGCACTCCGGCCGAGCTCGCCCGGTCCCGGTCGCGTCGCTCACGATCGGCCGGGTTATCGAGGAAGCCGGCGGGGCCACTCTGGGCAAGGCGCGCCGCCCTGAACTCACGACGCCAGTCCCGGTCATGCGCAGCACGGTCCTGCGCAGCCCGGTCTTGTCCAGCCCGGTCCTGTCCGGTCCGGTCGACATCAGGCCGGTCTTGCTCAGGCCGACCCCTGCCTGCACGATCCGAGGTGCCCGCACGATCCGAGGTGCCCGCACGATCCGGACCGCCAGGGCGACCTGGGGCGCCTGGGCGGTCCGTGCCACTCCGCTCGGCGCTCTCGGCACGGGCATAGGCACGAGCCGCTGCGGATTCGATCAGCCTGATTGCCGGATCAGCGGCGTCGCTCGTATCCGAGCCGGCCTTCGCCGCGGTTAGTTCCCGGCCAGCGGACTCCGCGGGCGGTCGGGCCGCGCGTACGGCGGGCTCCGCCTCTGGTCGCGCTGGCCTGCCAGCCGGCTCCGCCGCGGGTCCCTTCGCAGTGCCAGCCTGTCCGTGATCCGCGCCTGCCGCCGGCCTCGTGGCCCCCGGTACGCCCATGGCAGATCCTCGAGCCGCAGGCGCCGATGCCGCTGCCGACTCCGCATCTGACGCCGGGGCCGGGCGCCGCCGACCAAAGCCCGCACGCCGACTGGCGGCCGCTGCAGCCCCGGCCGCCGCAGCCCCGGCCGCCGCAGCTTCGGCAGCCGCCGCGTCAGCAGCCCCTGCAGCCGCACGGACCGGGACCGCCGCCTTCCTGCCAGCTATCTCGCCACCGGCATTGGCTGCCGCTGGGCTGGCCGCACCTTCGACACGGTCACGCGCCTCGCGCCCAGACCCCCGGCGGTCAGCACCCCCGCGATCAGTACTCCCGCGGTCAGCTGACTTGCCGTACCCGTTCTTGCCTGCTGCGCCTCTGCGGCCGGCAGTGCTGCCCTGTGCCGTGGCCATCGCGATGACGGCTGCCGCGCTCGCAGCCGACGCGGGCGCCTGCTGCCTCGCGGCGACCGAGCCCTCTGCAGAACCGAAGATCTCGCCGCGGCCGAGCAGCACCGCGACGAGCAGCATTAGCGCGCCCAGCGCCGCGACGCCGATCGACGCGTAGACAAGCAACAGGCTGCCGGCGACGGCACCCGCCACCAGCAGCCCGATTGCCGCGAGGACGACCGAGAGCACGACCGACAGGACTACGCCGAACCGGCTCACGCTCAGACTCCGCTCGCGAGGCTAGACCGAAGTATGCGAAGAGCGGCGCCCGCTACCGGCGGTCGTGCTGGCCGGTGTCGGCCGGGTGGTACCCGCCGTTGTGCGCGACCGGCTCGGAGATGCCGGCGAAGGCCGGTCCGGAGGGACCACCATTGCGCATGTGGCCCGCGCCCACCGGGATCGCTGGCTGCGGGCCGGTCGCGGCGACCGCCGGGAACACGCCGCTGTCCGCGGCACCGGCCTCAAGGTCGCGTAGCTGGCCTTCGAGGTATGCCTTGAGCCTGCTGCGGTACTCACGCTCGAATGCCCGCAGGTCGTCCACCCGGCGCTCGAGTTCCTCGCGCGACTGCACGAGCGAGCCCATTGCCTGGCGGTGCCGCTCCTGAGCGTCTCGCTCGAGGCTCTCCGCCCGCGCGCGAGCGTCGCTCATGATCTGCTCGGACTGGCGGCGCGCCTTGGTGAGCACGTCGTCGGCCTCGCGGCGAGCGCGGCTCAGGGTCTCGTCCGCCTCCCGGCGCGCATCAGCGATCGCCTGGTCAGCGGTCTGCTGAGCGAGCGCAAGGACGCGAGCCGCCGTGTCCATGTTGTCCTCGGCGGACTTCATCATCGGCATCGGCTCGGGCCGGCGCTCCGGCTCCATCCGCATCTGCTCCGACTGCATGTGGTCAGGAGCGTCCATGTGCGGCGAGCCCAGCGGGCCGCCCATCTTCCCGCCGCGGAGCACCTCAGCTAGCTTCGCGCGAAGTTCCTCGTTCTCCTGAATCAGCCGGTCAAGCTCAGCCTCGACTTCATCCAGGAAGGCGTCCACTTCTTCCTCGTCGTAGCCAGGCCTGAGCCTAGTCGTGCTGAACTGCTTGTTCCGCACATCCGCGGGCGTCAGTGGCATGTCTATGTTCTCCTTGGCACGTGGTCCCCTTGGGAGGTTACCTGATCAGGAAACCGCCCACGACGTATAGCAACACGAAGATCACGACGAACAACAGCGTGTAGCCGAGGTCTAGGGCAACACTACCTAGCCTGACCGGTCGGATGTAGCGCCTTAGCAATCTCAGTGGCGGATCGGTTGCCGTGAAAATGATCTCAGCCACCACCGCCAGCGGGCCTGACGGCGTCCAGGACCGGCTGTAATTCTGCAATATGTCGATAATCCCGCGTCCGACAACCAGCAGCAGGTAGAGCCACAGTGCGTAGTAGAGGACCAGCCAGACGATACTCACGGCGCCTGCCACTGCGTCCTGCGGTAACGGCAGGCGCCCCGGCCTGACCGCTGTGTCATGTTGCCAGCTCGCATGTACCCAATTCTGATCGAACCTAGCTGTTGGTCTGAACCAGAGTGCCGGCCTGAGCCTAGCTCTGGTTGAAGAAGTCCCGCTCCGCGATGCGGGCCTTGTCCTCAGCCGTCACCTCGACGTTCGCCGGCGACAGCAGGAACACCTTGTTGGTGACCCGCTCGATCGACCCGCGGAGCCCGAAGATCAGACCCGCCGAGAAGTCGACGAGTCGCTTGGCGTCGCTGTCGACCATCTCGGTGAGGTTCATGATAACGGGCGTTCCCTCCCGGAAGTGCTCACCGATCGTCCGGGCCTCGTTGTACGTGCGCGGGTGCAGGGTCGTGATCCTGGTCAGGTCAGTCGTGCGCACCTGATCCGGATCCACGGCGCGCCCTGCCCTGGCCCGTCCGTCGTGGCCGTTTTCGACGCCGTAGGCGGCGTGCACGTCACGCGGCTCGGAACTGTCGGCGTACTCGGTGACGTAATCCCCGTAATCCTCACCGTCGCCGTACTCGTCGGTGTAAGGATCGTCGTAGCGATGGTCGTCTTCCACCAGGCCGAGATAGACCGCCATCTTGCGCATTGCGCTGGCCATCGTCAGTCCTCCGTCATGCCGCTGTGTAGCAAACATCGGTGCAGCCCAGCTTGCGCCGTGTGCTACGCGTCGGACATTACCTGACGAAGGCGCGCCTGCCACCGAGCAACGCCGTACCGACACGCACGTGTGTCGC